>NZ_JBWKCC010000002.1:249366-763071 GCF_056436655.1 Streptomyces sp. NPDC043427 | reverse complement strand
GTCGAGGCGACTCGTGTCGAGCAGCGCACCGACTTCGACAAGCTGATCGTCGACGTCGAGACCAAGCAGGCGATGCGTCCGCGTGACGCCATGGCGTCGGCTGGTAAGACCCTGGTCGAGCTGTTCGGGCTTGCCCGTGAGCTCAACATCGACGCCGAGGGCATCGACATGGGTCCGTCCCCGACGGACGCCGCGCTCGCCGCTGATCTGGCGCTGCCGATCGAGGAGCTGGAGCTCACCGTTCGGTCGTACAACTGCCTGAAGCGTGAGGGCATCCACTCCGTGGGTGAGCTCGTGGCTCGCTCCGAGGCCGACCTGCTCGACATTCGTAACTTCGGTGCGAAGTCGATCGACGAGGTCAAGGCGAAGCTGGCCGGCATGGGCCTGGCCCTCAAGGACAGCCCGCCCGGATTCGACCCCACGGCCGCTGCCGACGCCTTCGGCGCCGACGACGACGCGGACGCGGGTTTCGTGGAGACCGAGCAGTACTGATCTCCACCACCCTCCGGGGTTCGCGTCAGCGGGCCCCGGATCTCCGACAGGCGACCGCCTGCTCGGATACTGACCCCGGTACCTGATACGGCCGGGGCAGACACCTAGGAGAAACACCATGCCGAAGCCCACCAAGGGTGCCCGTCTGGGCGGCAGTGCCGCGCACGAGAAGCTGCTGCTCGCGAACCTCGCGAAGAGCCTCTTCGAGCACGGCCGTATCACCACCACCGAGGCGAAGGCCCGCCGTCTGCGGCCGTACGCCGAGCGTCTGGTCACCAAGGCGAAGAAGGGCGACCTTCACAACCGCCGTCAGGTGCTCCAGGTCATCACGGACAAGAGCGTCGTCCACACGCTCTTCACCGAGATCGGCCCGCGCTACGAGAACCGTCCGGGTGGCTACACCCGCATCACCAAGATCGGTAACCGCCGTGGCGACAACGCGCCCATGGCTGTCATCGAGCTGGTCGAGGCGCTGACGGTGGCGCAGCAGGCGACCGGTGAGGCCGAGGCCGCGACGAAGCGTGCGGTCAAGGAGGCCGAGGAGACCAAGGCCGCCGAGGCGACCGAGGTCGAGGACGCCGCCGAGGCTCCCGCCGAGGAGTCCAAGGACGCGTAAGCATCTGCGGGGTTCTGTTCGGTTGGCGGCTGCGGCTTCGCCGTGGTTGTTCGCGCAGTTCCCCGCGCCCCTTTAGGGCGTTGCGGGCCCGTTCCTTTCGAGGAGCGGGCCCGCTCTTGTGTTCCTGAGAGGATCTCCACGTGAGTGATGAAGTAGCACCCGGTCATGTCCGCGTCCGCCTCGACCTTTCCTATGACGGCACCGAGTTCTCCGGGTGGGCCAAGCAGGCCGGGGGGCGGCGGACCGTGCAGGGGGAGATCGAGGATGCCCTGCGGACCGTTACGCGGTCGAGGGACACCACGTACGAGTTGACCGTGGCAGGGCGGACCGACGCCGGGGTGCACGCGCGGGGGCAGGTTGCCCATGTCGATCTGCCGGAGGGGGTCTGGCGGGAGCACCACGAGAAGCTGTTGAAGCGGCTCGCGGGGCGGCTGCCGCGGGATGTGCGGGTGTGGGCGCTGCGGGAGGCGCCCAGCGGCTTCAACGCACGGTTCTCGGCCGTCTGGCGGCGGTACGCGTACCGGGTCACCGACAACCCCGGGGGCGTGGATCCGCTGCTGCGGAATCATGTGCTGTGGCACGACTGGCCGCTCGACGTCGACGCGATGAACGAGGCCGCCCAGCGGCTGCTGGGGGAGCACGACTTCGCGGCCTACTGCAAGCGTCGGGAGGGGGCCACCACCATCCGTACGCTCCAGGAGCTGAGCCTGGTCAAGGGTGAGGACGGGATCATCACCGCCACCGTGCGGGCGGACGCCTTCTGCCACAACATGGTGCGCTCGCTCATCGGGGCGCTGCTGTTCGTGGGGGACGGGCACCGGGGGGCGGAGTGGCCCGGGAAGGTGCTGGCCGCCGGCGTACGGGACTCGGCGGTGCATGTCGTACGGCCGCACGGACTGACGCTGGAGGAGGTCGGCTACCCGGCGGACGAGCTGCTGGCCGCGCGCAACAAGGAGGCGCGCAACAAGCGGACGCTGCCCGGGGCCGGGTGCTGCTGACCCGGCCCCGCTCGGAGGCAGTCAGGAGTTGGCGGCCGCGGACGCCTGGGCCTCGCCGCGCCTGCGGATCTGGCGGAACGTGAACTCGGCGAGGTCGTCGCCGGCCGAGAAGACGGCCGTGTCCTTCGTGGTCACGTCCTTGCCGTTGGTGAAGCCTGCGATGGTGAAGTAGGCGTAGCGGCCGTAGGCGTTGGTGGTCGAGCGGCAGACGGCGCCGTCGCAGAAGGCGCCCACGCCCTTGCCGGTGAGCGACTTCACGATGCTCTTGCTGTCGGCCTGCCCCTTGGCCTTGGTGGCCTGGGCCTCGGTGTCGAACACGGCCACGCCGACCGTCACCGCGACGCCGCCCTTGGTGTAGGTGACGCGCATCAGGCGGGTGCAGCCGTTGTCCTTGAGGACCTTGGGCAGCGTGCCCTGGACGGCCGAGGCGCAGTCGGTGGTGTCGCCCTTCGGACCCTTCTTGTACACGGTCGAGCCCATGGTGAGCTGCGTGCCCGGGAAGAGGATGTCCGGGCTGTTCGAGGCCGTGTCCTTGCCCTTGTCGGAGACGAACTCCTTCGGGTCCAGCGGGGGAGGGGCGCTGGTCGGCGCGAACGACGGTGCCGAGGCGGACTCGCTCGGAAGGTCCGAGGCCGCGGGCAGCGAGGACGTCGGCTTGTTCGCCTCGTCACCGCCGCTCGCCGACACCACGGCCATGGCCACGGCCGTGCCCACGGCGAGCGTGGCCACCACACCGCCGCCGATGAAGAACAGCCGACGGCGCCTGGCACGTGTCTCCGACGCTTCAGCGAGAGCGGCCCAGTCCGGAGAGTCGCCGCTACCGCCGTTCCACGGCTGCTGCGAATTCGGTTTCCAGGGATCCCACTGCGACTGAGG
Source organism: Streptomyces sp. NPDC043427 (assembly GCF_056436655.1). NCBI lineage: Bacteria > Bacillati > Actinomycetota > Actinomycetes > Kitasatosporales > Streptomycetaceae > Streptomyces > Streptomyces sp. NPDC043427. The sequence continues at coordinate 760,089 of NZ_JBWKCC010000002.1, read as the reverse complement.
TCCCCCCTGCCCATAGCTCATGGGGCGCATCTTAGACGGGACATGGGGTGTGCTGTTCCGCTCCGACAGGCTTCGCAGCACCTAGCGTTCCGTCAATGAGGACGGGCAAAAACGACATCTCCGGGTGGTTGGTGCGACGGGCACCCTGGCAGTCGTGGGTGGTGCTCGCGGCCGTGCTGGGGGCGATGGCGGCTCATGTGGCGCGGGCGACCCCGGACGGCGGGATGGACAACGCGATCGTCGTCCGGGCGGCCCGGACCTGGCTGGCGGGGGGTTCGCCGTACGACGATCCGCACTTCCTGTATCTGCCGAGCGCGGTGCTCGCCGCCGTTCCGCAGGCGCTGTTGCCGCAGGACGTGCTGCGGGTGCTGGTGCCGCTCGCGGTCACGGGCTGCGTGGCCGTGGGCTGGGCCTGTGCCCTGCGTCTGCACGGTGTCCCGCTGCGCAGCCGCCTCGCCGCCCTGGGCCTGACCGGGCTCGCGGTCGGCTTCGCGCCCTTCGCGCACCTGGTCCTGCTCGGGAACTGGACCGTGACCGCGGCGCTCGCGCTGCCGCTGGGTCTGCTCCTGGCGAGCCGGGGCGGGTGGCCGGCGGCGGGGGCGGTGATCGGCGCCGCGGTGGCCCTGAAGCCGCTGCTGGCACCGGTCGCGCTGCTGTTCGTCTTCGCCCGCCGTCGGCGTGCGCTCGGTCTGCTGGTCCTGGTGCCGACGGGTGCGTCCGCCGTCTCGGCGCTCCTGCTGCCCGACCCGGCGGGCTTCCTCACCCGCACCCTGCCGTTCCTGCTGCGCGGCGACGACGCCTTCGTACGGCTCTACGAGGCGTCCCCGGCCGCGGTGCTGCCCCGGCTCGGGGTGCCGGTGCCTCTGGCCGAGGCCCTGGCCGTGCTCGCCTGCGCGGCCGGGGCGGTCTGCGCGTACCGGCGCTGGCGCCGCGCCGATCCGGGCCCGCTGCGCCTCGCCGAGACCGCCACGACCCTGATGCTCTCCGTGTTCCTTGTCTCAAGACCGTCGTACGACCACTACCTCCTGGTCGTGCTGCCGCTGCTGCTCGCCGGAGTGCCGTACGTCGGCTCGGCCGCCCGCGGTCCCTGGTTCTGGCTCGCGCTGGTGCCGCAGGTACCCGGCCTGACCTGGCCGTATCTGGAACCGGGGCGACGGCGGGCCTTCAAGGACGCGGTGACGCTGTGCGCTCTCGCGGTGACGGTGATGTGCCACTGCGCCCGGGCCAGGCCCTCCCGGGGCGCCGGGGCGTTCGTCGCGCCGCGCCGGGAGGGAGAAGCGGCCGGTAAGGTGAGAACCAGCAGTGATCCCGCGTTTTGACCCCTCAGGGGCGACACGGGTATCCTGCATGTTCGTTGTGTATTGGCTTGCTCATTCTCACGGGACGGGCCCTTACACCGGTCCACCGGGCCGATGACCAGCGACCAGCACGCGGTATGCGTCACCGCAGTGCGGTCTGGGCTGTCGTGATCGTCTTCGGTGACCTGTCAGGACCATTCACTGAAGAAGCGAAGGCTACGAACCGTGCGTACGTACAGCCCCAAGCCCGGCGATGTGACGCGCCAGTGGCACGTCATTGACGCTCAGGACATCGTCCTGGGCCGTCTCGCCAGCACTGCCGCCTCCATCCTGCGCGGCAAGCACAAGCCGATCTACGCCCCCCACGTTGACACCGGTGACTTCGTCATCATCATCAACGCCGACAAGGTGCACCTCTCCGGGAACAAGCGGACCCAGAAGATGGCGTACCGCCACTCGGGCTACCCGGGTGGTCTGCGCTCCGTCCGTTACGACGAGCTGCTCGACAAGAACCCCGAGAAGGCCATCGAGAAGGCCGTCAAGGGCATGCTTCCCAAGAACACGCTGGGCCGTCAGATGCTCTCGAAGCTGAAGGTCTACAAGGGTGACCAGCACCCCCACGCTGCGCAGCAGCCGGTGCCGTTCGAGATCACCCAGGTCGCGCAGTAAGTCCGGCCACCCCCTAAGACTGAACAGAATCTGAGGAGAATCGTGGCCGAGACCACCACCGAGCAGCCGGTCGAAGAGACTGAGCTCGTCGACATTGACAGCTACACCACGGAGTCGGACGTCCCCGTCGAGGGCGAGTACACCTCCGAGTCCATGGCCTCCCGCTTCGGCGACCCGCAGCCGGCCGCCGGCCTGGGCCGTCGCAAGAACGCCATCGCCCGCGTCCGGATCGTCCCGGGCTCCGGCAAGTGGAAGATCAACGGTCGCACCCTCGAGGACTACTTCCCGAACAAGGTGCACCAGCAGGAAGTCAACGAGCCCTTCAAGGTGCTCGAGCTCGAGGGCCGCTACGACGTCGTCGCCCGCATCGCCGGTGGCGGTGTCTCCGGTCAGGCCGGTGCGCTCCGTCTCGGTGTCGCCCGTGCGCTGAACGAGGCCGACGTCGACAACAACCGCGGCCCGCTCAAGAAGGCCGGCTTCCTCAAGCGCGACGACCGTGCGGTCGAGCGCAAGAAGGCCGGTCTGAAGAAGGCCCGCAAGGCCCCGCAGTACAGCAAGCGCTAATCGCTCGCTGCCTGCACGTACTCCGAACGCCCCGGCGGCACGCCTGTGCCGCCGGGGCGTTCGTTTATCACAGCCTTCGGGCGTATAACGGCACAAGACGCTCAAAGGCTTGTGCGATCGGATGATCAGGCATCGTAGGCCTGGTACGCGGAAGTCCCGTGCGTGGGCCGCACCGGCACACGACTTCCGTCACTGACGCTTCCTCAGGAGGACACGTGGGACGACTCTTCGGCACGGACGGCGTGCGCGGTGTCGCCAACGCGGATCTGACGGCCGAGATGGCGCTCGGTCTGTCCGTCGCGGCGGCGCACGTACTGGCCGAGGCGGGCACCTTCGAGGGCCACAGGCCGACCGCGGTGGTCGGACGGGACCCGCGAGCGTCCGGGGAGTTCCTGGAGGCCGCCGTGGTCGCCGGTCTCGCCAGCGCCGGCGTGGACGTCCTGCGCGTCGGCGTGCTGCCGACACCCGCCGTCGCCTACCTCACCGGCGTGCTCGGTGCCGACCTCGGCGTGATGCTCTCCGCGAGCCACAACGCCATGCCCGACAACGGCATCAAGTTCTTCGCCCGCGGCGGCCACAAACTCGCCGACGAGCTCGAGGGCCGGATCGAGTCCGTCTACGACGAGCACCGCACGGGCGCGCCCTGGGACCGGCCGACCGGCTCGGGCGTCGGACGCGTACGGACCTACAGCGAGGGCTTCGACCGGTACGTCGCCCACCTCATCGCCGTACTCCCCAACCGCCTCGACGGGCTGAAGATCGTCCTCGACGAGGCGCACGGCGCCGCCGCCCGGGTCTCGCCGGAGGCGTTCGCGCGGGCCGGCGCGGAGGTCGTCACCATCGGCGCTGAGCCGAACGGGCTCAACATCAACGACGGCTGCGGGTCGACGCATCTGGAGAAGCTGAAGGAAGCCGTCGTCGCTCAGGGCGCGGATCTCGGTATCGCGCACGACGGGGACGCCGACCGGTGCCTCGCCGTGGACCACACGGGTGAGGAGATCGACGGGGACCAGATCCTCGCGGTGCTCGCCCTCGCCATGCGGGAGCGTTCCGTGCTGCGGTCCGACACCGTCGTCGCGACCGTCATGTCCAACCTCGGCTTCAAGCTCGCGCTGGAGCGCGAGGGGCTGCGGCTCATCCAGACGGCGGTCGGTGACCGGTACGTGCTGGAGGAGATGAAGGAGCACGGCTACGCCCTCGGCGGCGAGCAGTCCGGGCACGTGATCATCCTGGATCACGCGACCACCGGCGACGGCACGCTGACCGGGCTCATGCTGGCGGCTCGGGTCGCACAGACCGGACGGACGCTTCGGGAGCTGGCGTCCGTCATGGAGCGGTTGCCGCAGGTGCTGATCAATGTGCCGGACGTGGACAGGACCCGTGTCGGGGACTCGGCCGAGCTTGCTGCTGCCGTCAGTGAGGCGGAGCGGGAGTTGGGGGCGACCGGGCGGGTGTTGCTGCGGCCTTCGGGGACTGAGCAGTTGGTGCGGGTGATGGTTGAGGCCGCGGACATCGATCAGGCTCGGTCCGTGGCTGGGCGGTTGGCGGATGTGGTGAAGTCAGCGCTGGGTTAAGAGCCGGTTGGGGTGGAGGGATCTGTGCGTTTCGGCCTGCGGATTCGTCGTGGCTGGTCGCGCAGTTCCCCGCGCCCCTTGGCGGTGCTGTTCTACCGCTTGATCGCACGTTGACGGGACCAGAGCCATTTCTGGGCCAGCAGGGTCATCGTTCCCGCCAGGATGATGCCCAGGAGGTTCAGGAGGAGTTGTTCTGTTGAGCCCCAGGTTTGTTTCGTGTCGCCGAAGCTGAGAGCCACTGCCGCGTTGGCGGCTGCGGGGACCGTCGTCACCGAGATGGCCACGCCTACGAGGGCGCCGGACTTGGCGGAGGTCAGGGAGAGGGTGCCCGCGACGCCGGCGAGGACGGCGACGATGAACGAGAAGGCGTCGGGGGCGTAGACGAAGCCGGTCTGGGGGCGGTCGGCCTCCAGCTGGGCTTTGCTGAACAGGTCGAGGGCGTCCATGAAGAGGCTGAAGCCCACGGTCACCGCCATGGCGACGGCGAAGCCCACCAGAAGTGCGATCAGGGAGCGCAGGGCCAGGCGGGGGGCGCGCTGCACGATCGAGGTGGAGATGCCGGCGAGCGGGCCGAACTCCGGGCCCACGGCCATCGCGCCGACGATCAGGACCGCGTTGTCCAGCACCACACCGCAGGCCGCGATCATCGTGGCCAGTGTGATGAAGGCGAGGTAGGTGACGGAGAGGGTCGACTCCTCGTGTGTGGCGTCGGTCAGGTGCTCCCACAGGACCGCGTCCGCGCCTTCGCCGGGAGCCTCCGCCTCGGCCTTGTCGGCCCGCATGGACAGCGACAGGTCGATGTTCTCGACAGCGATGGAGCCGCTTTTTTCGAGGCCCAACTCCTGAAGGGCGCTGAGGAGTTCGTCTCCCGCCTCGCGGGCGACGTCGCACATGACGACGTCCCCCGCCGGGTTGCGGGCGGCGCCCGGCAGCACGACGACATGCGTGGTGCCGACCGTCGTCTCGATCAGACGAACCACGTCGTCGGTCTTGTCGGACGGCGTGATCAGGCGCAGATGCAGCATGACGCCTATCTAACAGGTCGCCGTCACAGCTTCCGCAGCCGCAGGCGCTGCACCTTGTGGTCCTGGCCCTTGCGCACGACCAGGGTGGCCCGGCCGCGGGTGGGGGCGATGTTCTCCACCAGGTTGGGCTTGTTGATGGTGCGCCACAGCGTGCGGGCGTAGTCGAGGGCCTCCTCCTCGGAGACCTGGGTGTACTTGCGGAAGTACGAGTTCGGGTTCTGGAAGGCGGTCGCGCGCAGTTTGCGGAACCGGCTGAGGTACCAGTGCTCGATGTCCTCGGTGCTCGCGTCGACGTACACGCTGAAGTCGAAGTAGTCGGCGAGGCCGACGCGGGTGCGGCCGTCGCTGCCGGGGAGGGCCGGCTGGAGGACGTTCAGGCCCTCGACGATGAGGATGTCGGGGCGGCGGACCGTGAGGCGCTGGTCGGGGACGATGTCGTAGATGAGGTGCGAGTAGACGGGGGCCGTCACCTCGTCCTTGCCGGCCTTGATGTCGGCGACGAAGCGGGTGAGGGCGCGGCGGTCGTAGGACTCGGGGAAACCTTTCCGCGACATCAGGCCGCGGGCCTCCAGCTCTCTGGTGGGGAGCAGGAAACCGTCCGTGGTGACCAGTTCCACGCGTGGGTGCTCGGGCCAGCGGGAGAGCAGGGCCTGCAGGAGTCGGGCGACGGTGGACTTGCCGACTGCGACCGAACCGGCGACCCCTATGACGAAGGGCGTGCCCGACTGGGAGCCCTGTTCGCCGAGGAAGGTGTTGAGGGCGCCTCTGAGGCCGTCCGTGGCGCCGACGTAGAGGTTGAGGAGGCGGGAGAGCGGGAGGTAGATGTCCCGCACCTCGTCGAGGTCGATGACGTCACCGAGGCCGCGCAGCTTCTCGACCTCCTCCGCGGTGAGCGGCAGCGGCGTCTTGTCACGCAGCGCGCTCCACTCGGCGCGGGTGAGGTCGACGTAGGGAGTCGCCTCCGGCTTCTGCCGGTGGGCGCTCCGGGGTATCGAGGAGACCGGAGAGATCACAGTCCATTGTTAACGGAGTTTGAAGGCGATGGCGGGTGGGCTCCGTCACGCTCGGCGTTGTAGTGGGTTTTCGTGGTCGTTCGGGGCTGAAAATTTCCGAATTCGGGCACGCGGTGCCGGAAAATGCCGGGCTTCGGCCCGTAGGCTGCGGCTCATGTGCGGAATCGTGGGATACGTGGGGCCACAGTCGGCCCTCGAAGTCGTGATGGCCGGGCTGAAGCGTCTGGAGTACCGGGGGTACGACTCGGCGGGCGTCGCCGTGTTGGCGGACGGCGGGCTGGCCGCCGCGAAGAGGGCCGGGAAACTGGTCAACCTGGAGAAGGAGCTGGTGGACCGGCCCCTGCCGACGGGGGCCACGGGCATCGGGCACACCCGGTGGGCCACGCACGGCGGGCCGACCGACGCCAACGCCCACCCGCACCTCGACAACGCGGGGCGCGTCGCCGTGGTGCACAACGGCATCATCGAGAACTTCGCCGTGCTGCGGGCGGAGCTGACGGAGCGTGGGCACGACCTGACCTCCGAGACGGACACCGAGGTCGTCGCGCATCTGCTCGCCGAGGAGTACTCCTCCTGCGCCGACCTGGCGGAGGCGATGCGGCTGGTCTGCCGGCGCCTGGAGGGCGCGTTCACGTTGGTCGCGGTGCATGCCGACGATCCGGACGTGGTCGTGGGGGCGCGGCGGAACTCGCCGCTGGTGGTGGGCGTCGGACAGGGCGAGGCGTTTCTCGCCTCGGACGTCGCCGCGTTCATCGCCCACACGCGGTCGGCCATCGAGCTGGGCCAGGACCAGGTGGTGGAGCTGCGCCGGGACGGGGTGACCGTCACCGGCTTCGACGGCCGTCCGGCTGAGGTGCGCTCCTACCACGTCGACTGGGACGCGTCGGCCGCGGAGAAGGGGGGTTACGACTACTTCATGCTCAAGGAGATCGCCGAGCAGCCGAAGGCGGTCGCCGACACGTTGCTGGGGCGCATCGACGCGTCCGGTTCGCTGACGCTGGACGAGGTGCGGATCCCTACGGGGGTGCTGCGCGAGGTCGACAAGATCGTCATCATCGCCTGCGGTACGGCCTTCCACGCCGGGCTGATCGCCAAGTACGCCATCGAGCACTGGACCCGTATCCCGTGCGAGGTGGAACTGGCGAGCGAGTTCCGGTACCGGGACCCGATCCTCGACCCGCGCACGCTGGTCATCGCCATCTCGCAGTCCGGCGAGACCATGGACACGCTGATGGCGCTGCGGCACGCCCGGGAGCAGGGCTCCAAGGTGCTGGCGATCTGCAACACCAACGGCTCGACCATCCCACGCGAGTCGGACGCGGTGCTTTACACGCACGCGGGCCCGGAGGTCGCGGTCGCCTCCACCAAGGCGTTCCTCACCCAGCTGGTCGCCTGCTACCTCGTCGCGCTGTATCTCGGCCAGGTGCGCGGTACCAAGTGGGGCGACGAGATCTCGGCCGTGATCCGGGACCTGGCGCACATCTCCGGTGAGGTGGAGCGGGTCCTGGAGACGATGGAGCCGGTACGGGAACTGGCGCGGACGCTCGCTCGCAAGAACACGGTGCTGTTCCTGGGGCGGCACGTGGGCTACCCGGTGGCGCTGGAGGGCGCGCTGAAGCTGAAGGAGCTGGCGTACATGCACGCCGAGGGCTTCTCGGCGGGCGAGCTGAAGCACGGGCCGATCGCGCTGATCGAGGAGGACCTGCCGGTGGTGGTGGTCGTTCCGTCGCCGCGAGGCCGGTCCGTCCTGCACGACAAGATCGTGTCCAACATCCAGGAGATCCGGGCGAGGGGCGCGCGGACGATCGTGATCGCGGAGGAGGGCGACGAGGCGGTCGTCCCCTACGCCGACCACCTGATCTGGATCCCGGCCACCCCGACGCTGCTCCAGCCACTGGTGGCGACGGTGCCGTTGCAGGTGTTCGCGTGTGAGCTGGCTACGGCCCGGGGGAACGAGGTGGATCAGCCTCGGAACCTGGCGAAGTCGGTGACAGTGGAGTGAGTTGAGGGGGAGGGGCCGAGGGGCTGAGGCGTTGAGGTGCCGAGGAACTGGGGCGCGCAAGCGCGACACCGGCAGCGAAGCGGGCGGCCCCGACGGTCACTTCGCAGGCTGGGCAGGACCTAAGGTGCACCACATGAGCATCATCGGGGTCGGCATCGACGTAGCCGAGATCGAGCGGTTCGCGGCGTCGTTGGAGCGTACGCCTGGGCTGTTGAAGCGGCTGTTCTGTGAGAAGGAGTTGTTGTTGCCGAGCGGGGAGCGTCGGGGCGTCGCCTCGCTCGCCGTGCGGTTTGCCGCCAAGGAGGCTCTCGCCAAGGCGCTCGGGGCCCCGCCCGGGCTGCTGTGGACGGACGCCGAGGTGTACGTCGAGGACAGCGGGCGGCCCCGGTTGCGGGTGACCGGGACGGTGGCGGCTCGGGCGGCGGAGCTGGGGGTGATGTCGTGGCATGTGTCGTTGAGCCATGACGCGGGGGTGGCCTCGGCGGTCGTGATCGCGGAAGGGTGAGGCCGGTCTTGCCCGGCCCCACCCCGTCCGGCTCGCCTCAGCAGATGTTCTGGCTCGTGTTGACCCGGGTGATGTTGCGGAACGTCGTGTTCTCGCCGCACGGGCTTTCCCTGATGGCCGAGTTGGTGACCGTCAGGTTCTGGACGGTGATGTCCTTGTTGTTCGGGAACTCGGAGCGGGCCGCGAGGCGGATCTCGCCGCCGCCTGTGACGGTGCCGTTCTGAGCGGCGAGGGTCACGTTGTAGCAGTTCTCGATCAGGATCGCGTTGTTGCCGGTGTGGGACAGCGTCACCTTGTCGATGACAGCGCCGCCGCTCTCCGAGACGCAGAAAACGCCGCGTCCGCCGCCGCGCGCGACGACCTCGCCGACACGGATGTTGGCGGGGTAGCCGCTGCCCACGCGGCCGTTGCGGTTGGCCATGCGGAAGGCGGCGTAGCCGGTGCCGGTGCCCGCGTTCTCCGCGTCCACCTTCGTGACGGTGGCGTTGATGGTCTGGTTGAGCAGCAGCCCCGACTCGCCCACGTTACGGGCGGTGACCGTGCCGAGGGTGAGCCCGTCGACGCCGTACGTCTCGACCGCGTGGCTGGACGCGCCGGAGACGTACACGGTGTCGATGCGGACGTTCCGCGTCCACTGGCTGGTGTCGCCGCGGTTGTCGATGCGTACGCCGAGGCCGCGGGAGAGGCGCATGTCGAGCCGGCCGAGGACCACGTTCTGGACGTTGCGCAGGAAGACGCCGTACAGCGGGGTGCCGGTCAGGTTGAGGTGCTGGACCTCGATGTCCCGGGTGCCGCGGGAGTAGATCGGGGCCTGGTCACCGGATCCCGTACCGGTGACGTTGATGGTGCCGCAGACGTCGAGGGTCGTATAGCTGGGGAGTGAGATGCGTGAGCCGGCGGAGACGGAGCCGGAGCCGCGGACCACGACGCGTTCCTTGGCCGTGCGGCCGGCGGTGAGGCTGTTCACGGCCGCCTGGACCGCGGCGCGCAGGTCGGTGCCGGTGTAGACGGTGCCGCTGCCGCGCCGGGCGGTCCAGGTGCTGCCGTTGAGGACGGCTTCGGCCTGGTAGGTGCCTTCGCCGCAGGCGGCGGCCGGGGCCGGGGAGGGGGCCGCGGTGGCGGGGGCCGTCAAGGCGGCGGCAGCGGTGGCGAGGGTGGCGGCGGCTGTGGTGATGCGGCAGAAGAGCGCGGCTCTGCGTCCCATGGTCCGTACCGTCCGTCCTGTCGTCGAATCGAAAGGGCCCGCGTTCGACTGAATCGATTCATCCTGTGGGGGTCGCGAGTTTGGCAAAGGGGTGGCAAAGCGTCAATGGGTGCGGCGCGGTGGGCCCGGACGGGGAAGTTTCGTCGGGGACGGGGAAGACTCGACCGCATGCGTAGTGCGTACAGCGTGGAGACGGTCAGGACGGCGGAGCGGGAGCTGATGGCGAGGCTTCCGGAAGGGGCGTTGATGCAGCGGGCGGTGGCCGGACTGGCCGCCGCCTGCGCCGACTTGCTGGGCCGGGTGTACGGCAGCCGTGTCGTCCTGCTGGTCGGCAGCGGTGACAACGGCGGCGACACCCTGTACGCCGGAGCCCGGCTCGCCCGGCGTGGCGCGGGGGTCACGGCGGTGCTGCTGGCGCCCGAGCGGACCCATGCGGGGGGTCTGGCGGCGTTGCGGAGGGCGGGTGGGCGCACGGTCCCACCCAGCGCCGCGGACGCGCTGATCGAGCGGGCCGATCTGGTGCTGGACGGCATCGTCGGGATCGGCGGCAAGGGCGGTCTGCGGCCGGACGCGGTGCCGCTGGCGGCCGCGGCGCAGCGATCGCGGGCCGCGGTCGTCGCCGTGGACCTGCCGAGTGGCGTGGACGTGGACACGGGCGAGGTGCACGGCGCCGCCGTGCGGGCGGATCTGACGGTCACGTTCGGTACGCACAAGCCGGGGTTGCTCGTCGACCCGGCGCGGGAGTACGCCGGGGCGGTGCGGTTGGTCGACATCGGGCTGGAACTGCCCGCGCAGGCTGAATTGGAGGCCCTGCAGCACGCCGATGTGGCGCGGTTGCTGCCCAGGCCCGCCGCCGAGAGCGACAAGTACCGGCGGGGTGTGGTGGGAATCGCGGCCGGGTCCGCGCGCTATCCCGGGGCGGCCGTGCTCGCGGTGGCGGGGGCGCTGCGGGGCGGGGCGGGGGCCGTGCGGTACGTGGGCCCTGCGGGGAACGCTGTGATCGCCCGGTTCCCGGAGACGCTCGTGTCGGACCAGGGACCGCGGAGGGCGGGGCGGGTGCAGGCGTGGGTCGTCGGGCCGGGGGCCGGGGACGACGCGGCGACCGTGGCGGAGGTGCTGGAGGCGGAGGTGCCGGTGCTGATCGACGCGGACGGGTTGCGGTTGGCGGAGGTGGGGGCTGTGCGGGGGCGCGGGGCGCCGACGTTGATGACTCCGCATGCGGGGGAGGCGGCCGCGTTGTTGGGGGTCGCGCGCGAGGAGGTCGAGGGGGCGCGGCTGGCCGCGGTGCGGGAGTTGGCGGGGCGGTATGGGGCGACGGTGTTGTTGAAGGGATCGACGACGTTGGTCGCTGGGGCGGGGGGTGCGGGTGTGGTGCGGGTGAATGCCACAGGGACCGGGTGGCTGGCGACCGCAGGGAGTGGGGATGTGCTGTCGGGGCTGGCGGGGTCCCTGTTGGCGGCGGGATTGTCGGCGGTGGATGCGGGGAGTGTGGGGGCTTATCTGCACGGGCTGGCGGGGCGGTTTGCGGCGGAGGGGGCGCCGGTGGGGGCGCATGATGTGGCTGAGGCGGTGGGGCGGGCCTGGCGGGACGTCGTGTCGTGAGGGTTCTCGCTCCCGCCGCCCTCACCCGTCCCGTCCCGCGGGCGGCGCCCCGGACCCGGCCCCCGCTTCGGCCCGACGGGCCTCGTTCCCCAACCGCCGGACGGGCTGGATGATGTTGGTTGCCGTGGGCTGTCCGGTGGCTCTGAGACACTGGGTGCGCCATGAATGAGACAGCACCTGTGCCGACGGCGCCCCTGCGAGCCCGTGCCGAGATCGATCTGGCCGCGTTGCGGGCCAATGTGAGGGCCCTGCGCGCGCTGGCGTCGGGCGCGGAGCTCATGGCCGTGGTCAAGTCCGACGGGTACGGCCACGGCGCGATCCCGTGTGCGCGGGCGGCCGTGGAGGCGGGCGCGACCTGGCTCGGTACGGCCACGCCGGAGGAGGCCCTCGCGCTGCGTGAACGCGCCGGGGTGCCGGCCGAGGTGCGGATCCTGTGCTGGCTGTGGACGCCCGGCGGGCCCTGGCGGGAGGCGATCGAGGCCGATCTCGACGTCTCGGTGAGCGGGATGTGGGCCCTGGCCGAGGTGCGGGAGGCGGCGCGGTCGGCCGGACGGCCTGCCCGGATCCAGCTCAAGGCCGACACCGGGCTCGGGCGCAACGGCTGCCAGCCGGGGGCGGACTGGGCCGAACTGGTCGGCGAGGCCCTGCGCGCCGAGGCCGAGGGGCTCGTCCGGGTCACCGGGCTGTGGTCGCACCTCGCCTGTGCCGACGAGCCCGGGCATCCCTCCATCGAGGCCCAGGTCAGCCTCTTCCGGAAAATGGTGGCGTACGCCGAACAGCAGGGCGTACGCCCCGAGGTGCGGCACATCGCCAACTCGCCGGCCACGCTCACGCTCCCCGAGACCCACTTCGACCTCGTCCGCACCGGGATCGCCCTCTACGGCATCTCGCCCAGCCCCGAGCTCGGCGCGCCCGCCGACTTCGGGCTGCGTCCCGTGATGACGCTGTCGGCGTCCGTCGCGCTGGTGAAGCACGTCCCCGGCGGACATGGCGTCAGCTACGGCCACCACTACGTCACTCCGGGTGCCACCACCCTCGGTCTCGTCCCCGTCGGCTACGCGGACGGCGTCCCGCGGCACGCCTCGGGGGCCGGACCGGTCCTGGTCGGCGGTAAATGGCGTACCGTCGCCGGGCGCGTAGCGATGGACCAGTTCGTCGTCGACCTCGGCGGCGACGAGCCCGAAGTCGGCTCGGAGGCGGTCCTGTTCGGGCCCGGCGACCGCGGTGAGCCCACCGCCGAGGACTGGGCGCAGGCGGCGGGCACCATCGCGTATGAGATCGTCACCCGGATCGGAACACGCGTTCCCCGCGTCTACGTCAATGTGGCCACCTGAATGCGTCCACATGTGTGCGGCCGCACGGATGCGGCCATGTGAATAAGCAACAAGACGGGTAACCCGCACGGACACGGCATGGGCAACACCTGCATCACCCCCACCGGCGAGACCAGCGATTCAGCAGCGAAGAGGAGCGGTACGTGAGCGAGAGCAGTGCGGAGGCCGTCGCGCACGCCGCCTCGGTGGCCGTGGCCTCCGCCGCTGACGCGACAGCTGGGGGCTGGCGCAGGGCGACCGGCATCGCGGGCGCCGCGATAGGTGTCCTCGCCGCGGGCGCGGCCGCCGGGGTCGCCATCGAACGGATGACGGTCGGCCGGGGCATGCGCAGAAAGGCGCAGCTCGCCCTCGACTCCACCGGACCGTACGGGTCGCTGCGCGGGACGCCCGGCAAGGCGTACGCGGACGACGGCACCGAGCTGTACTACGAGGTCGACGACGTCGAGCCCGAGGGCGGCCCCGCCCCTCGTCGTCGCCGGCTCTTCGGCCGCAAGGCCCCCCTGCCGGTCACCGTCGTCTTCAGCCACGGCTACTGCCTCAACCAGGACTCCTGGCACTTCCAGCGGGCGGCGCTGCGGGGTGTCGTACGGACCGTGCACTGGGACCAGCGCAGCCACGGGCGGTCCGGGCGGGGGGCGGCGCAGATCCAGGACGACGCGCCCGTCACCATCGACCAGTTGGGCCGCGACCTGAAGGCCGTCGTCGACGCCGCCGCGCCGGACGGGCCGATCGTGCTCGTCGGGCACTCCATGGGCGGCATGACGGTGATGGCGCTGGCCGCCCTGTACCCCGACTTCATCCGGGAACGCGTGGTGGGTACCGCACTGGTCGGTACGTCGTCGGGACGGCTCGGCGAGGTCAACTTCGGGCTGCCCGTCGCGGGCGTCAACGCGGTGCGGCGGGTGCTCCCCGGAGTGCTGAAGGCGCTGGGGCAGCGGGCCGAGCTGGTGGAGAAGGGGCGCCGGGCGACGGCGGAGCTGTTCGCCGGGATCATCAAGCGTTACTCGTTCGCGTCCCGGGACGTCGACCCCGGGGTCGAGCGGTTCGCCGAGCGGATGATCGAGGGCACGCCGATCGACGTGGTCGCCGAGTTCTACCCGGCGTTCACCGACCACGACAAGACCGAGGCGCTCGCCCACTTCACCGGCATGCCGGTGCTCGTGCTGGCCGGGGTCGCCGACCTGGTCACGCCCAGCGAGCACAGCGAGGCCATCGCCGACCTGCTGCCCGAGGCCGAACTGGTCCTCGTGCCGGACGCCGGGCACCTGGTGATGCTGGAACACCCGGAAGTGGTCACCGACCGCCTCGCCGACCTGCTCACCCGCGCGGGTGCGGTGCCCGCAGGGGCTACCGTGGGTGGCTATGGAAGCACCAGCAGCACCGCGCAACCCGGCTGACCTCGAACTGACCGTCACCTCCCCCGAGCAGATGCGGGAACTGGGCCGCCGACTGGCCAAGCTGGCGCGCGCCGGTGACCTCGTGATGCTCAGCGGGGAGCTCGGCGCGGGCAAGACGACGCTCACGCGCGGGCTCGGCGAGGGCCTCGGCGTGCGGGGTGCCGTCACGTCACCGACCTTCGTCATCGCCCGTGTGCACCCCTCCCTCGGGGACGGCCCGCCGCTCGTCCATGTCGATGCCTACCGTCTCTCCGGGGGGCTCGACGAGATGGAGGACCTCGACCTCGACGTCTCGCTGCCCGACTCGGTGATCGTTGTGGAGTGGGGCGAGGGCAAGGTCGAGGAGCTGACGGAGGACCGGCTGCAGGTCGTCATCCACCGGGCCGTCGGGGACACCACCGACGAGGTACGGCACGTGACGGTGACCGGGCTCGGGGAGCGGTGGGCGACGGTGGATCTGAGCGTGCTCTCGGCTTGACGAGTCGGCGGGCGCTGAGAGGTTCGTATGAAGGTTCCGACAACACGTCGGCACGATGTTGCGCCGGGCGTCCCGGGCGTGGTCACATGGTATCCAGTCCGTAGTTAGGTGTACCTAACTACGTCCGCCCCCGGCCCTCCAGGAGGCGTCCATGTCCACTGCCGAGACCAAGGTGGTCCAGCCGCGGCCGTATGCGCTGCCCGGGGTGTCCATGCGCGACCTGCTGGCCTCCTGCGCGGCCGCCCACACGATCTCCACGCCGCCGCGCCTGCCGGGCCCGGAGACAGCGGAGCGGGCCGAGGTGCGCAGGAAAGCCGCCTAGGGCCTCTCGTTGGATCAGGCCGGACCCCGCTCCCTGATCCGGCCTGATCCAAGTGAAAGACCCCAGGCCCGTCCGGCGGATCACGCCGGAGAAGCGGGGGCAACGCGGGGTCAGGCACGCCCTCTCCCACGCTCGGCTTCGCTCGCACGGGGCCCCATGGCCCCGCTCACCTGTGCCCATGAGGCGCCGCGGCTTTGCTCCGACTTGGTCCGCCGGACAGGCCCTGGCAGATCACCGGAACGGCTGATCGTGGCGTCACCGGATCAGCGGACCACCACGATGCGCCGGCCGATCGTCGCGAACCGCCACATCGCCTCGCCGTCCGCGCGTGACTCGCGGATGCCGCCCGTGCGCACCGACGGGTCGGCCGATCGCGCGACACCGTTCGTGGCCGCGCTGAAGCCGACGGGCACGCCGTCCAGGATGGCGAAGCGCACGACGTGCTCGATGGGGATGCCGTCGGTGCCCGTGACGGCATTGGAGCGCGACGTGACCCGGTAGTGGCCCGGGGTCGGGTCGACCGTGCCGGGGGACACGGTGAACGTACGCCGGATCGCGCCGTCCTCGTCGACGAGCCACACCCGGTCGCCGCCCACCGAGTACACGACCCGCTCGCCCGTGCCGGAGCCGCCGGGGAGGACGGTGGGGTTCTTCTTCACCCGGGGGGCTTTCGTCACCGCGGGTGACGCGCTCGCCTTCGGCTTGCCGAGCGAGGCGGGCACGCTCGCCGACGCCTGGTAGGCGAGGAAACCGACCGCCCCGACGGCCGCCACGGTGAGCCCGGCCACGATTCCCGAGCTTCTGCTTGCCACCGTCGCCACCTCTGCCTTTGTGCGCCGCGTTTCGTCGTGCCGCGTTGTGCTTCGTCGTGCTTCGCCGGGCCCGGTCGCGCTTGATCGTGCTTCCAGGTGCTCCTTGGCGACGTTAGCAGTCACCGGGCGCCCGACCGTGACGGCCGACACGGGCCCCGGGGCGCCGTAGGCTGTTTGCGTGCTCTTGCTCGCTCTGGATACCGCCACCCCCGCCGTCACCGTCGCCGTGCACGACGGTACGGACGTCATCGCCTCGTCGAGCCAGGTGGACGCGCGCCGCCACGGCGAGCTGCTGCTGCCGGCCGTCGACCGTGTGTTCGCCGAGGCCGGGCTGAAGCTCGACGCCGTCACCGGGATCGTCGTCGGCATCGGCCCCGGCCCCTACACGGGGCTGCGCGTCGGGCTGATGACCGCCGACACCTTCGGCCTCGCGCTCGGCGTCCCCGTGCACGGCCTGTGCACCCTCGACGGCCTCGCCTACGCGTCCGACATCGACGGCCCCTTCGTCGTGGCGACCGACGCCCGGCGCAAGGAGGTCTACTGGGCGCGGTACGCCGACTCCCGGACCCGTCTGTCGGGCCCGGCCGTCGACCGGCCCGCCGACATCGCCGACCAGGTGGCCGGACTCCCGGCGGTCGGCGCGGGCGCGCTGCTGTACCCGGACACCTTCCCGAACGCCCACGAGCCGCAGCACGTGTCGGCAGCGGCCCTGGCCTCCCTGGCCGCCGAGAAGCTGGCGGCGGGCGAGGAGCTGCCCGCGCCCCGGCCGCTGTACCTGCGCCGGCCGGACGCCCAGGTCCCGAAGAACTACAAGGTGGTCACCCCCAAGTGACCGAGACGACCGTGACTCCTCGGCTGCGCGAGATGCGCTGGTGGGACATCGACCCGGTGCTCGAACTGGAGAAGGACCTCTTCCCCGAGGACGCCTGGTCGCGGGGCATGTTCTGGTCCGAGCTGGCCCACTCGCGCGGCCCCGAGGCGACGCGCCGCTACCTGGTGGCCGAGGTGGGGGACCGGATCGTCGGGTACGCCGGGCTGGCCTGCGCCGGCATCGCGTCCGACAGCGGCTCCGCAGTGGGCGCCGACATCCAGACCATCGCGGTCGCCCGCGACCACTGGAGCACGGGCCTCGGCAGCCGTCTCCTCACCGAGCTGCTGAAGGCGGCGACCGCCTTCGACTGCGCCGAAGTGATGCTTGAGTGCCGGATCGACAACGTCCGCGCGCAGAAGCTGTACGAGCGCTTCGGCTTTGAACCCATCGGGTTCAGGCGCGGCTACTACCAGCCGGGGAACGTGGACGCCCTGGTGATGCGCCTGACCGACCCAGCGACCTTTGTACAAGGAACCGAGATCAATGGCTGACGAACCACTCGTCCTCGGCATCGAGACCTCCTGCGACGAGACCGGCGTCGGCATCGTGCGGGGCCACACCCTGCTGGCCGACGCCGTCGCCTCCAGCGTCGACGAGCACGCCCGCTTCGGCGGTGTGGTGCCGGAGGTCGCCTCCCGGGCACACCTGGAGGCGATGGTGCCGACCATCGACCGCGCGCTGAAGGAGGCGGGGGTGAGTGCGCGGGACCTGGACGGCATCGCTGTGACCGCGGGCCCCGGCCTGGCGGGAGCGCTGCTCGTCGGCGTCTCGGCGGCGAAGGCGTACGCCTACGCGCTCGGCAAACCGCTCTACGGGGTGAATCACCTGGCCTCCCACATCTGCGTGGACCAGCTGGAGCACGGGGCGCTGCCGGAGCCGACGATGGCCCTGCTGGTGTCCGGGGGGCACTCGTCCCTGCTGCTGTCGACGGACATCACGTCGGACGTCCGCCCGATGGGCTCGACGATCGACGACGCGGCGGGCGAGGCCTTCGACAAGATCGCGCGCGTGCTGAACCTGGGCTTCCCCGGGGGTCCGGTCATCGACCGGTACGCGCGCGAGGGCGACCCGGAGGCGATCGCCTTCCCGCGCGGCCTGACCGGCCCGCGCGATCCGGCGTACGACTTCTCCTTCTCCGGTCTGAAGACGGCCGTGGCCCGCTGGATCGAGGCGAAGCGGGCGGCCGGCGAGGAGGTGCCGGTCCGTGACGTGGCGGCCTCCTTCCAGGAGGCAGTGGTGGACGTGCTGACGCGGAAGGCCGTACGGGCCTGCAAGGACCAGGGTGTCGACCACCTCATGATCGGCGGCGGCGTCGCGGCCAACTCGCGACTGCGGGCCCTGGCGCAGGAGCGCTGCGCATCGGCCGGCATCCGGCTCAGGGTGCCTCGCCCCAAGCTGTGCACGGACAACGGGGCGATGGTGGCGGCACTGGGCGCGGAGATGGTGGCCCGGGGGCGGTCGGCGTCCAGTTGGGACCTCTCGGCGGATTCCTCCCTGCCGGTGACGGACCCTCACGTGCCCGGCACCCATGAACATGTGCACGAGGTGAGCGCGGAGAACCTGTACTCATGACGGTCGCGCTGATGTGGGAGGCGCGGGCGGTTCCCGGGCACGGGGAGGAGCTGCTGGCCTGGGCACGGGCGCAGGAGCTGCCCGGGGCGGCCCTGCGCCGGGAGACCTTTCGGGCGCCGGGCGACCGGGTCCTCGTCATCACCTGGTGGGACGCGCCGTACGACGCCGAACTCCCGGAACTGCCGGAACCGGCGGGCGAATTGGTGGCGCGCGCCGTGCACCGGTGGCGGTTCGAGTCGGTGGAGACCCGGTAGCGGTCACGCCTTCGCACCTTGTCTCCGCCCGCGTCACATGCGTCTCACGTGACTTCGTCAACGCGGCAGAGGGAATTCACCCCCTCCAGCCGACCGAGGACTCGGCCCGGGACGGCACGTACGACCTGGACATCGATGCGGGAGGGATGGTGACAGGCCCAAGTGGATCGCCGAGTGAGTGTGGAGCTCGTCGTCGCCCCGCGCACCGAGGAGGTGAGGACGGCACTGGATGAGGCACCCGGCTGGCCCGCGTACGCCGCGGAGCTGCGCCGTCTGCTGGCGGCGGTGACCGAGGCGGGCGGCGCCGACACCCTGGAGGTGCGGGACCTGCTGGTGGGCCGGCCGCTTCCCGAGCGGTACGCGGGACTGCGCAACGGCTCGCGGGTGAGCTCGGCGCAGGCCGTCGACCTCGTGGAGGGAATGGCGGCGGGGCAGGGCCCGTACTGCGGGCTGGCCGCCCAGGGGCGGCTTCGGATCGAGTCCGGATGGGACGGGGCGGTGCACGTCTTCGTCCCGCCCGGGACGGCCGAGGCGGTGAGTGGCTTTCACGGCGACGCTCTGAGCGTCGAGCGGCGCACGGCAGAGCCGGAGCCCACAAAGGTGTCGAAATGCGTCACCGCCGCGGCGGACGACGCGTTCTGGGCCGAGGTGCGCGCGACGGCTGACGCGGTGGTCCTGCTGTGCGAGCGCTGGGCCCACGGGGCCTACGGGTGCACATGGTTCCGGGTCACGCCGGAGAACGCCGACGAGGTGGCCGCGGCGGTCCGCCCCCGGTCCCTGCTGTGCGTCGCCGTCGACCCGGACCTGCGCCTCGAACCGCTCTTCCTGGAGGACGACTGCACGGCCTTCCGTCCTCCCCTGGCCCCCGGCGAGCTGACGTACCGGGCCGGGCCCGGCGGTGCCGACGACCTGGCCGAGCTGACCGGTGACGGCTTCACCCTCCTGCTCAGGGATTCCCTCCTGGCCGCTTGGTGCGCCGTCGTGCCGGACCCCGACGGCGTGGTGAGAGGTCGGTGGGAGGACATCGAGGGGATGTGAGCTCCGGCGGGCGGGGGTGCCCCCGCCCGCCGTGCCTCACCCCGTCTCCGCCACCCGCGTCTCCGCCACCCGCGTCTCGCACCGCAACCGTCGATCAAGACCCAGTGCCCGCACCGGGCCGGTCAGGTTCAGCCGCGCCGCGTGCCTGACCTCCGCACTCGACGCCCCCAGCCGCAGCTCCAGCGTCCCCGGTTCGACGATCCGGCGGCCGGTGCGGTCGGTGAAGGCGGAGAGGTCCGCGTGGAAGGAGAAGGTCAGGCGCCGGGACTCGCCCGGGGCGAGTTCCAGCCGCTGATAGCCGATCAGGCGGACGTCCGGGCGGGTCACCGAGGCGACCGGGTCGTGCAGGTACAGCTGGACGACCTCCGCGCCCGCCCGGTCGCCGGTGTTGCGGACGGTGAGGGAGACGTCGTACGAGCCGTCCGTGGCGATCTCCGCCACCCCGTCGCCGCCCGTGAAGTCCTCCCAGGCGAAGGTCGTGTATGAGCGGCCGTGTCCGAAGGCGTACAGCGGGGTCGGGTCCAGGTTGCTGACCTCGTCGGCCAGGCCCAGGGGCGGCTGGAGGTAGGTCCACGGCTGGCCGCCCGGCACCTGCGGGACGCTCACCGGGAGGCGGCCCGAGGGATTGACGCGGCCCGACAGCACTCCCGCCACTGCCGGGCCGCCCTCCTCCCCCGGGAAGAAGGCCTGGACGGCCGCGCCGAGACGGCCGTGCCAGCGGCCGAGCGCGTAGGGGCGGCCCGTGAGGAGGACCAGGACCACCGGGACGCCCGTCGAGATCAGGGCGTCCAGCAACTCGCCCTGCGCGCCCGGCAGCCGCAGCTCCGTCACGTCGCAGCCCTCGCCCGAGGTGCCCCGGCCGAACAGGCCCGCGCGGTCGCCCAGGACCGCCACGCACACGTCGGCCTCCGCCGTCCGCGCCACCGCCTCCTCGAAGCCGGAGGTGTCCGGGTCGGACACCGCGCAGCCCTCGGCGAAGGTGACCTTCGCGTCCGGGAGTTCGGTGCGCAGGGACTCCAGCAGCGTCGGGATCTCGATGCCCAGCGGCACCTCGGGGTGGTGGGGCAGGACATGGGAGGGGAAGGAGTAGCAGCCGAGCATCGCCAGCGCGTCCGCCGCCCTCGGGCCCACCACCGCGATACGGGTGTCGGGGGAGAGGGGGAGCAGACCGTCGGGGTTGTCCAGCAGGACCACCGACTCCTCGGCCAGCCGGCGGGCCAGCACCCGGTTGGCCGCCGAGTCCAGGTCGATCCGCTCCGGCGACTCCGGGCGCCAGTCCTCGTCGAGGAGACCCAGCTCGCACTTCTGCTCCAGGACCCGACGGGCGGCGCGGTCCACCAGCGCCTCCGGGACCCGGCCCTCGCGGACGGCCGTGATCAGCGGCTCGGCGTAGCACTTCAGCGTCGGCAGCTCCACGTCGATGCCGGCCGCCAGCGCCAGGTGGGCCGCGTCTGCGGTGGATCCGGCCACGCGGTGCAGGGTCTGCAGGAAGCCGATGCCGAAGTAGTCGGCGACCACCGTGCCCGTGAACCCCCATTCCTCGCGGAGCAGTCGGGTCAGCAGGGCGGGGTCCGCCGACGCCGGGATGCCGTCGGTCTCCGTGTACGCGGCCATCACCGAGCGCGCCCCGCCCTCGCGCAGCGCCATCTCGAAGGGGGGCAGGGTCACGTCGGCGAACTCGCGGACACCCGCCCGGACGGGCGCGAGGTTGCGGGCGCCCGCCGAGGAGGCGTACCCGGCGAAGTGCTTGAGCGTGGCGACGACCCCGGCCGACTCCAGGCCGCGCACGTAGGCCGCGCCGACCGTGCCGACCAGGTACGGGTCCTCGCCGATGGTCTCCTCCACCCGGCCCCAGCGCGCGTCCCGTACGACATCCAGGACGGGCGCGAGGCCCTGGTGGACGCCGACCGAGCGCAGGTCGCGGCCGATGTGCCGGCCCATCTCCTCGACCAGCGGCGGGTCGAAGCTCGCGCCCCAGGCCAGGGGGACGGGGTACGCCGTGGCGCCCCACGTCGTGAAGCCGGCCAGGCACTCCTCGTGGGCCACGGCCGGAATGCCGAAGCGGCCCGCGTCGGCGATGCGGCGCTGGGCGCGGGCCAGTGCCTGCGCGCCCAGCGCCGGGTTCACGGGGGCCGTGCCGAAGGAGCGGGTGAGCTGGCCGAGGCCCCGGGTGATCAGCTCGTCCCAGTCGTAGTCGGCGGTCATGTCGTGCTGGTGCGGGGCGACGCCCTCGCCGTCCGTGTCGGCGCCCACCCACACGCCGTACAGCTGGGCGGTCTTCTCCTCCAAGGTCATCCGGGAGAGGAGGTCCTCGACGCGGGCGGCGGCGGGCAGGGCGGGGTCACGCCAGGGGGCGGTGGTCATGAAACTCCTGTCAGAGGTCGGTGAGCCACCAGGTGGACGTCCGGTTCGTCGAATGTTTCGTTGTGCACATCGAATGTTCCGGGAACCTATGGCGCCGCACGGGGTTCGTCAAGAGGTCGTGCGGGGATACGATCGCCGCCATGACACCCTCCGAGCCCGCTGAAACACGGACGGAAGACCGGCCGACACCACCGACGGGGGACCGGCCGGCGCAGACGGCGACGCTCGCCGAGATCGCCCGAGAGGCCGGCGTCTCGGCGCCGACTGTTTCGAAGGTCCTCAACGGCCGCGCCGACGTCGCCCCCGCGACCCGCACCCGCGTGGAGGAACTGCTGCGCGCCTACGGCTATCGGCGCCGCCGCGCCGAGGCCACCCGCTCGCCCCTGATCGACCTGGTCTTCCACGAGCTGGAGAGCGCGTGGGCGATGGAGGTGATCCGGGGCGTGGAGAACGTGGCGCGCGACGCCGGGCTCAGCGTCGTGCTCAGCGAGAGCGCGGGCCGGCTCACGCCGGGCCGGACCTGGGCCGACCAGGTCGCCGCCCGCCGGCCGCACGGGGTGATCCTCGTGCTGTCCGGGCTCGACGAGTCCCAGCGCGCGTTGCTGACCAGTCGGTCCATCCCGTTCGTCGTCATGGACCCGGCCGGTGATCCGGGCGCCGACGTGCCGTCCATCGGCGCGACCAACTGGCAGGGCGGGCTCGCCGCCACCCGGCATCTGGTCGACCTCGGGCACCGGCGGATCGGAGCCATCAGCGGGCCGCCGCAGATGATGTGCAGCCGGGCCCGCGTCGATGGCTACCGGGCCGCCCTGGAGACGGCAGGGCTGCCTGTCGAGCAGGACCTGATCAAGACCGGCGACTTCCACCACGAGGCCGGCTACCGGCTGGGGCGCGAACTGCTGAGCCAGGACGACCGCCCCACCGCGGTCTTCGCCGGCAACGACCTCCAGGCGCTCGGGCTGTACGAGGCCGCCCGCGAGCTGGGGCTGCGCATTCCGGAGGACGTGAGTGTGGTCGGGTTCGACGATCTGCCGGTGGCGCGCTTGGTGGGGCCGCCGCTGACGACCGTACGGCAGCCGCTGATGGAGATGGCCGAGGCCGCGGCCCGGCTGGTGCTGGAGCTGGGGCGCGAGGAGCAGGCTCCGACGGCGACCAGGGTGGAGCTGGCGACCAGTTTGGTGGTGCGGACGAGTACCGGGAGGCCGTTGGCCGGAAGTTGACGTATTGACGGGTGTGGGGGGTGCCTCCACACTCCTCCGAAGTCAATCGGTTACGCGACCGAAACTTTCGGAGGCACCCGCGCATGAGATCCTCCCGAACCTCCCGAAGCTCCAGCGCCCCCGGCACCTCGACCTCCCGGCCCTCCCTGCGGCGCCGGATCGCGGCGCTGTGCACCGGCGTGGTCGCCACGGCCGCCCTGCTCGCCGCCGGCACCACGGCCGCCAAGGCAGCCGACACCCCGCTGCGTGATCTTGCCACCGCCAAGAACAAGGTCATGGGCACGGCGGTCACCGGCTCCAAGCTCACCGGTACCTACGGCGACATCGCGGGGCGGGAATTCAGCTCGCTCACCCCCGGCAACGCCATGAAGTGGGGCTCCGTCGAGCCGACCCAGGGGAACTTCGACTGGACCGAGGCCGACCAGATCGTGGCCTTCGCGCAGGCCCACGACCAGCAGGTGCGCGGCCACACCCTGGTCTGGCACAACCAGAACCCGAGCTGGCTGACGAACGGCAGTTGGACGCCGGCCCAGCTCAGCAGCCTGCTCCAGAACCACATCACCACCGAGGTCGGCCGCTACAAGGGGAAGCTCGCCGCCTGGGACGTCGTCAACGAGCCCTTCAACGAGGACGGCACCTACCGCTCCACCCTCTGGTACAACGGCCTCGGCGTCGACTACATCGCGAACGCCCTGACCTGGGCGCGAGCCGCGGACCCGGCCGCCAAGCTCTACATCAACGACTACAACGTCGAGGGCGTCAACGCGAAGTCCACCGCCCTGTACAACCTGGTCAAGTCGCTGAAGGAGCGCGGAGTCCCGATCGACGGCGTGGGCCTCCAGGCGCACCTGATCCTCGGTCAGGTGCCCTCCTCCCTCCAGCAGAACATCCGGCGCTTCGCCGACCTCGGCGTCGACGTGGCGATCACCGAGCTGGACATCCGGATGACACTGCCCTCCGACAGCACCAAGCTCGCCCAGCAGAGGGACGACTACAAGGCGGTCACCGCCGCCTGCGTCGCCGTCGCACGCTGTGTGAACCTCACCGTCTGGGGCTTCACCGACTCCGACTCCTGGGTGGAGAGCACCTTCCCGGGAGAGGGGGCGGCGACGCCGTACGACGCGAACTACGCGCCCAAACCGGCCTACTACGGCATCGCCGAGGCGCTCGGCGGCGACACGACCACTGAGCCGCCCACCGGGGCGTGCACGGCGACCTACAGCGTGGGCAGTCAGTGGAACACCGGGTTCACCGGGAGCGTGACGATCTCCTGCTCGGGTGCCTCGCTCTCGTCGTGGAAGGTGAGCTGGGCCTACGGAGCGGGGCAGCGGATCACACAGGCCTGGAACGCGACGTGCAGTCAGTCGGGGGCGGCGGTCACCTGTTCCAACGCCTCGTACAACGGGACGGTTCCCAGCGGCGGTTCGGTGAGCTTCGGGTTCAACGCGTCGTGGAGCGGCAGCAATCCGGTGCCGACGGTGACGCTGGGCTGACTTCCGGAGGGCCGCCGCCCTCCCTCACCCGCGCGACAGGAGGCCGTCCACCACGGCCTCCAGTTGCGCGGCGACGTCGTAGGAGGCCGTCACGTCCCCCCACTGCGCCGACAGGGCTGTCAGGCGGGGGAGTTCACCGGCGTCGTCCACGGTGACGAGGGACGGGAAGAAGGGCTTGCGGCCCGGGTCCGCGGCACGCCGGTCCTCGGCGCGACGGAAGACCAGGGCGCCGTACACGACGTACCAGATCGTGCGGTACGCATGGATCGCGGCCTCCGGGGTCAGGCCGCAGGTGATGGCCGAGTCGACGATCTCCTCCGTCATCCACAGCGCGCTCTTGTCCGTGAGGTCACCTCTGCTCAGCACGTCGACGACCCACACCATCCCGCTCAGTGCGGCGTGCATGTGGACGGCGGTGGCGACGATGCGGTCGCGTGGGTTCTCGGGCAGGTCGGGGCGCGGGACGGTCGCCGCTACGCCCGCCAGGGTGAGCATCAGCAGTTCGTCCTTGTCGCGCACGTGGTGGTAGAGCGCCATCGGGGTGGCGCCGACCTCCTTGGCGACGCGGCGCATGGAGAGCGCCTCGACGCCCTCCTCCTGGATGATCCGCCGCGTCACGTCCACGATCTGCTGCCGCTCGATGCGCCGGGGCCGACCCGCCGCCCGTTTCTGCCCGTTGCCTGTCACCCGAGCATTCTCCACCTCCCCCTCCTTGCTCTTTCTTCCTCGCTCTCCGCTTCCTCTTCCTCTCCTCCTCCCCCTCCCTCGTCCTTTTCTGTACGCGTATAGCAATTTTCTGTACGCGTATATTAATGTGCTGGGCATGCTGAACTCGCAGACGCACGCCTCGCGTTGGTTACTGCCGGTGCTGCTCACCGTGCAGTTCCTCGTCTCCCTCGACATGTCCGTCGTCAACGTCGCCCTGCCGGACATCGGCAGCGGCCTGGGCTTCGGCACGGAATCGCTCGCCTGGGTCGTCAACGCCTACGCCCTGGCCTTCGGCGGGCTGCTCATGCTCGGCGGACGGCTCGCCGACGTCGTCGGCCGACGGCGGGTCCTGGTGACCGGCTTCGCCGTGTTCGGCCTCGCGAGCCTGGTCGGGGGACTCGCCCAGGCGCCGGGCCAGTTGGTCGCCGCACGGGCCGCGCAGGGCGCCGGTGCCGCCGCGCTCGCGCCGGTCGCGCTCACCCTCATCACCGTCACCTACGCGGCCGGGCCCGCCCGTTCGCGCGCCCTGGGCCTGTGGGGCGCCGCGGGGGCGCTCGGCGGGGCCGTCGGGGTCCTCGCCGGGGGACTGCTCACCGACTGGGCCGGCTGGCGGGCGGTGATGCTCGTCAACGTGCCGGTGGTGGCGCTCGCCCTGCCCCTCGCCCGGCTCGCCGTTCCCGCCGACGACCGGCGCCCCGGTGCCCGCCCCCGCCTCGACCTCTTCGGCGCGCTGCTGGCCACCGCCGGGACCACGCTGCTCGTGCTCGGTCTGGTACGCACGGAGACCCATGGCTGGGCGGCCTGGCAGACGGCGGGTGTCCTGGGCGCCGCCGTGGTTCTGCTGGCCGCCTTCGCGGTGGTCGAGACCCGGGTGTCACAGCCGCTGCTGCGGCTCGGGCTCCTCACCCGGGGACCGGTGCTCGCCGCCAACGTCTTCGCCCTGCTGATGTCGGCGGGCCAGTTCGCCGCCTTCTACTTCACCTCCCTCTACCTCCAGCAGGTCCTCGCCTACGGGCCGACCGCCGCCGGGTGCGCGTTCCTGCCGTTCTGCGCGGGCGTCGTGGTCGGTACGGCGGTCTCCGCCCGGGCGGTCGGGCGGCTGGGGGCCGGGACGCTGCTGGTGGCGGGCGGACTGCTCGGGGCGGCGGGCATCGCGTGGTTCGCGATGGCGGTCGCGGTCGACGGCGGCTTCCTGCTCTCCGTGCTCGGGCCGTCGGCGGTCGCGAGCGTCGGCATCGGCATGTGCTTCGTACCGCTGGGCACGGCCGCCACGGCGGGGGTCGCCCCCGAGGAGACGGGGATG
The DNA here is from genome assembly GCF_056436655.1 of Streptomyces sp. NPDC043427. Taxonomy (NCBI): domain Bacteria; kingdom Bacillati; phylum Actinomycetota; class Actinomycetes; order Kitasatosporales; family Streptomycetaceae; genus Streptomyces; species Streptomyces sp. NPDC043427. Next base: position 733,467 of record NZ_JBWKCC010000002.1, on the reverse strand, counting down.
GCCTCCGGGCTGCTCAACACCTCCCGCCAGGTCGGTGGGGCTGTGGGGCTGGGCGTGCTGGTGACGGTCGCCGCGGCCCGTGACTCAGCGGGCGGGGCCCAGGGGCTCGTCGACGGGTACGCGGCCGCGTACTGGGTGTCGGCGGTGCTGCTGGCGGTGGCCGCGGTGGCGGCCGGTGCGCTGTACGGCAGGCGCGTGAGGGGGCCGCTACCTGCGCAAACACCCACCGGAGAGAACTCGCCGGAAAAATCCGGTGAGCGTGTCGATCCGGATGTCTCCCGTTCGACGTACAGGTGAGAGGCGGGGAGAGGCCCCGCCCGCGAGACTCGTCACCGTACGGGTCACCGTTCCTGAGGAGGCACCATGCCCCGCTACCTGTCGCTCGTGAGGGTCGACGAGAACACCGCCCCCGCCGAGGGCCCCAGCCCCGAGCTGATGCAGCGGATGGGCGAGCTGATCGAGGAGATGACCAAGGCCGGCGTGATGCTGGAGACCGCCGGGCTGACGCCGACCGCCCAGGGCACCCGCGTGCACTACGAGGGCGGCGCGATCTCCGTCACCGACGGGCCGTTCACCGAGACCAAGGAGGCCGTCGGCGGCTACGCGATCATGCAGTGCAAGGACCAGGCCGAGGCGCTCGAGTGGACCAAGCGGTTCCTGAAGGTGCACGAGGACAAGTGGACCGTGACCTGTGAGGTGCGGGAGATCATGGAGGGCTGACGGGTTCCGCTTGGTGGTGTGCCGTCCGGGGTGTTCGATGGTGGGTTGTGGAACAGCAGCCCACCGCGGACGCCCGCGGTGCCACCGAATCCGTCTCCGGCCCGGACGCCCGCCGCGCCATCGAGACCGTCTTCCGTATCGAGTCCCCGCGTGTCATCGCCGCCGTCGCCCGCGTCGTGCGTGACGTCGGCATCGCCGAGGAACTCGCACAGGACGCCCTGGTCGCGGCGCTGGAGAGGTGGCCGCGGGAAGGGGTGCCGGACAACCCCGGAGCCTGGCTCACCGCCACCGCCAAGCACCGCGCCGTCGACCTCGTGCGCCGCCGGGAGAACTACGCCCGCAAGCTGGCGGAGATCGGCCGCGACCTGGAGACCGCGGCGCCCCCGGAGGAACCCGCCGCCTCCTACGACCCCGACGACATCGACGACGACCTGCTCCGCCTGGTCTTCACCGCCTGCCACCCCGTCCTGTCCGCCGAGGCCCGCATCGCCCTCACCCTGCGCCTGCTCGGCGGCCTGACCACGCCCGAGATCGCCCGCGCCTTCCTGGCCCCGGAGGCGACGGTCGCCCAGCGCATCGTCCGCGCGAAACGGACCCTCGCCGCCAGGAACGTCCCCTTCGAGGTGCCGTACGGCCCCGACCGCGAGGCCCGCCTCGGCTCGGTCCTCGACGTCATCTACCTGATCTTCAACGAGGGGTACGCGGCCACCGCCGGCGACGACTGGCTGCGTCCGGCGCTGTGCGAGGACGCCCTGCGGCTGGCCCGGCAGCTGGCCGCCCTCATGCCGAAGGAACCCGAGGTGCACGCCCTGGCCGCGCTGCTGGAGTTCCAGGCGTCCCGCACCGCCGCCCGCACGGGCCCCGACGGCGAACCGATCCTCCTCGCCGACCAGGACCGCCGCCGCTGGAACCGCAGGCTCATCGCCCGAGGCGTCACGGCCCTGACCCGCGCCGAGGCCACCTCCACGGGCGCCCCGGGCCCGTACGCCCTCCAGGCCACGATCGCCGCCTGCCACGCGCACGCGTACACCTACGAGGAGACCGACTGGGCGACCATCGCCACCCTCTACGGCCTTCTCGCCGCCCGCGCGCCCTCCCCGGTCGTCGAACTCAACCGGGCGGTCGCCGTGTCGATGGCGGACGGCCCGGCGTCGGCCCTGGAGATCGTCGACACCCTCTCCACCGAACCGGCCCTCCGCGACTACCACCTGCTCCCCAGCGTCCGCGGTGACCTCCTCCAGCGCCTCGGCCGTACGACGGAGGCGCGCGCGGAGTTCGAACGGGCGGCGGAACTGGCCCGCAATGAACGGGAGCGGGAGTTGCTGTTGAGACGCGCGGCCTCGGCTGCGGGTCAGGGCGTGGTGGGAAACACGCCCTAGGTGTGCTGTTCGGATCATGCCGGGCTCGCGGGCCCCGCTCCCTGATCCGGCCTGATCCAAACGAAAGACCCTAGGCGGGTCGGCCGATCAGCATCGTCGGCGCCCCCGCCACCCGGGTCAGGAACACCGTCGCCGAGTTGGGCCCCTGGGGCTTCACCTTGCGCCGGAGCTCTTCGGGCTCGACCGCCGACCCCCGCTTCTTCACGGTGAGGACGCCGACCTGCCGCTCCCGGAGCAGGGCCTTCAGCTTCTTGACGTTGAAGGGGAGTCGGTCGGTGATCTCGTAGGCGGTGGCGTACGGGGTCGCCCGCAGCTCGTCGGACGTGACATAGGCGATCGTCGCGTCGACCAGCCCGCCCGCCACCTCCTCGGCCACCTCGGCGACCAGGTGGGCGCGGATGACGGCGCCGTCGGGCTCGTACAGGTACCGTCCGACGGGCCGGACCTCGGGGTCGGGCAGCATCGTGTCGGGTGTGGCCCGCACGGCCGCGAGCGAGGGCAGCAGCATCGCCCGCCGCGCGCCGGGTACCGCGGCGCCGAACCACAGCACGGCCTCCTTGACGTCGCCCCGGTCCGAGATCCACTCGGCCTCGGCGTCGGGCGGGATCATCTCGTGCGGAATGCCGGGAGCGATCTTCAGGGCGGCCCGGGGTGCCCTGCGGGCGGCCTCGACCGCCCAGGACAGCGGCGGCGCGTACGCCTCCGGGTCGAAGATCCGCCCGCGTCCGCCGCGCCGCGCAGGGTCCACGAACACGGCGTCGTAGCCCTCCGTGTCCACCTCCGTGACATCGGCCTCCCGCACCTCGATCAGGTCCCCCAGCCCCAGCGCCTCCGCGTTGGCGCGCGCCACGGCCGCCGTCAGTGGATCCCGGTCCACGGCGAGCACCTGGATCCCGGCCCGGGCCAGCGCGATCGCGTCCCCGCCGATCCCGCAGCACAGGTCGGCGACGGACCGAACCCCCGTCGCACGGAAACAGTCCGCCCGGTACGTGGCGACACTCGTCCGCGTCGACTGCTCGACCCCGTTCGGCGTGAAGAACATGCGTTCCGCGTCCTCGGCCCCGAACTTCGCCGCCGCCCGCTGCCGCAGCCGCGCCTGACCGAGCGCCGCCGACACCAGCTCGGCGGGGTGCTCGCGGCGCAGCCGGGTGGCGACGGCCAGTTCCTGGGCGGGGTCGGTGCCGCGCACCTCGTCGAGGAGGGCGCGGCCCTCTGGGGCGAGCAGGGCGGCGAAGGCGAGGAGAGGGTCGTTCACCGGGTCATTGTGGGCCAGTCGGTGGATGGCGTGCCCGCGCCCGCGGTGTCGGGGAGGGTTCCGGAGCGGGGGCTGCGAGGATCCGGCACCATGCGAGTGGTCGTACAAAACGATAAAAATCTGGCGTGTCGGCGCGGGGTGAGCCGTGGTGTCCTCGCCGCCGTCACCGCCGCGACCGTCCTCTCGGGCTGCGGCCATGCCCCCGCCGACGGCACCGACACCCACCCGGCCCCGGGCCAACAGCAGCGCCTCCAGGCCCCCGCCGCCCGCGCCCTCGACGCCTACGCCACCGAACTGCGCGCCGCGTACAAGGCCCGCGTCGCCGCGGCCAGGCGCTGGGGACTGCGGCGGGTCCCGCTCACTCCCCCGCCGCCGCCCGCGAAGAAGCCGAGGATCACCACCCGCGAGGGCTTCGAAGTCGACGACCACGAGGAACTGGACCTGCCGCCCGTCTTCACCACGGTCCCCACAAAGCAGAAGGTCGTCTTCCTCACCATCGACGACGGCGCCGAGAAGGACCCGGCGTTCCTGCGCATGATGAGCGAGCTGAAGGTGCCGTACACCGCCTTCCTCAGCGACTACCTGGTGAAGGAGGACTACGGCTACTTCGCGAGGATGCAGGCCGGGGGAGTGACCCTGAGCAACCACACCCTGCACCACCCCTACCTGCCCGGGCTGTCCTACGCCCGCCAGAAGCGCGAGATCTGCGGCATGCAGGACGTGATCGAGAAGCGCTACGGCAAGCGCCCGACCCTCTTCCGCCCGCCCTTCGGCAACTACGACCAGGCCACCCTGCGCGCGGCGAAGACCTGCGGCATCAAGTACGCGCCCCTGTGGGACGAGGAGGTCTTCGTCGACCACTGGGAGTACCGCGAGTGGGACAGCGGCCTCCATCCCGGCGACATCGTCCTCAGCCACTTCCGCGGCCGGCGCGACTGGAAGGGCACGATGCCCGACATGATCCGCCGGTTCCTGAACAAGGTCACGGCGCAGGGGTACGCGGTGGCCCGGCTCGAGGACTACCTGTGAGGGGGCCACGGCTGCGGGGGCTTGGGGCGGGGGTGCTGGCGGCCGCCGTACTCCTCACCGGCTGCGCCCAGTCCGTCGACCCGATCGAGAGGCTGGGCAAGAAGGCGGCCCAGCGCGTACGGCCGCACGACCCGGCCGGAGAGCGCCCGTACGCCCGCTGGGGCCTGGTGGCTCCGCTGCCCCCCGCCCCCGAGCCACCGGCACGGGCCGTCGCCGGTGGCGCTGACGCGGGGCGCGGCGGCCTCCCACCCGTCGTCGACCACGTACCGACCCGCGACAAGGTCGTGTTCCTGACCTACGACGACGGCTCCGAACGGGACCCCCGGTTCGTCGACATGGTCCGCGAACTGCGGCTTCCGGTCAGCATGTTCCTCACGGACAGTGTCGTCGGCCCGGGCTACGGCCACTTCGCGCGCCTGCGCTCCGTCGGCGCCACCATCCAGAACCACACGCTCGACCACCCCTCCCTGCGCGGCCTCCCCTACGCCGGGCAACGCGCCGAGATCTGCGGCCAGCAGGACAAACTCAGGTCCCGCTTCGGCCTGCGCCCCCGCCTCTTCCGCCCGCCCTACGGCACGTACGACACGACCACCCTGCGCGCGGCCGCCGACTGCGGCATCGCGGCGGTCGTGCTGTGGCGGGTCTCGACGGAGAACGGTGAGCCCGTCTTCGCCGACGGCGAGCGCCGGTTGCGCCCCGGCGACATCGTCTCGGTGGCCTCCGGCGACGCGACCGGCCCGACCCTGCGGGAACGGACGACCCGGTTGCTGCGGGAGATCCAGGGGAGGGGACTGACGGTGGGACGGCTGGAGGACTACCTGTAGCGCCGGGCGACTTCAGCCGGCCTGCACCAGCACCGCGAGGGCCAGGAAGAGCCCAGCCGCCACCACCTGCCCGGCCCCGGCGCCGGGGTACCCGCGCCGGAACAGGAGGGTGGCACTTCCGAGAGCCACCAGCCCCATCACGCCCAGCCATGCCAGCATCCCCGTCGGATGCCCCGCCATCGCGAAGAGCAGCGCGAAGACGTACCCGAAGGCGACTTCCGCGACCATCAGGACGGCGAGGACGCAGCCGTCGGCCGGCGAAGATCCAGACGTCATGGGGGAACGGTACGAAAATCGGCCCGCCCGTGACCGCCGCACCGACACAGGCCACCGGACGCTCGGGTCAACCGGAAAGCGCGCCGCGCCCCGCGGGGATTGGCACTCCGCTTGACCGAGTGCTAATCGCGGTCATAGTCTCAGCTCTGGCACTCCCCCCTGGAGAGTGCCAACAACGCGACGGGCAGGTCCGGCACCCGCGACGACGGATCGACCTGGTCGCCACCTCAGACAGTTAACCCCGTGAGATCTCCGAAGGGGGAGGTCGGATCGTGACGACCACCAGCTCCAAGGTTGCCATCAAGCCGCTCGAGGACCGCATCGTGGTCCAGCCGCTGGACGCCGAGCAGACCACGGCCTCTGGCCTGGTCATTCCGGACACCGCCAAGGAGAAGCCCCAGGAGGGCGTCGTCCTGGCCGTGGGCCCGGGCCGCTTCGAGAACGGCGAGCGCCTTCCGCTCGACGTCAAGACCGGCGACATCGTGCTGTACAGCAAGTACGGCGGCACCGAGGTGAAGTACAACGGCGAGGAGTACCTCGTCCTCTCGGCTCGCGACGTGCTCGCGATCATCGAGAAGTAGTTCACCCGGCTTCATACCGAAGCACATTGCTTTGATCTGCGCCCCTGGCCCCCGCGACCATTAATCAGCCGGGCGCCCGGGGCGCAGTTCGTTTTCGTTCCCATTTTTCCGAGAGGGCTACGCTCCCATGGCGAAGATCCTGAAGTTCGACGAGGACGCCCGTCGCGCCCTCGAGCGCGGCGTCAACAAGCTTGCCGACACGGTCAAGGTGACGATCGGCCCCAAGGGCCGCAACGTCGTCATCGACAAGAAGTTCGGCGCCCCCACCATCACCAACGACGGCGTCACCATCGCCCGCGAGGTCGAGCTCGACGACCCGTACGAGAACCTCGGTGCGCAGCTGGTGAAGGAGGTGGCGACCAAGACCAACGACATCGCGGGTGACGGCACCACCACCGCCACCGTGCTGGCCCAGGCGCTCGTCCGCGAGGGCCTGAAGAACGTCGCCGCGGGTGCCTCCCCGGCTCTGCTGAAGAAGGGCATCGACGCGGCGGTCAAGGCCGTGTCCGAGGACCTGCTCGCCTCGGCCCGCCCGATCGACGAGAAGTCCGACATCGCCGCCGTGGCCGCGCTGTCCGCCCAGGACCAGCAGGTCGGCGAGCTCATCGCCGAGGCGATGGACAAGGTCGGCAAGGACGGTGTCATCACCGTCGAGGAGTCCAACACCTTCGGTCTTGAGCTGGACTTCACCGAGGGCATGGCCTTCGACAAGGGCTACCTGTCGCCGTACTTCGTGACGGACCAGGAGCGCATGGAGGCCGTCCTGGAGGACCCCTACATCCTCATCAACCAGGGCAAGATCTCCTCGATCCAGGACCTGCTGCCGCTGCTCGAGAAGGTCATCCAGGCGGGTGCCTCCAAGCCGCTGCTGATCATCGCCGAGGACGTCGAGGGCGAGGCCCTGTCGACGCTGGTCGTGAACAAGATCCGCGGCACCTTCAACGCCGTCGCCGTCAAGGCGCCCGGCTTCGGTGACCGTCGCAAGGCGATGCTGCAGGACATGGCAGTGCTCACCGGCGCCACGGTCATCTCCGAGGAGGTCGGCCTCAAGCTCGACCAGGCCGGCCTGGACGTGCTCGGCTCCGCCCGCCGCATCACCGTCACCAAGGACGACACCACGATCGTCGACGGCGCCGGCAACAAGGCGGACGTCGAGGGTCGCGTCAACCAGATCAAGGCCGAGATCGAGAACACCGACTCCGACTGGGACCGCGAGAAGCTCCAGGAGCGCCTCGCGAAGCTGGCCGGCGGCGTGTGCGTGATCAAGGTCGGCGCCGCCACCGAGGTGGAGCTGAAGGAGAAGAAGCACCGTCTGGAGGACGCCATCTCCGCGACTCGCGCCGCGGTCGAGGAGGGCATCGTCTCCGGTGGTGGCTCCGCGCTGGTCCACGCCGTCAAGGTCCTCGAGGGCAACCTCGACAAGACCGGCGACGAGGCCACCGGTGTCGCGGTCGTCCGCAAGGCCGCCGTCGAGCCGCTGCGCTGGATCGCCGAGAACGCCGGCCTCGAGGGCTACGTCATCGTCTCCAAGGTGGCCGAGCTCGAGAAGGGCAACGGCTACAACGCCGCGACGGGTGAGTACGGCGACCTCGTGAAGGCCGGCGTCATCGACCCGGTGAAGGTCACCCGCTCCGCCCTGGAGAACGCCGCCTCCATCGCCTCCCTCCTCCTCACGACCGAGACCCTGGTCGTCGAGAAGAAGGAAGAGGAAGAGCCGGCCGCTGCCGGCCACGGCCACGGCCACTCGCACTGACCCACGCCGACACAGCGTAGGTGAGGCCCGGCGCCCCTCGGGGGTGCCGGGCCTTCGCGTTGCCATGACGAGCTCACCCACCGCGCCGCCCCGAAGCCGATGACCAGCGGCTCCCAGCGGGAATGCGGAAAGGCTCAACGGCCGGACTGATCCGGGTGTGGCCGACGACTGACGCGGTGCGCGTGAAGTCGTACGACGGTTTCCCCGGCGCCTGTCGACCGCTCAGCGAACGCAGGCAACGGTGTTCGCCGCGAGCCGCCCGCTCAACCTCCGGACGGGTGCCTCTCCAGCCAGCGGCGGGCGCCGACTTCGCTCGGGTATTCGCGGACAGTGAGCGTGGCGACGGTCCAGCCGACGCCGAAGGCGGCGAGCGCCGGAAGGACGGGCGCGGCGAGCACGAGGAGGCCGCGGCCGAGCATGGCGAGCCCCGTGCTGCGTCTGACCTCGTCGCGCTTGGCGCTGCTGAACTCCGCCGGGGTGGGCGGGTCCAGAAGTTGTCTGTCGTGGGATCGGCGCTGCACCAGCCACCCCCACACCACGGCCAGGCAGGACGCGGCCACCTGCGCCCAGTCCCACACGGTGCGCACGGCCGGAGGCAGCACACTGCGGAATCCGTCATAGAACGCGAGCGCCATGAAGCAGCACAAGGCCATCACGGCGAGGAAGACGACGGCTGTGAGGACACGGCGCAACCAGTAGCGTGGGCCGCGCTCGTACCAGCTGGTACCGAGACCCTTCAGCGCCGGGATCTGGGCGGGGGGCCCGTAACCGGAGCGGGAGCGGGAGCGGGAGTCTTCAGAAGATGCTTTTGATGCCACTCCAGCAGTCCTTCGCCAGTCGTTTGCCGTCGTCCCAGGTCTCCGAGGCGACATGCCCAGAGCCGTGCAGGACACCGCCGACCACCCCGTGGTCGTGGATGTCCTCGCTCCAGTGTTCGTGGAAGCCGTGGTCGATGAGGCCGGTCGCACCGATCACGATGACGCCGCCGACACCGGCTACCACGGCGGCGGGCACCTCGACGGGCGCGAGGGCCACCACGCCCGCTGTGATGGCCGTACCGGCGGCCAGCCCGGCGAGGTTGGCACCGCCGTCGACGGCGATCGAGTGCTGCCAGGACCACCCCTGGTCATGGTCGCCCTTCGCCTCCAGCAGCCCGCAGGCACCGGCGGCGGCGACGTCCAGGACCGGGATCTCCTTGAGGAAGTCCGGCACCTTCTCCAGGCCTTCACCCATGCGCAGTGCCTCAGCCGCATCGGCCAGTTTGACGTTGAGGGCACGGTCGTAGGGGAGCTTGGTGCTGCCGTTGTCGGCGCCCGCGATCGCGTCTTCCAGGGAGTCGACCTTGGTCACCGCGTCGCGGTAGGCACTCTTGGCCGGGAGATCGTCAGGCATGGCGCGGCCCTGTTGCTGGAACACCCTGCGCTCCGCGCGGAGTTCCTTCTTGGCGGCCCGCGCCTCGGCCTTGGCCGCGTCGATCCGGGTACGGGCCTTGGCGCCGCCCGCCCGGGCGTCCTCGGCGTCGTACGCGTAGAGACCGCGCAGATAGTCGGCGATGGTGACCTTGTCCCCCGGGGACACCGCGTCGTCCCCGCCGTCCTCCGACGTCACCTGCGCGTACAGCCCGCGCAACTTGTCCCCCGCCACCAGCCGCGCGTGCTGCGCGGTGTGCAGGACCTCGGTGCGGACCGTCTCGTACTCCTTCAGGGCCGCGGCCACCTTGGCGTCGGAGGTGACGATCGGTGCGACGACGCCCTTTCCGGCCATCGGCAGGCCCTTGCGCGTGGCGACGTGTTCCGCGTTCTGGAGGGCGGTCTCGCAGGTGGTGAGGGCGTCGGCAAGGTCGCCGAGGACGGTGCCCACGGAGTGCACGAACGTGGCGAACGCCCCGACGGTGATCGCGTCGGCAGTCCACTGCGCGCGGAAGGTCGTGGCCGCGTCGCCCTTCCAGCTCCCGCTCGTGTCGTCGGCCAGTCGGTCGACGGCGTTGGTGAGCGGCTTCGCGACGCCGTCCAACTTGTCCTTGGCGTTCTTGAACGTGTCGGACATCGTGCGCAGCCCGCCGATGTCGCCGCCGACCCAGCTGTCGCTCATCAGCCGTCCTCCAGCTTCAGGTCGTCGAACAGGCCGTGCACGTCGATGTCGTGCCGGTGGAAGGAGTCCCGCGCGTATCCCACCTTGTCCCCGTGGTCGTCCAACGTGTCCGCCAGGCCGATGTGCAGGCCGACGATGAGGTCGGCGACCTCCTTGATCGCGTGGTCCAGCCCGCTGTCGCCCCCGCCGGCCACGGGCGGTGCCACGTCGGCGTGCAGCTTTCGCCAGTCGGTGGCCTGGTCGTGGAACGTCTTCGCCATCATGGTGAGGTCGTCGTAGATCGCCTTGAAATCGGCCGACATCAGCGCACCTCCCGCGCGTAGGCGGCCAGGTCGGCCGGCTGCCAGTTGTGGTGTCCGGGTGCCACCCGTGGGTCCAGGAGGACGGTGACGCCCTGCTCGTGCATGCCTTCGGCGAAAGGACCGATGGACGTGGCGACCCATGGCTGCGACTCGCCGAGCGCTTCCACCAGCCGTTCCGTGGTGGTGAAGGCGAAGGCCACGGTTCCGTTCGCCGGGTGCTCGAAGAGCTCGTAGACGATGTACGGCACGCGGGCCGGACGGCCTCCCGCGCCCACCGTCGCGAGTGACCTGGGGTGTGCCGGTACGAACACCGGCGTGTGGTAGGCGGGAACCCCCGGTTGCGGGCCCGTCAGGTAGTCGGCGTCCAGTCGCGCGGGCGGTGCCTCGTCGACGAAGTCCAGCAGACGCGAACGCCGCGGCTCGGGGGCCGGTTCCGGGGGAGCGACCGGATCCGGATGTGCCGCCGCCTGCAGGTCGACGTAGTCGAACAGGCGTGAGCGTATCGGCGTTCCCACCGCCGTCACCTCTTCCCCGTTGTCCTCCGCGCCGGTTGAGGCCTGCCACGGTAGCCAGCGGGCGCTGGTTCAAGTCCGCTTATGTCGGGTTACCGACCGGGGCTCACACGGAACTCATGCGATGTTTTGGCGGCGCGCTGATCAGCCCTTGACTGGTTGATGAGCCGGCAGCGGCGTGGTCCAGGCGTTCGCGGCCAGGCGCGCCAGCCGGGCGATCTTCGAGGCCCGACTGATCGTTTCAGAATGAGAGGACACCGCGTCATCCGAGGCCGCGCGCGTCCGCGCGCCTGCCGCGTCGGCTGCGAAAATCGCTGTCCGGTTGCCGGAGCGTGGTGATAGACACCCGGAGTGAAAAACACTCTGGAGTTCCCCGATCTGCTGCGGCTGATCGACGAACGGGCGGCTGCCTTCCGCGCCGCGGTCGCCTCCGCGCCCAGCCTCGACGTGCAGGTGCCGACCTGCCCCGAGTGGACGCTGTTCGATCTGGCGCAGCACATCGGTGAGGGGCGCCGCTCCTGGGCCGCCACCGTCGCCGCAGGGCCTGCTCCGGCCAAGTCCGCAGCGGAGGGCGCCCCGGCTGCGCCTCGGGAGCGCGAGGCGCTGCTGGCCTGGTTGGCGGAGTCCACGGAGCAACTGCTGGACGCACTGCGGAAGGCCGGCCCGGATCGCGGTTGCTGGACGTGGTGGGAGACGTCGCAGTCGCCGCAGACCTCCGGTGCCGTAGCTCGGCACCAGCTCCAACAGATCGCGGTGCACACCTACGACGCCCAGATCACCGTGGGTGCCCCGCAGCCGCTGCCGGACGAGGTGGCACTCGACGGTGTCGACGAGTTCCTGTCCACCTGCTGCGCAACGACGAGCGCCTGGCCGCATGGGCCTGCCGCCGTCGACTACCACGCCACCGAGGGCCGCTCCTGGCGTCTCCTGCTCTCCGCCGACGGCGCACGGACCGCCCGCCTCCCCGAACCCGGCACAACGCCCGCCACCGCTGCCGCCGAGGACCTGGACGCGAGCGATGCCTCCCTCCGGGGTACGGCCGGTGAGCTGGTCCTGGCCCTGCACGGCCGTATTCCGGTGGACTCCCTGAAGGTCGACGGCGACCGGCGTCTCTTCGACCAGCTCATGGCCTGGGACCCGGACGAGTAGGACGTGGCGTAGCCAGGCGAGGGCGCGCTCGACCACCCAGCGGACCTTGCCCAGTCCGGAGCCGTGGGCGACGACGCGTCGGGCGATCATCGGTTTGATGCCGCGGAGCCACAGCAGGCGGCGGTACTTGTCGAGGTCGTAGCCCCGGTCGGCGTACGACGCCGGGCTTGTGGCGAGGCCGTCCCCGCAGGCCCCGCATGGAGGGAACCGCGTCCAGCAACGGCAGCAGCTGGGTGACGTCGTGTCGGTTCCCGCCGGTGAGTGTGACGGCGAGCGGGGTTCCGTGGCTGTCGACGATCAGGTGGTGTTCGGAGCCGGGTCGGGCGCGGTGGACAGGTGAGGGGCCGACGTGATCCCCGAGGCAAGCAGCCCCGAGCCTGCCGCCGGCGAACTGAGCTGGTTCAAGAGCAGCTACGGCTCTGGCAGCGGCGGCGACCGCGTCGAGGTCGCGGACGCCGGTACGGCCGTGCTGGGGGCGGCCGGGCAACCGCGAGGCAGTCCGGCGCTCACTGCGGCAAGCAGCACACGAAGAAGCCCCCGTCCCGTAACCGGAACAGGGGCTTCTCCCCTCGCGGGCGACCTTGGGACCCAGGTTCCGGGTCCGTCCCCTACCTCTCCAGCGCGTCCAGCGCCCCCAGCTGCGCCATCAGCCCCAGGCGGTCGTACTGCCACCACGCCTCGGCGATCTTTCCGTCGTCACCGAACCGGTGGATGGTCGCGCCGGTCATGCTGACCTGCCTTCCGGTGGCCGGGAGCCCCATGAACTCGCCCTTGTGGGTGCCGCGCCAGGTCCAACGGCTGCACACGCGGTCGTCGTGGGCGATCTGGTCCTCCACGGAGAAGGCGAAGTCGAAGCCGCTGCGCCACATCTCGACCTCTCTTCGCATCGCGTCCATCCCCATGGTGTCCTGCTCGTTCGCCGGATCGTGGTCGTGGTAGCTCTCCGCGATCAGGCCGTCGAGCGGCGGCAGGTTCCCGTGGATCGCGATCGTGTCGAAGAACCGCCGGGCGGTGGCCGCGTCCAGCTGCTCGTCCCGCACCACGTCCAGATCGGTGAAGGTCGGCATCTCGTCACACAGGGCCACCAGATCCCGGAAGATCTTGTCGGTCTCCGGAAGGTTCGAGTTCCGCATCGCCTCCTCGTACGACGGGAACTCCACGATCTCGATGAAGTGCGACGCGTCCGAGCGGTCCTTGCCGACCACCGCGTGCGTCGCTGTCCGCTTCCCCTTGGTCTGCTCGACCCATGTGTCCATCAGCCGGTCCATCTCGTCGAACCGGCTGGTCCTGCAGTCGATGAGCTGTACGAACGTCATGGCACCGCCTCCGGCCCCCCTGGTCCGGTTCCGTCACGCCCATCTTCCCACCGGAGCGTCGGCCTCACCCGTTACGGCCGACCGCTCACTGCGGCCCGTACTTGCGCCCCGTCTTCGAGCTGATCCCGCCCAGCAGCGAGCGCGGGGTCACCTTCACCAGGCCCATCAGCGCCTTGTACCGCGGATCCGGGATGGACAGCGACTTCCCCCGCGCCAGATCGTTCAGCGCCGCCGCCACGAGCTTGTCCGCGTCCAGCCACATCCAGCCCGGGATGTTGTCCGTCCCCATCCCGGCCCGCTGGTGGAACTCCGTCCGTACGAACCCCGGGCACAGCGCCATCAGCCGCACCCCGCTGCCCGCCAGGTCCTTCGCGGCACCCTGCGTGAACTGCACGACCCACGCCTTTGACGCCCCGTACGTACCCCGGGGCACGAACGCGGCGACCGAGGCCACGTTCACCACCCCGCCGCGCCCCCGCTCCCGCATCGCCTCCGTCGCCGCCGACGTCAGCCGCAGCACCGCCTCGCAGTGCACCTTGAGCATCTTCAGCTCGTCGGCCATCGACACCTCGAGGTAGCGGCCCTTGTTGCCGAAGCCGGCGTTGTTGATCAGCAGGTCGACGGGGTTCCTGCGGTCGGCGAGCCGGTCGGCCACCGCCTCGATGCCCTTGTCCGTCGCCAGGTCGGCGGTCAGCACCTCCGCCTCGATGCCGTGCCGGTCATGCAGCTCGGTCGCCTGCTCCCGCAGCCGCTTGGTGTCCCGTGCGACCAGGACCAGGTCGTGCCCGTCCGCCGCCAGCCGCCGCGCGAACGCGGCGCCGATGCCCGCGGTCGATCCCGTAATAAGAGCCGTTGTCATGGCCCAAGCGTAGTTACCCGGACCGCGCGAATCCGCTCCGGCGCCTGGTCGGGCGCGGGATGGCCCCCGCCCCGCCCGACACCGGATGACGGCACGTCAGGCGCCATGTGCGGTGTCTCGTGGCGGCAGGCCAGGCGCCCCCCGCCCCTGCATCCGGCGCGGCTGTGTGAGGCGTCCCGTCCCTGCATCCGGCGCGGCTGTGTGAGGCGTCCAGTCCCTGCATCCGGCGCGGCCACGTGAGGCGTCCCGTCCCCCCGCCCGGCATCGGCACGCCAAGCGTCCGCCCCCGCGCACCGGCACCCGGTGCCCGTACATCAGACCCCGTACTTCTCCACGTATTTCCGCGCCTCCGCCAGCGACTCCGGATGCAACGCCTCGCCCGCCGCGAGCAGCCGCGGCAGCAGCTTCCGCTCCAGCGTCACCGCCCGGAACTGCAGGGCGACCGTCACGTCGTGGTCGGGGCGGTGCACGACCTCGATCGGGTCGCCCGCGCGGATCTCACCCGGCCGCACCACCCGCAGATACGCACCGGGCGCGCCCTTGGCGGTGAACCGCTTCACCCACCGCTGCTCACCCAGATGGCCCTGGAAGGTCAGGCAGGGGATCCGCCCGCAGGTGACCTCCAGCACCACCTCCGGCCCTATGCGCCACCGCTCACCGATCCGCGCGCCGGAGACGTCGAGGCCCTGTGTGGTGAGGTTCTCGCCGAACGAGCCACTGGCCAGCGGGCGCCCCAGTTCGTGTTCCCAGTCGTCGAGGTCCTCGCGGGCCACGGCGTAGACGGCCTGGTCGTCGCCGCCGTGATGGCGTGTGTCGCACACCGTGTCCCCGGCCAGTCCGCTCGCCCCGACCCCCTTGGGCCCGGGCGCCGCCACCCGCACCGGCCCCTGCACCGGCTGCTTGTCGATGCCGGTCAGGCCCGCCGCCTGGTCCGTGTACGGCACGGACCTCGGTCGGCCCAGGTTCAAGGAAAGAAGCTTCATGGCCCGCACGGTAGGGGACCGGGGCCCCAAGCGGCGACGCATTATTCGGCGTCGTACCCAAGGTTCACTTATGCTCGAAGGGTGATCGAGGCCCGTCATCTGCGTGTGCTGCGCGCCGTAGCCACCACCGGCTCCTTCTCGGCGGCCGGGCGCGAGCTCGGCTGCACCCAGCCCGCCGTCAGCCAGCAGATGAAGGCCCTGGAGACATCCGTCGGCACGCCCTTGCTGATCCGCAGTGGCCGCGAGATGCGCCTGACACAGGCGGGCGAGGCGCTGGTGCGGCACGCGACCGGCATCCTCGCCGGCCTCACCGCGGCCGAGGAGGAGGTCGCGGCCATCGCGGGCCTGCGCGCCGGCCGGGTCCGGCTGGTCTCCTTCCCCAGCGGCAGCTCCACGCTGGTCCCGACCGCCCTCGCCGCCCTGCGCGCCGCCCACCCCGGCACCCGCGTCTCCCTGGAGGAGGCCGAACCGCCGGCCTCCGTCGAGATGCTGCGCCAGGGTGACTGCGACCTCGCGCTCGCCTTCCGCTACGAGGGTGCGGCGGGCGCGGAGGAGTGGGACGACCTGGTCGTACGGCCGCTGCTGACGGACCGGCTCGTCGCCCTGGTCCCCGAACGGCACAGGCTCGCGCGTGCGGAGTCCGTCGCCATCGGCGAACTCGCCGCGGAACCGTGGATCGCGGGCTGCCCCCGCTGCCGCGGGCAACTGGTGGAGGTGTGCGAGGGCGCGGGCTTCACGCCCCGCATCGACTTCGCCACCGACGACTACCCGGCCGTCGTGGGACTCGTGGGCGCCGAACTGGGTGTCGCCGTCCTGCCCCAGCTCGCCGTCGAGTCCGTACGACCCAGGGGTGCACGCACGGTGACGCTGGAACCGGCGGTGCGGCGGGAGATCGTGGCGCTGACGCTGCCCGATCTGGCGCAGGTGCCAGCGGTGGTGGCGACTCTGGAGCAGCTGGCGCGGGCGGCGGAGAGGCCGCGAGGGCCCGAGGGGCAGCAGCAATAAAGGGCACGCGCGCGTGCCCTGCGTTGTGCGGCAAGCGTGTCCGTGCCCTGCGTTTCTGCGCGTGATTTTGCGCGTACCCCCGTGCGTACCCCCGGCCCCTGCGTACCCCCGGCCCCGTGCGTGCCCCGTGGGTGCTCTGGGTCTGTAGCCCTGTCTGTGGTCTGTAGCCCTGTCCGTGCCCCGTCTCTGCAGAAACGTTCCTTCAGGTGTTCGAGGCGGTGTCCCCGCCGGTCGGCGATGCCGACACCAGCCGGTTGCGCGCCCGCCCCATCAGCTCCTCGCGCTCGTCCTCGGTCAACCCGCCCCACACGCCGTACGGCTCTCTCACCGCCAGCGCGTGTGCCGCGCACTGGGCGCGGACCGGGCACCTCATGCAGACCTCTTTGGCCGAGTTCTCGCGAGCGCTCCGAGCCGCTCCGCGCTCGCCCTCCGGATGGAAGAAGAGCGAGCTGTCCACCCCGCGACAGGCAGCCAGCAGCTGCCAGTCCCACAGGTCCGCGTTCGGTCCGGGAAGGCGGGAGAAATCTGCCATTGCGTGACCCCTTGCAGCCGTTCTGAACGGATACGGTGCTCACGACCGTACATCTACGATCTAAGGAGATGAAAATATGACTCATTGCGAATCTAGCCTCAGACACCAAGAAATGGGAAGAAAAGGGTCTGAACGGGGCATAGGTTGTGATGAAACGTTGTGGGTCTGTCGCTCATATCTGCACCGTGTTGGCGCCCTCACGTAGAGTGCCGAAGACGGCATGTGGCCCCGTAACTCTTTCGAGTGACCGTCGTTGAGAGTGCGGAGGCGGTTGAGAACACAAACGCTCGGGCAAGCGTCCGAGGCGGTCGACCGCACAGGTGACGATTTCGTACCAGCCTGGAGGCACAAGGTGACGCGCATCAGCTGCGGAGGGCGGCCATGACTTCCGTCCTCGTCTGCGACGACTCCCCGCTTGCCCGAGAGGCGCTCCGCCGCGCGGTCGCGACCGTGCCCGGCGTCGAGCGCGTGACGACAGCGGCCAACGGCGAGGAAGTCCTCCGCCGCTGGGGCGCCGACCGCTCGGACCTGATTCTGATGGACGTACGCATGCCCGGCCTGGGCGGCGTCGAGACCGTCCGGCGGCTGCTGTCCGCCGACCCCGGTGCGCGCATCATCATGCTCACCGTCGCCGAGGACCTGGACGGCGTGGCCCTCGCCGTCGCCGCCGGAGCCCGCGGCTACCTGCACAAGGACGCCTCCCGCGCGGAACTGCGCGCCACGGTGACCCAGGCCCTCGCCGACCCGACCTGGCGGCTCGCCCCGCGTCGGCTGCGCTCGGCCGAGATGGGCGCAGCCCCCACGCTCACCGCGCGTGAGATCCAGGTGCTGGAGGGCATGAGCCACGGCCGCTCCAACGCCGAGATCGGCCGCGAGCTGTTCCTCTCCGAGGACACCGTCAAGACCCACGCGCGGCGGCTGTTCAAGAAGCTGGGCGCCTCGGACCGGGCCCACGCGGTGGCGCTCGGCTTCCGGTGGGGTCTGGTCCGCTGAAGCCACTCCGGCCGACCGGGCCGGAGGAAGGCGACGGCAGATGGGGCCCGCTGGTGCGGCGGGACCAGCCGGAGCCCCAGGCCGTGCAGAGTGTGTCGCAGCGGGGGTACGGAGGCCCGGGAAATCCCCGCTCACCGCAGGTGGGCGGGGGTGACGACCGGGCTCGCCGGGTGCCCGCTGCTCGTTTCGCCGCGGATGCCGCATCCTTGAGGGTGTGGAGTTCCTCGCGGACAAGTCGGTCGAGCGGAAGGGGAGGGCGCAGGGGATGAGTTCCGGCGCACCTGCTCATAACGCTTCGGTGCACAACCACGAAGGCGGTGCCGCGGACCCCGTGGCCGCAAGGCACCATGGTCCGATGCGCGAGGACGAGGCGGTCACTGCCCATGGGGCGATCGGTGCGCTCGTCCACCGCGCCGTCGACGGTGACGAGCAGGCCACGCACGACCTGCTCGCCCACGTCCACCCCCTCGCCCTGCGCTACTGCCGCACCCGCCTGTCCCGCCTGCCGGGCGACGCCCGCCACTTCGTGGAGGACCTGGCCCAGGAGGTCTGCGTGGCGGTCCTCCTCGCGCTGCCGCGCTACCGGGACACCGGCCGTCCCTTCGAGGCCTTCGTCTTCGCCATCGCCGCCCACAAGGTCGCCGACCTGCAGCGCGCGGCCATGCGCCACCCGGGTTCGACTGCCGTCCCCTCCGACGAGATGCCGGAGCGGCCGGATGACTCCCTCGGCCCGGAGGAGCGAGCCCTGCTCAGCAGCGACGCGGAGTGGGCGAAGAAACTGCTGGCCAACCTCCCCGAGAACCAGCGCGAACTGCTCCTGCTGAGGATCGCGGTGGGCCTCACGGCGGAGGAGACCGGCCAGATGTTGGGAATGTCACCCGGCGCGGTACGGGTGGCACAGCACAGGGCGCTCAGCCGCCTGCGCGCGCTCGCCGAGCAGTAGCAACAGCGGCAGTACTGCCGTGCTGGCGCCCGGATGAACAGGCGTCCACCTCATTCCGTACGACATTCCGTACGAACATACGAAGCCCGGAGCCATCCGGAACCGTGGAATTCGAGAGCCGCGCTTCCCGTTAGCATGGACATCCGCACCGATCAAGGCCATTTGGGGAAGGTGTCATGACTGCCAACGTCGACGGAGTACCCGGTAAATTCGCGACACTCGGGCTGACCTACGACGACGTGCTGCTGCTGCCGGGTGCATCCGAAGTGCTCCCGGGCGCGGTCGACACCTCGTCCCGCATCTCCCGCAACGTCCGAGTCAACATCCCGCTGCTCTCCGCGGCGATGGACAAGGTGACCGAGTCCCGCATGGCGATCGCGATGGCCCGCCAGGGCGGCGTCGGCGTGCTGCACCGCAACCTCTCCATCGAGGACCAGGTCAACCAGGTCGACCTCGTGAAGCGCTCCGAGTCCGGCATGGTCACCGACCCGATCACGGTGCACCCCGACGCGACGCTGGCCGAGGCCGACGCCCTGTGCGCCAAGTTCCGCATCAGCGGCGTCCCGGTCACCGACGGCAACAAGAAGCTGCTCGGCATCGTCACCAACCGCGACATGGCCTTCGAGACCGACCGTACGCGGCAGGTGCGCGAGGTCATGACCCCGATGCCGCTGGTCACCGGCAAGGTCGGCATCTCCGGTGCCGACGCCATGGAGCTGCTGCGCCGCCACAAGATCGAGAAGCTTCCCCTGGTCGACGACGCGGGCGTCCTCAAGGGCCTCATCACCGTCAAGGACTTCGTCAAGGCCGAGCAGTACCCCCACGCGGCGAAGGACGCCGAGGGCCGGCTCCTCGTCGGTGCGGCCGTGGGCGCCAGCCCCGAGGCCCTGGAGCGCGCCCAGGCGCTTGCCGAGGCCGGCGTGGACTTCCTGGTCGTCGACACCTCGCACGGCCACAACAGCAACGCCCTCAGCTGGATGGCGAAGATCAAGTCGAGCGTGCGCGTCGACGTGATCGGCGGCAACGTCGCCACGCGTGACGGCGCCCAGGCGCTGATCGACGCCGGTGTCGACGGCATCAAGGTGGGCGTGGGCCCCGGCTCGATCTGCACCACCCGCGTGGTCGCCGGCATCGGCGTCCCGCAGGTCACCGCCATCTACGAGGCGTCCCTTGCCGCCCGCCCGGCCGGTATCCCGCTGATCGGCGACGGCGGTCTGCAGTACTCCGGCGACATCGGCAAGGCCCTCGCCGCCGGCGCCGACACGGTGATGCTGGGCAGCCTCCTCGCGGGCTGCGAGGAATCGCCGGGCGAGCTGCAGTTCATCAACGGCAAGCAGTTCAAGTCGTACCGCGGCATGGGTTCGCTCGGTGCGATGCAGTCCCGCGGTCAGGCGAAGTCGTACTCCAAGGACCGCTACTTCCAGGCGGAGGTGGCGGCCGACGACAAGCTCGTGCCCGAGGGCATCGAGGGCCAGGTGCCCTACCGCGGTCCGCTGGCCAACGTCCTGCACCAGCTCGTCGGCGGTCTGCGCCAGACGATGGGCTATGTGGGCGCGGCCTCCATCGACGAGATGGAGACCAAGGGCCGCTTCGTCCGGATCACCTCCGCGGGCCTCAAGGAGAGCCACCCGCACGACATCCAGATGACGGTCGAGGCGCCGAACTACAGCAGCAAGTGACCCGCACGCGCGCGTGAGACATCCCGAGGGCGGCCACGGAGACTCCGGGGCCGCCCTCGTCGTACCCGTCGGCGATACTGGAAGACGCTGAAACGCATCAGGAAAGGCCACAGACGTGACTGAGATCGAGATCGGGCGCGGCAAGCGCGGCCGCCGGGCGTACGCCTTCGACGACATCGCCGTCGTCCCCAGCCGTCGTACGCGGGACCCGAAGGAGGTCTCGATCGCCTGGCAGATCGACGCCTACCGCTTCGAGCTGCCGTTCCTGGCCGCTCCCATGGACTCGGTCGTCTCTCCGGCCACCGCGATCCGTATCGGCGAGCTCGGCGGCCTCGGCGTGCTGAACCTCGAGGGCCTGTGGACGCGGTACGAGGACCCGCAGCCGCTGCTCGACGAGATCGTCGGCCTGGACGCGGAGACCGCGACCCGCCGCCTCCAGGAGATCTACTCCGCCCCCATCAAGGAGGAGCTGATCGGCGCGCGCATCAAGGAGGTGCGCGACTCCGGCGTGGTCACGGCCGCCGCGCTCTCCCCGCAGCGCACCGCCCAGTTCTCCAAGGCGGTCGTCGACGCGGGCGTGGACATCTTCGTCATCCGCGGTACGACGGTGTCGGCGGAGCACGTCTCCGGCTCGCACGAGCCGCTGAACCTGAAGCAGTTCATCTACGAGCTGGACGTCCCGGTGATCGTCGGCGGCTGCGCCACCTACACCGCCGCCCTGCACCTGATGCGCACCGGCGCGGCCGGCGTCCTGGTCGGCTTCGGCGGCGGCGCGGCGCACACCACGCGCAATGTGCTGGGCATCCAGGTCCCGATGGCCACGGCGGTCGCGGACGTGGCCGCCGCCCGCCGCGACTACATGGACGAGTCCGGCGGCCGGTACGTGCACGTGATCGCGGACGGTGGTGTCGGCTGGTCCGGCGACCTGCCCAAGGCGATCGCCTGTGGCGCCGACGCGGTCATGATGGGCTCCCCGCTGGCCCGCGCCACGGACGCGCCCGGCAAGGGCAACCACTGGGGCATGGAGGCCGTCAACGAGGAGCTGCCCCGCGGCAAGAAGGTCGACCTCGGCACGGTCGGGACCATCGAGGAGGTCCTGGCGGGCCCGTCCCACACCCCGGACGGCTCCATGAACCTCTTCGGCGCCCTCCGCCGCGCCATGGCCACCACCGGCTACAGCGAGCTGAAGGAGTTCCAGCGCGTGGAGGTCACGGTCGCGGACTCGCAGCACAAGCGGTAGGCGGTACGAGGACCTCGGAAGGGGCCGGTCATCTCACTCGGGTGAGGTGACCGGCCCCTTTTGCGTGGCCGGGCGGGCGCGGGGGCGTGTGGGGCGGGCTGGGGGCGCACGGTTGCCTTCGACGTCGATCTGCGCTGGTCAGCAGGGTCGAGAGCGATAACGTGCGCGTGGCGCCCCAGGTTTCTGGAGCGCCCCCTTCCAAGGACTTGTTCCGGGCCCCCGCCTTCGGGGCCCGGCCCGATTTCCGACGGACCGCCTACCGGGTCAATGGGTGGTGTCGTGGAAGGGGGCGCCCATGGGACGCCACCGCAAGCCCACTCGCTGGGATCGGATCCGGCTTTGGCTGGTGAAGTGCCGGAGGAGGTGGATCTTGCGGATCTTCGGATGGTGAGCGGCCGCCCCTACAAAAGCTAGGGGCGGACACTCCGTGATCCATCCTGGAGCCTGCCGCAGTACCCCCTGCGGTGGGCTCCGCCTTGTTGCAAGGATAGTGAGCGACCGCCCCTAAGGAACATAGGGGCGGACACTCCGTGATCCATCCTGGAGCCTGCCGCAGTACCCGCTGCGGTGGGCTCCGCCTGTTTCCACCGTACTGGCGCAGAGAACCGCATGCCACTAACCGCAGCGGTCGGCAACCCCACGCGCCCCCCTTCACAACCGATGCGCCGCCCCCGTAGGCGTGGCCCCCCGCGTGTCCAGCAGCAACTGTGCCTTCACCGAGAGGCCCTGGAGGTCGTACGTGCGGTGGTTCTGGAGCAGGATCGTCAGGTCGGCGTCGGCGGCGGCCTCGTAGAGGGAGTCCGCGCGGGGGACCGGGCGGTCGAGGACGTTCCAGGACGGGACGTGCGGGTCGTGGTAGCTGACGGCCGCGCCGAGGTCCATCAGACGGATCGCGATCTCCCGCGCGGGAGTCGCCTGCTGGTCGGCCAGGTCGGGCTTGTAGGTGACGCCGAGCAGCAGCACGCGCGCGCCCCTGGCCGACTTGCCGTGCTCGTTGAGCAGCGCGGCGGCGCGCTGGACGACGTACCGGGGCATCCGGCTGTTGACCTGCTGGGCCAGCTCCACCATCCGCAGGGGGTGGACGGGGCGGCCGTCCAGGCCCGCCAGGTCCTGCGGGGCGGAGTGGCCGCCGACGCCGGGGCCGGGGCGGAAGGCCTGGAAGCCGTACGGCTTGGTCTCGGCGCAGCGGATGACGTCCCACAGGTCGACGCCCAAGTCGTGGCACAGGACGGCCATTTCGTTGACCAGGGCGATGTTGACGTGCCGGTAGTTGGTCTCCAGCAGCTGCACGGTCTCCGCTTCCCGCAGTCCACGCGCGCGTACCACCTTGTCGGTGAGCCGGCCGTAGAAGGTGGCGGCGGACTCGGTGCAGGCGGGGGTGAGACCGCCGATGACCTTGGGGGTGCCGGCCGGGGTGACGTCCCGGTTGCCGGGGTCGACGCGGCTGGGGGAGTGGGCGAGGTGGAAGTCGCGGCCCGCGTGCAGCCCCGAGCCCTCCTCGAGAAGCGGACGCAGGAATTCCTCCGTCGTCCCGGGGTACACGGGCGATTCCAGGATCACCGTGGTGTGCGGGCGCAGGTGTGCGGCCAGGGTGCGGGCGGCCGCCTCCACCTGACTCAGGTCCGGCCCGCCGTCCGCGCGGCGCGGGGTCGGCGCACAGATGACCGCGGTGCGCACCCGGCCGAGCTCGGCGGGGTCGGTGGCGGGCCGGAAGCCCCCCGAGAGCATCCGGCGCAGTTCTGCGGGGCTGAGGGAGCCGGCCTCCGGCCCGGTCCGGTAACCGAGCGTGGAGATGCCGACGGCGACCGCGGCCTGCGCCAGCGGCAGACCGAACGGGCCGAGTCCGATGACGGCGAGATCTGCGGGCATGGCGTGGGCCGTCCTTCCCGATAGCCGAAGTGGGACAGGTACGCAAGCCCTGTGGACAGGATGGGCGAGCGCAATGTCAGACTAGGAGTAAATATGACCGTTATGCGGGATTGGTCGGCTGTGTTTCTTCGGCGGTCACGTGGCGGTTGTCCACAGGCTGGGAGTGAGTGGTGGCTGAAGTCGGGCAACCCGGTCAGGATTGTGGGCAGGGGGAACCGAACCGGGCCTCGCCCTGAGGATGCGGCCGGCCCGGCCGACAGCGGGAGGCAGCGGTGAGGACAGCGACACTGGGGCCGGCGCAGCGCGCCGAGTCACTGGCAGCCATGGCCGAGCGCGAACTGGACATCCTGGTCGTCGGCGCCGGCGTGGTGGGGGCGGGCACCGCCCTCGACGCCGCGACCCGCGGCCTGTCCACAGGACTGGTCGAGGCGCGCGACTGGGCATCGGGCACGTCCAGCAGGTCCAGCAAGCTGATCCACGGCGGACTGCGCTATCTGGAGATGCTCGACTTCGCACTCGTCCGCGAGGCGCTCAAGGAACGCGGCCTGTTGCTGGAGCGGCTGGCACCCCACCTGGTCAAACCCGTGCCGTTCCTGTACCCGCTCCAGCACAAGGGCTGGGAGCGCCTGTACGCCGGTTCGGGCGTCGCGCTCTACGACGCCATGTCGATGGCCCGCGGCCACGGCCGGGGCCTGCCCCTGCACCGGCACCTGAGCCGCAGTCACGCCCTGCGCGTGGCCCCCGCCCTGAAGAAGGACGCCCTGGTCGGCGCCCTGCAGTACTACGACGCCCAGATGGACGACGCCCGCTACGTGGCCACGTTGGTGCGCACGGCCGCGGCGTACGGCGCGAAGGTCGCCAACCGCGCGAGGGTCACCGGTTTCCTGCGCGAGGGCGAACGCGTCGTCGGCGCCCGGGTGCAGGACGTGGAGAACGGCGGCGAGTACGAGGTCCACGCCAAGCAGGTCGTCAACGCCACGGGCGTGTGGACCGACGACACCCAGGGCATGGTCGGTGAGCGCGGACAGTTCCACGTCCGGGCCTCCAAGGGCATCCACCTGGTCGTACCCAAGGACCGCATCCACTCGACGACCGGACTGATCCTGCGCACCGAGAAGTCCGTGCTGTTCGTCATCCCCTGGGGCCGGCACTGGATCATCGGGACCACCGACACCGACTGGGACCTCGACAAGGCGCACCCCGCCGCCTCCAGCGCCGACATCGACTACCTCCTGGAACACGTCAACTCGGTCCTCGCGGTACCGCTCACCAGGGACGACGTCGAGGGCGTGTACGCGGGGCTGCGCCCGCTGCTCGCCGGGGAGTCGGACGCCACCAGCAAGCTCTCGCGCGAGCACACCGTGGCGCATCCCGTGCCGGGACTCGTGGTCGTCGCGGGCGGCAAGTACACGACGTACCGGGTGATGGCCAAGGACGCGGTCGACGAGGCCGTGCACGGGCTCGACATGCGGGTCGCCGAGTGCGTAACGGAGGACGTCCCGCTGCTGGGCGCGGAAGGGTACCGGGCCCTGTGGAACGCACGGGCGCGCATCGCCGCCCGGACCGGGCTGCACGTGGTGCGGGTGGAGCACCTGCTGAACCGGTACGGCGTGCTGGCGGAGGAAGTCCTCGACCTCATCACCGCCGACCCCTCACTGGGCGAGCCCCTGAGCGCGGCCGACGACTATCTGCGCGCCGAGATCGTCTACGCCGCCTCGCACGAGGGCGCGCGGCACCTGGACGACGCTCTGACCCGGCGCACCCGCATCTCCATCGAGACCTTCGACCGCGGCACCCGCACCGCCCGTGAGGCCGCCGCGCTGATGGCTCGGGTGCTGGGCTGGGACAAGGACCAGATCGAGCGCGAGGTCGAGCACTACGAGAAGCGGGTGGAGGCGGAGCGGGAGTCCCAGCGGCAACCGGACGACCTGACGGCGGACGCGGCACGGCTGGGGGCGCCGGACATCGTGCCGCTGTGAGCAGCGGCCGGCCGGGGCGGCTTCACCCGAACGAGTGTCACGGATCGGGATCTCCGTTCGGAACCGGCTCGTTCAAGGAGTGCGAGGGCAGAACTCGGCGGCGAGCAGGGCCGGTTCGAGGCCGGGATCTGCGATCGCCGTCGTGTTCACCCGAAAGGTGAGGACACGTCGGCCGTCGACGGTGGCAGCGGTGCGCACGTAGCTGCCGGAGATCCGGCCGTTGTGCCCCCACACCGTGGTGCCGCACGGCAGCTTCACCGGAAACAGCCCCATGCCGTACGAGCCGTGTGCGGCACGGGTGTCGAGCATCTCGCGCAGTTGGCGCGCGGGCAGCAGCTCGCCCCCGAGCAGCGCCGCGTAGAAGCGGTCCAGGTCGGCGAGCGTGGTCACCAGCTCGCCCGCGGCTCCGGCCACCCGCGGGTCGAGTTCGGTGACGTCGGTTCCGTCGGCGGCGTAGGCCCGCCCGTGCGGAGAGGGCAGTGAAGTGCGGGAGCCCGGGAAGGAGGTGCCCGTCAGACGCAGCGGAGCGATGATGCGCCGCTCGGCCTCGGTCGCGTAGGAGCGGCCGGTGACCTGCTCGACGACCAGGCCGAGCAGCACGTAATTGGTGTTGGAGTAGGAGAAGCGGCCGGGGTCGGCCGGGGGGTGGGTGAGTGCGATGCGTACGGCCTGAAGAGGGGTCAGGGGAACGGCCCCCTCGGTGTCCCGGGTGAAGTCGTACAGGCCGCTGGTGTGGGTGAGCAGCGAACGAAGGGTCAGCGCGCGCCCGTCGTTGCCCGCTCCTCGCACCAGTTCCGGCAGATGCTCCTCCACCGTGTCCGACAGGGAGAGCCGGTGGTCGGCGGCCAGTTGCAGCACGAGTGTCGCGACGAAGGTCTTCGTGATGCTGCCGGCGCGGAAGTGGTCGGTGCGGGTGACGGCGTGACCGGCCCGGACGTAGCGGACGTCGGTCTCCTCCTGGGCCAGGAGCGCGGCGGCGTGGTCCTTGCCGCGGGGGACCAGCAGCGGGAGCAGCGCGTCCGTAGGCTTCGAGGTCGCCTGCGAGCCGGCCGCGGTCAGGGCGAGGAGCCCCACGGACACGGGCACGGCCAGGCGCGTTGCGAGCTGCGGCATCCGGGGCCCTTCCTTGTCACGGCCCATCATGCAGGGCGACGGGACCCGCGGTGGCGGCCGGGCCACCGCTGCGGGGACCTCGGACGGGGCCTGTGAAGGACTCGGGTGTCCCAAGAGCCACCCTGGGCGTTGGGCACTTGTCGGGTGAGGGACAATGGAGGCTCTGTCAGGGCGGGTTGCATGAGGGGACGCATGTCGGAGGCGGAGCGGGCGGGGACATCCCGTCAGGACAAGAGCGCACGTCTCCTCGCCGGGCGGTACCGGCTGGGAGAAGTGCTCGGCCGCGGCGGCATGGGTACGGTGTGGCGCGCGGAGGACGAGACCCTCGGCCGAACGGTCGCCGTCAAGGAGCTGCGGTTCCCGGGGAACATCGACGAGGACGAGAAGCGCCGGCTGATCACACGGACGCTGCGCGAGGCCAAGGCCATCGCCCGGATCCGCAACAACAGCGCGGTGACGGTCTTCGACGTGGTCGACGAGGACGACCGGCCGTGGATCGTGATGGAGCTCGTCGAGGGCAAGTCGCTCGCCGAGGTCATCCGCGAGGACGGCGTGCTGGAGCCGAGGCGTGCGGCGGAGGTCGGACTCGCGGTCCTCGACGTGCTGCGCTCGGCGCACCGCGAGGGCATCCTGCACCGTGACGTGAAGCCGTCGAACGTGCTGATCGCGGAGGACGGCCGGGTCGTGCTCACCGACTTCGGCATCGCCCAGGTCGAGGGCGACCCGTCGATCACCTCGACCGGCATGCTCGTCGGCGCGCCCTCCTACATCTCCCCGGAGCGGGCCCGCGGGCACAAGCCGGGACCGGCGGCCGACCTGTGGTCGCTCGGCGGACTGCTGTACGCGTCGGTCGAGGGCGCACCGCCCTACGACAAGGGCTCCGCGATCGCGACGCTCACCGCGGTGATGACCGAGCCGTTGGACGAGCCGAAGAACGCGGGGCCGCTGAGGGACGTCATCTACGGGCTCCTCACCAAGGACTCGGCCAAGCGGCTCGACGACTCGGGTGCCCGGGCCATGCTCAACGCGGTGATCCACGCGCCCGAGCCGAAGCAGGCCGAGCCGGAGCCGCCGCTCGACGCCACGAGGGTCGTGCCGCTGCCCGTGCAGCCGGACGGGCCCGGGGACGAGGGTGGTTCGGCGGGCGCCGGGGGCAAGCGGGGCGAGGAGGCCGCGGAGAAGCTGCGGGGCGCGCTGCGTTCCGTGCGGAAGGCGGCCGTCGCGGCGGGGGCGGCCACGTCGGCGGCTGCCGCCCGCGCCAAGTCCGGAAGCGGGACGGCGGCTTCGGGGTCGGGCGGTGGGGCTTCGGTGGGGGATGTCGACTCCGGGGCTTCGGGTGGTGCTGGTTCAGGTGCTTCGGGTGGTTCCGGCGGCTTGAGCGGGTCGGGCGGTTCTGGTGGCTCGGGCGTCTCTGGTGGTTCCGCGGCCGGTGTCCGGGAGCAGGGGGCGCGGAGCGCGCTCGGGGTTCCGGCAGCTCGGGGAGCCGAGGGGGCCGCGGGTGCGCGGAGCGCTCAGGGGGCGCGAGGGGTGCGGACTGCCTCTGGTGCTGAGGGTGCGTCGAGTGCGCCCAGCGCGTCGGGCATTTCTGGTACCCCGGGTGCTTCTGGTGCGAACGGGATTGGGAACGGGCGGAGTTCCGGGTGGCCTGTGATGACGCCACCGGATCTGGATCTGCCGCCGCGGCCCGTGCCGAGGGCGCCGCTCACCGATGTGGTGCCGCGGCGGACGCTGGTGATCATCGCGGTGGTCGTGGCGCTCGCCGTGATCGGTACCGTGCTGGCCATCGCGTTCGGCGACGACGAAAAATCGAACGGGTCGAAGGGCAGCGGTGGTTCGCAGACCGTCGCCAGCGAGAGTGCCCGTACGGACACCAAGGAGGACAAGAGCGGCGGGACGCGTACGGACGGTGAGACGTCCAAGTCCTCGACGGCCGGCTCGAAGTCCGAGGACACGCCCGGCACGGGGGTGAGCGCGTCCGGCGGCAGCGGGTCGCCCGCGGACGGGTCCGGTGGCTCCGGCGACAGCGCCGCGGCGAAGACTCACCGCGGGAGCCAGGGGTACTCGATAGGCCTGCCCGAGGGGTGGAAGTACCAGTCCACGGGCACGGCGGGGGACCGTTTCACCGGGCCTGACGGGCAGAAGCTGCTGGTCGCCTGGACATCCACGCCGAAGGGTGACCCCGTCTCGGACTGGAAGAACCAGGAGCGCTACATGGTGCGCTCGCAGTACGACCCGATCCGAATAGAGGAGGTGAACTACCGCGGCTGGAACACCGCCGACTGGGAGTTCACCTATGTGGAGAGCGGGACGAAGTACCGGACGATCGACCGGGGCTTCGTCGTCAACGGCCATCTCGGGTACGCGCTGATGTACACGGCGAAGGCCGATGACTGGGGTTCGCAACTGCGTGAGACCACGTGGCGGACGCTGACGGAGACCTTCCAACCGAAGAAGTGACCGGGCCGCCTCCCGGTTCGGGGCGGGTTTGGGGCGTCAGATCTGGCATCCCCTCCTTGCAGGTTGCCTCCGGCACGTATCGTGAATGGCTGCGGACCGTACGCAATCCAGTTCTTGCGGGAACGGGACGCGGGACGAGCGAAATTGAGCGACCGGGCGGCCGGGGGAGGCAACGTGGACGACTATGCGGGTCGGGTACTCGCCGACCGCTACCGCCTGCCGCTGCCGCCGTCCGACGCGTACGAACTCAGCGAGAGCCGGGCCTTCGACACCTACAGCGGGCAGGAAGTCCTGGTCAGGCAGGTGCCGTTGCCGGAAGTCGTCGAGGCGGAGGTGCTCGACGCGGAGGGGCTGCCCGACGGGTTCACGGCGCGTGACCGCGGGGCGCGACGCCCGCAGACGCGGGCAGGGAGCGGTACGCGGCGGCCCGCCGATCCCGTGGTGCGGCGCGCGGTCGAGGCCGCGCAGGCCACGGCCCGGATCCCCGACCATCCACGGCTCGACCAGGTCTTCGACGTGTTCGCCGAGGGCGGGTCGCTGTGGATAGTGAGTGAGTTCGTGGCCGCGCGGCCGCTTGCCGCGCTGCTCGCCGAGAAGCCACTGACGCCGTATCGCGCGGCTGAGGTCGCCTCCGACGTGCTCATGGCGCTGCGGGTGCTGCACGGACACGGCTGGGTGCATCGGAACATCACCGCGCGCACGGTGCTCGTCTGCGACGACGGCCGGGTCATGCTGACCGGACTGGCCGTCGGCGCGGCGGAGGAGGCGCTGTGCGGGTACGACCCGGTGCCGGCCGAGGAAGGTGAGGCGGGCGGTGGGGCCGGTGGTGTTGCCGGGCCAGGTGGTACAGGTGGCTTGGCCGGTGGCGGTGGTTCCGGTGGTGGCGTAGTCGGTTGGGGTGGTCCCGGTGGTGTGAGCGGTGGGGTGGACCCCGAGGCCGCTCGGCGGGCCGCCATTCAGGCGCGGGCGGCGGGAGCGTTGCCGGGGCCCGGGGCGGAAGCGGCGAACGGGGTGAGTGGGGCGGGCTCTTCGGCCGCGCTCGCTCGCAGAGCGGATCCGGAGAGCGGCGACGACATCCGCGCGGCGCGTGCGGGAGCGATCGCCGCGTACCGCGCGGGCGCGCGGGCCGCCGCCCGGGTACAGGAGGCGCAGGACGGCCGTGCGGCCCTGCCCGGGGCCCGGCCTCCCGCCGAGGGCGACCTCGGCACCCAGGCCAACGGGGCGTCGCGGTCGCCGTATGAGGTCGGCCCTGGTGGGACGGCCAACGGGTTGTCGCAGTCGCCGTACGAGGCCGGCCCCGGTACGAACGTCAACGGGGCGTCGCAGTCGCCGTACGGCTCGCGGACCGGTGGGGACGCGACGCACGCCGGTATGCCGTCCGGGCGGATCGCCGACCCCTTCGGCGTGCGCGGCGCGTCCGTTCCCGCTCAGGGGCACGGTCCGGACGGTCCCGCGCTGCCCGCTCCGGTGGCGGGTGCCCTCCCCGCCCCCTCGGCGGAGGCGCCCTCCACGGCCTGGGGCGAGCCGGCCGCCGCCGCGTCGGCGCGGCGAGGCCCTGCGACCGCGTTGGCCGCTGAGCGGGCGCGGCAGGCGCGGATGGCTGTGGTGGGGCCCGTGACCGAGCGGTGGGCGCCGGAGCAGGCCGGGCCGGTACATGAGAACTGGCAGTTGGCCGCGCCGATCGGCCCCGCGACCGACCTGTGGGCGCTCGGCGCGCTGCTGTTCAGGGCCGTACAGGGGCACGCGCCGTACCCCGAGGAGTCGACGGCCGAGCTGGTGCAGATGGTGTGCGCGGAGCCGCCCGCCTTCGCGGAGGAGTGCGGGCCGCTCAGGCCGGTCGTGGAGTCGCTGCTGCGTCAGGACCCCACCGAGCGCATCGACTTCGAGGAACTGCGCGGCTGGCTGCGGTCGCTGGTCCGCTCGGCGCCCGAGCCGGAGGCCGGCGCGCACATCATCGCCGCTCCGCCCGCCGATCCGAACCGGCTGCCGATCGTCCGGCGCCGGGGTGAACTGGTGCGCAGGCGGCGCGCCGGACTGCCCGTCTCCACGCACGGTCGGCACAAGCGGGGCCGACGGGAGGCGGGCCGTTCACCCCGCAGCCTCGGCCGCACACTGCTCGTGCTGATACTGCTGGCGCTGGCCGCGGCGATCGCGTACGCCGTGCTGTTCATGCCCAAATCCCACGAGAGCGGCGGCGCGAGCGGAAAGGACGGCGCCGAGCGGACGGGGGCCAGTGGTCAGGTCGGTCAGGCACCCGACGCGAGCAGCGAGCCCCGGCCCGACCAGAACTCGCCGAAGCCCGGCCCCTCCGGGTCCGCCGGCCCCTCCGAGTCCGCCGATTCCACCGAGACGCAGGCCGGTGACGACCCCGGCGTCCCCGACGGTTTCACCGTGCGCAAGGACGCCGAGGGCTTCCGCGTGGCCGTGGCGAACGGCTGGGACCGTACGCCGCGGAACGGGCTCGGGCAGGTCCGGTACACGCACGGTGCGTTCGAGCTGCTCGTCGTACCCGGGCGGGACTCCGCGAAGAAGTACGGCAGCGATCCGATGGTCTACCAGCGGGAGAAGGAGCTCGAACTCCAGCCGTACCGCGACTCCAGCTGGGCCACCTCCACCGGACTGCGCACCATCGAGGTGGGCGGACGGACCATGGCGGAGGGGCAGTTCACCTGGACCGCCGAGGGCAAGGACCTGTTCGTACGGAACATCGCGATCCTTCTCGACGGGCGTTACCACGTGCTCCAGGTGCGCGGCCCGGAGGCCGAACGGGACGAGGTGACACGGCTGTACGAGCAGGCGTCGGCGACCTACCGGTACACACGTTGAGCCACGGTTCCCCCGCGGTTCCCTCATCTTCCTGCAAGCGATAACCATCACAGTGCGGTTTCCTTGGGACCCCGCTTGTTCCCTGGACGAGGGCCGGTCCTTAGTCTGACCCTGTCAAGAGCATTGCGGGGCAACGTGAATCAGATGCAGGGCCAGCTCGTCGCGGGCCGCTACCGGCTCGCCGACTCCATCGGCAGCGGCGGTATGGGCCGTGTGTGGCGTGCCCACGATGAGGTGCTGCACCGGGCTGTCGCCATCAAGGAGCTCACCGCCGCGCTCTACGTCTCCGAGAGTGACCAGGAGAGGTTGCTCGCCCGTACCCGGGCGGAGGCGCGGGCGGCCGCGCGGATCAACCACTCCGCCGTCGTCACCGTCCACGACGTGCTCGAACACGATGGCCGGCCGTGGATCGTGATGGAGCTCGTCGAGGGCCGTTCGCTGGCCGACGCGGTGAAGGAGGACGGCCGCGTCGAGCCCATGGAGGCCGCGCGGATCGGTCTGTGGGTGCTGCGCGCCCTGCGCGCCGCACACTCCGCCGGAGTTCTGCACCGCGACATCAAGCCCGGCAACGTCCTCCTCAGCCACGACGGCAGGGTCCTGCTCACCGACTTCGGCATCGCCCAGATCGAGGGCGACACCACCATCACCCGTACGGGAGAGGTCGTCGGCTCCGTCGACTACCTCGCGCCCGAACGCGTGCGCGGCCACGACCCGGGCCCGTCCTCCGACCTGTGGGCGCTCGGCGCGACGCTGTACACGGCGGTGGAGGGCAGGTCACCGTTCCGCCGCACCTCACCGCTGGGCACCATGCAGGCGGTCGTCGAGGAGGAGGCCACCGAGCCGCAGTACGCCGGTCCGCTCGAGCCCGTCATCACCGCGCTGCTGCGCAAGGACCCCGCCGACCGGCCCAGTGCCCCGGAGGCCGAGCAGCTGCTCGCCGAGGCGGCGGAGGGACGGCGGCCCAACGGCGCGCAGATGTACGTGCCGACGCAGCACAATGGCTCCCGCTTCGAGTCGGCGACCCATGAGACCCGGGCGACCTCGGCGACCCACGCCGTACCGGGTGCGGGGACCGACGGTCGTCCCATGACGGGCGCCTCGGCCCGCCCCCTCCCGGATGCGACGGCCACGCCCCTCCTCCACATGACCGGTCCGACCTCCATCGGGCCCTCCGGACACGCGCCCGCCCCCCGGCCCGGACGCCGCCGACTGCGCACGCTCGCGCTCGTGGTGGCCGTCGCCGCCCTGGTCGGCGGCGGTACGGCGGTGGTGCTGCAGAAACTGGAGGACGGCAGACAGCGGGGCAACCAGGCCTCCGCCTCTCCGAATCCCACGTCGAAGGCCGGCTCGAAGCCCGGGGAGGGCACGTGGGTCACCGTCAAGGATCCCCTGGGCTTCGAGCTCTCCCTGCCCGACAAGACCTGGGAGCGGAAGGTCTTCAGTATCCAGGGCGACC
The DNA here is from genome assembly GCF_056436655.1 of Streptomyces sp. NPDC043427. Taxonomy (NCBI): domain Bacteria; kingdom Bacillati; phylum Actinomycetota; class Actinomycetes; order Kitasatosporales; family Streptomycetaceae; genus Streptomyces; species Streptomyces sp. NPDC043427. Next base: position 700,346 of record NZ_JBWKCC010000002.1, on the reverse strand, counting down.
TCAAGCAGATCGACTACACGCCCGACGGCGGCGAGCACTTCGTCCGCATCGCCGTCGACACCTCCTCCGACTTCAACGACGCGTACGCGCACCAGCTCGACCTCGAACAGCAGCTCCACCGGCTGGTCGACTACAAGCGGGTGAAGATGGAGAAGAACATCTACCGCGACCGTGAGGGCTCCCTGTGGGAGTACACGTGGACCGCGCAGGCGAAGGACATCCCGTTCCCGGGGCCGCGCCGCGCCGTCGAGGAGACGTACTTCAGCCGTGACGGCGTCGAGTACGCCATCTACATGTCGGGGCCCGCGCAGGACTGGGCGACGACCAGCAGGCAGTTCAAGACGGTCCTGCAGGGGTGGCGGCCGAACGCGGGCTGACCTTCGGGGCCGGCGGCCGAAAGGTGGCTGACGAGGGGCCCCTGTCTGTGGGGCATGATGGGGCTCATGGGGACCGAGGGGGCCGACTTCCGGGTCATCGCGGGCCGCTACCGGCTGGAGGCGCGGCTCGGGCGCGGCGGCATGGGCGTCGTCTGGCGCGCCACCGACCAGTTGCTCGGGCGGCAGGTGGCCGTCAAGGAGATCGCCCAGGACGACTCCCTCTCGGCCGAGGAGGCCCGCCAGCAGCGCGACCGCACGCTGCGTGAGGCCCGCGCCGTGGCGCAGTTGAGCCATCCGCACATCATCGTCGTGCATGACGTGGTCGAGGACGACGAACGCTCGTACATCGTCATGGAACTGATCAACGGCGGCTCCCTTGCCGACCGCATCTCCGCCAGCGGTCCCGTCGGCGCGCACGACACGGCCCGTATCGGCGTCGCCCTGCTGAGCGCCGTGAGCGCGGCGCACACGGCGGGTGTCCTGCACCGGGACATCAAGCCGGCGAACGTGCTCATGGAGTCGGGCACCGACCGTGTCGTCCTCACCGACTTCGGCATCGCGCAGGTCGCGGGCGCCACCACGCTCACCGAGACGGGCGCCTTCGTCGGCTCGCCCGAGTACACCGCGCCGGAGCGGATGTCCGGGGCCAGGACCGGGCCCGAGTCCGACCTGTGGTCCCTCGGCGCGTTGCTGTGCACGGCTCTGAGCGGGGAATCGCCGTTCCGCCGGGACTCGTTGGGCGGCATCCTGCACGCGGTGGTCTTCGCCGAGATCCGCCCGCCCGAGCAGGCCGCACCGCTCCTGCCCGTCGTACGGGGCCTGCTGGAGCGGGATCCGGAACGGCGGCTGGACGCGGCGGAAGCCGAGCGGATGCTGCGGGCCTTCCTGGACACCGGCCGCACCCCGCAGTCCTCGCAGACCCCGCAGCACGGCTACACGCCGACCCAGCGGGACCTGCCCCGACAGCCGCCGCCGACCACTGCGCCCCGCGCCGGGCAGTCCACACGGGGCATGCTGGTGGCCGCGCTGCTGGTCGCGGCGATGGCGGGCGCGGGCGTGTCCGCCGCGGCCCTGCTGATGAACGGGGACGGCGACGGAGGCGGCCGACCGAGCAGCTCGGGGCCCCGCACACCGACGAGCACGTCGTCCACGACCGCGCGTACGTCGTCCCCCGCCACGAGTACGCCCTCCACAGCGCCGAACACTTCAACCGCCCCCGCGCCTGCCCCCGCCCTCACCAGCGCCCCCTCCGGCTACCGCATCGCCCACGACCCCACCGGTTTCGCGCTCGCGATCCCGGAGCGCTTCACCCGTGCTCCCCAGGGCGAACGCGTCTTCTACCTCTCCCCGGGTGACACCTTCCGCATCGGCGTCAAGATCACCGACCTGGAACCGGGCGGCCCCCTCGAGGTGATGCGGCGTGCGGCCGCCAAGGGCCCGGACACCAACCCCGGTTACCGGGACGGCCGGGTCACGGAGACCACGCAGGGCGGGCGCCCCGCCGCGCTCTGGGAGTTCACCTGGAACGGCTTCAGCGCTGCGGAGGGCGCCCGGCACACCTACGACCTGTGCTGGGAGGAGGACGGCCGGATGTACGACGTGTGGGTGTCGGCGCCGGTCGGGAAGGTGCGGGAGGCGCGGGAGTACTTCGACGTGGCGGTCGACACGTTCGTACGTACGTGAAGGGTCACGGCTCTGTGACTGAAAAGCGCCCGAGGTGGATGCAGGAGCGCTTACCGCGATATGGATGGACGCATGAGCAACAACGGGGGAGCCCGCAACGGGACTGACGAGCCGACGAGTTTCGCTCTGCAACCGCCGAACCCGCAGGCCGCGATACCGCACCCGAACAACCCGTACGCGACACCCGCACCGCCCGTCGCGCCGCACCCCGCGCAGGGCGGCCCGACAAAAGACCTCGGCACCGGTCGCCTCATCGCCGGTCGTTACCGCCTGCTCGCAAAGCTCGGCCATGGTGGCATGGGCACGGTGTGGCGGGCCAAGGACGAGACGGTGGACCGGGAGGTCGCCGTCAAGGAGCCGCGCGTCCGCGACCACCTTCCCGAACGCGAACGAGCCAACGCGTTCGAGCGGATGCGTCGTGAGGCGCGTGCCGCGGCCCGGCTCGACCACCCGTCGGTCGTGAACGTGCACGACGTGGCGGTGGTCGATGATCGGCCATGGATCGTGATGGAGCTGGTGCAGGGACGTTCCCTCGGTGACGCCCTCCAGGAGGGCACCCTGAGCGCGCGTGAGGCGGCGACCATCGGCCTGGAGGTGCTCGGCGCGCTGGAGGCCGCGCACGCGGCGGGCATCCTGCACCGTGACGTCAAGCCGGACAACGTGCTGCTGGGCCGCCACGACCGCGTGGTCCTCACCGACTTCGGCATCGCCCAGATCGAGGGTGAGACGAACCTGACGGACACGGGCGGGTTCGTCGGATCGCCCGAGTACATCGCGCCGGAGCGGGTGCTGGGCCAGCGCCCCGGCCCGGCGTCCGACCTGTGGTCGCTCGGTGTCGTGCTGTACGCGGCGACGGAGGGCGTCTCACCGTTCCGCCGCAGCAACACCCCCGCGACCCTCCAGTCCGTCCTCAACGCCGAACCCGCGCCGCCCGCGGCCGCGCAGGGGCCACTCGCGGAGGCCATCAACGGACTGCTCCAGAAGGACCCGGCGCGCCGCCCCACGGCGGCCCAGGTCCGCGCGTTGCTGCAGGCGACCGTGAACCCGCCGGCGCCGCAGCCCATGCAGGCCACGCAGGCCGTGCGGTACGTGGAGGCGAGCGGGAAGGGCGTACGGCTGGGCCGCAAGGCGTGGTTCGGGCTCGGGGTCGCGGTCGTCGCGGCGGCGGTGACGGCGTACCTCGTGCTCGCCGACCCCTTCGCCGGGCCGCTGCCCGACGGCTGGAGGACGGCCCACGAGAAGGACGTCGCCGCGACCCTGGCGGTGCCCGCCGACTACCAGCGCAGTGTGCCCGACCGGAAGACGGACCAGACCCACTGGGTCGGCTACAGCGACTACAGCGGCGCGATCTCGGTCGTCCTCACCCTCACGAAGAAGTCCGAGGACACCGGCAAGACCATCGCCGACTCCGCCGCCGCCGAGATGTACGACGACAACGGCGACTTCAAGGAGAACGGCGACTACAACCTCGACATGCCCAAGGGTGCGAAGACCACCACCAAGCAGACGACGTACCAGGGCAAGCCGTCCGCCGAGAACACCATCGTCTACACCACCGACGACAGCGAGGACCCGCGCCCCCGCGAGCTGCGGATCCTCTACTACAAGACCTCCGCCGGCGACCTCTACAAGCTCACCATCGGCTACCCGGGCAAGGGCGACTTCACGGGCCGGGGACGCGAGGTGGCCCAGACGGCCATCACGAACCTGGACGTGGACGAGCTCTGACAGCGCGTGGACGCGGAGGGTTCGCGTCAATGATCCCTCGCCCTACCGACGTTCGGTGACCGGGATATCCGGCTATGCGCGTCGGGCGAGTGCGTGTTTCGTCACTTATCGCCTATTCGAACATGTGGCTGATTCCCTTTCTCCGGCTGCGCGGTGTTGTTTGACGTGCGCATGTGACGCGAGGCTAAAGTCCCCACACTTTCTGTGACTTGTGTGGCTCCTGGGTGGGGACTGTGGAGCTGGAGAGGCGGGGGAAATGCGCGCGTCCGCGGGGCGTCCGGGTGACAGACCGAATCGGGTGATCAAACCCCTGCTCGGTGTCGTGGCAATAACCCTGCTGTGGGGCGGCATACAACCGATGACCTTCGCTCCGTCCGCGGCTGCCGCGGAGCGGGTCGAGCCGATGCGGGCCGCACAGGACGCCGCCGAGGCCGGTGGCTCCAACGTGGAGATCACCTCCCTCCGCAGCGAGTCGGGTGAGGTGTACGCCACCCCGGACGGTCAGTTCGAGGCGGTGCAGCACCTCAAGCCGGTCCGCGCCCGTGTCGAAGGGCAGTGGAAAGCCGTCGACAACACCCTGGCCCGACGCGCCGACGGTGTCGTGACGCCGAACGCGTCCGCGGTTGGTATCGCCTTCTCCGGTGGAGGTACGGGCCCGCTCGTCACCTTGGAGCGCACAGGTAGGGAACTGTCGTTCTCCTGGCCGACCTCGCTGCCGGCGCCGGCGATCGAGGGCGACACCGCGACGTACGCCGACGTGCTTCCGGACGTCGACCTGAAGATGCGGGCCACCACGGACGGGTTCTCGCAGCTGTTGGTGGTGAACACGCCGGAGGCGGCGAAGAACCCGGCGCTCACAGAGCTGAGGCTGGCCGTCGACTCTCCCGGGCTCGACCTGCGGGCCACGGACTCAGGTGGTCTGCAGGCGGTGGACGAGACGGCGGGCGGTGTGGTGTTCCAGGCGGCCAAGCCCCTGATGTGGGACTCGGGTTCCCAGACGGCCACGAATGCTTCCGCCAGGACCCGCAGGATGACTCCCGCAGCCATGCCCGCAGCCGCCCCGGCCGAGTCCGACAGCACCGACGGCCCGGGCGACGCCGCCAAGGTGGCGCCCATCGACGTACACGTCACCCCGGACGGCAAGCAGCTCAAACTGACACCCGACCAAGATCTGCTGACGGACGCCGACACGACGTTCCCGGTCTACATCGACCCGCAGACCTACACCCCGAAGGCTGGGGAGTGGACGATGGTCTCGCGTTACTGGGCCACCGCACCGCAGTGGCGCTTCAACGGTGACTCGGACGCCGGTGTCGGGTTCTGTGGCTGGGACTACTGCGCTCCCCACGACGTGAAGCGAGTCTTCTTCAAGTTCCCCACCTCGAGGTTCTCGGGGAAGTCCATCCTCAGCGCGACGTTCGTGGGTCGCGAGACGTGGTCCGGCTCGTGCGACGCGCAACCCGTCGAGCTGTGGCGAACGAAGTCCTTCGACTCGGACACCACCTGGGACAACTCGAAGAACAACTGGCTCGACCACCTCGACACCAGGAACGTGGCCAAGGGGTTCAGCTCCTCGTGCCCCGGCGGGAACGTGGAGTTCGATGCCACGGCCGCCGTCAAGTACGCGGCGTCGCACGACTCGACGTACACATCCTTGGGTCTGAGGGCCAAGGACGAGGACGAGAAGATCGGCTGGAAGAGGTTCGCGGACGATGCGTACCTGCGGGTGAAGTACAACCGGCCGCCCCGGCAGATCGCCATGAAGCAGCTGTCGATGCAGCCCGGCGGCCTCTGCAAGAAGCCCGAGAGCAAGGTCGCGATCCGCTCACTGCCGAGACTGACGGCCAGCGATGTGAAGGACCCTGACAGCGACAGAGTCACTGTGCAGTTCCAGTTGTGGTGGGACGCCGGCAGTGGATTCAAGCCGCAGTGGACCTCCGACCGCATGACGCCGAAGGCCTCCGGCATGGACTTCAGCACGACGCTGGTGGAGACGCTGCCCAACGGAAAGAAGATCCCCAAGAACAAGACGGTGGCCTGGTTCGCGCGCGCCTTCGACTACGACGAGGGCAAGTACTACAGTTCCTCGCCATGGTCGGGCGCGGGAGCCGCGACGGGCTGCTATTTCGTCTGGGACACCACCGTGCCCGTCGGTCCCTCGATCAGGTCGGGCGACTACCCGGCTGCCAACGACAGCGACCCGAACGACCCTGTCTACGACGGGGTGGGACGGTACGGCACCTTCACAGTCGACTCCCCTGACACCGACGTGGTGAAGTACTGGTACGGCGTCAACGAGGACGCGTCCTCGGAGAACCAGGTGACGACCTCGGGCGGCGCGGCCAGGATGGTGAGCTTCCGGCCCACCCGCTCAGGGACGAACTTCCTGTACGTGCAGGCTGTGGATGCTTCCGGCCGGGTCAGTGAGCCCTCTCGTTATGCGTTCCGAGTGAAATCAGGTCAGCCGTCCCGAGCAACGTGGAAGTTGGCCGACGCCGCGGGCGCCACTCGGGCGGAGGGCAACGCCGGCAGTCGCACCCTGGACCTCAAGGGCGGCCCCACCCTGGGCGCCCCGGGCAAGAAGGGGACCGCGGTATCGCTGGACGGCGTGGACGACTACCTCGTGTCTGACATCCCGACCGTTGACACGTCGCTCAGCTTCTCGGTGTCCGCCTGGGTGAAGCTGGACAAGCTGCCGAGCACCGCGGCGGTGATCGCGGCGCAGCCCGGCAACAACGCCCCGGGCTTCGAGCTGTACTACTCGAAGGGCTATGACCGCTGGGTCTTCAACCAGTACACGGCCGACACCTCCACAGCCACGCCGGTACGGGCCATGCAGGCGGCCGGGGGCGGAGTCAGAGCGGGCGAGTGGGTGCACCTGGTGGGCACTTACAGCATGGGCGCCGATCAACTCGCCCTTTATGTCAACGGCGAGCTGGCCGGAACAGCCACGTATGCCACGCCGTGGGACGCCCCGCGGGGACTGCAGATCGGAGCGGCCAACCTCGCGGGAAGCGTGACCAACTACTTCCCCGGCACGATCGACGAGGTGCGCGTCTTCGAGAAGCCTCTGTCGCCCGTGGAGGTCAGTGACCTCTACAGCAAGAACTCCATCGGCGACGGTCGCCCGGCCCGTGCCGTGTTCACCCTGAACGAGCCGGCCGCGGATGGCGATGGCCAGCGGACCACGCAGGCGACCGGCCGAGCCGACGTGAACCCGGCGGTGCTCAAGGGCGGTGCGAAGCTCGGACAGCCGGGCCGCGCGGGCACAACGCTCACTCTGGACGGCGTGGACGACCATGCCGTCACATCCGGCCCCCACCTCAACAACCAGAACAGCTTCTCCGTGGCGGCCTGGGCCAAACTGCCCAGGACCAAACCCACGCACGGTGCGGTGATCGCGACGCAGGTGGGCACCGTCGTGCCGGGGTTCGAGCTGTACTACTCGTCGGCCTACGGCTGGACGTTCAACCAGTATTCGAAGGACAGCACGGACGCCACCCCCATACGGGCGTCCCAGGGCGACGCCGCCCTCGCCCCGGGCGGTGAGTGGACGTACGTCGTGGGCTCCTACGACGCCGTCACCGACGACCTGCGGCTGTACGTCCAGGGCAAGTGGGTCGCGACCGCCAAGGCCGACGCACCCTTCTACGCGGGCGGCCCGGTGATGATCGGGGCCAGCAGCTTCAGTGGTGCCGCGGCCAGCTTCTTCCCCGGGCAGATCTCGGACGTGCAGTTGTACGACCGGGCTGTGTCGGGCGCGGAGATCGCCGCGATGTTCGACAGCCGGCCCACGGTCGAGGGGCGTTGGAAGCTGGACACGTCCTCGGGCAGTCCCGCCACCTCGTCCGACGATCTGGTGCGGGAGGATCACAGCGCGCATCCGCTGGCCCTGGGCGCTGGTGCGAGCATCGACCGAACGGGCAGCAGCAACCTGATCGGCGAGGGCGGCCTCCTGCTGAAGGGCTCCAGCACCGGCTATGCCGCCACCAGTGTCTCGCCCGTGGACACCAGCAGGAGTTTCACCGTCTCCGCCTGGGTCACCACGCCCGCCCGACCGCAGAAGCCCGTCACGGTGATGAGCATGGCCGGGGCGAACGCCAACGGGTTCGCGGTGCGCTACGTCCCGGATGGGGCCGATCCGGCGAACGCCGGGCGCTGGCAGCTGGTCATGGCCAACGGTGACATGACGTCGGCAGTGGTCTCGACGGCCGAGCACACCGACTTCCAGGGAGTCGACGCCTGGGACCACATCGCCGTCGTCTACGACGCCTATGCCGGGCAGATGAGGCTGTACGTCAACGGCCTCACCCAGGTCAGGCCATGCGCAGACGACAACGACGACGGCCAGGCCGACGACCCGGACTGCACGGAGAGGGTGTCGTGGAACTCCTCGGTACTGCCGTTCGCGGCGGGTAAGGGGCTCCAACTCGGCCGGAGCAAGACCGGTGTCACCACGTGGGGCGAGTACTGGAGCGGGGCCGTCGATGACGTCTGGGTCCTCCAGGGTGCGGCGAGTGACACCCAGATCGCCGCACTGGCCAGCCGGGACTACGCGGGTCTGCCGACCATTCCCGGTCCGTGATCGAACGCCGGGTGGGGCAGCCTCCGACACGGCGGCTCCACCCCACGGCCTGAACAGCAAGCAGAGCAAGAGCACGACCACTTTCAGCGGTGCACCCCGCCGACGGGGTGAGTGCCGCATGCGCGGCACGGGACGGGGTGGACTGATGAGGCGAGGGATGACGGCGAAGGGACGCAGACGGATACGGGCGAGGATCGCCCTGACGGTCTCCGCGGTGATGATCGGCACCTTGCTGGACGCGACGGTCTCCCAGGCCGCGCAACCCGCCGACACACTGCCGAAGGTACCGGCGTCCGAGAAGCCGGTGTCCGGGCATGGCCTGAAGATGCTGCCCCGTAAGGACGACGGTGAGCCCAGGCTTCCCACCAAGGCGCCCGAGCGAGCCTGGCCCGCGCCCGGGGTTGCGACGGTGACGCTGGCGTCGGACGGCAAGGGGCGAGCCGTGCGCGCCGGGAAACTTCCGATCTCGTTCACGGCTCCGCCGAAGATGGGCGCGACGAAGAAGCGCACGCCGCTGACCGGGGAAGCGACGGTCCGCGTTCTCAACCGGGAGACCGCCGAGCGTGCGGGTGTCGACGGCATGTTGTTCTCCGTCCAACGCCAACCGGACGCGCAAGGCGACACCGTCGGCGTCCGTGTCGACTACTCCAAGTTCGTCCAGGCCTACGGCGGTGCATACGCGGCCCGGCTGAAGCTGGTTCGCCTGCCGGCCTGCGCTGCGACCCAACCGGGGACCGAGAAGTGCACCGCCTCTGCCCCAGTGGTCGCGAAGAACGACCCCACCACCAAGACGCTGACCACGTCGGCGCTCTCTTTGCCTGCCGCCGACGTCAGAAGTGGTACGGCGGCCCCGATTCTGCTGGCCGCGACCGCCGGCACCTCCAGCGACCACGGCGATTACAAGGCCACCCAGCTCTCCGCGTCCTCGGCGTGGCGGACCAACCTGAACACGGGTGACTTCACCTGGGCGTACGACATGCCCGTACCCCAGGTACCGGGCGCCTTCTCTCCGCAGATAGGACTTTCCTATTCGTCGGGCGGAATCGACGGCCGTACGGCGAACAGCAACAACCAGGCGTCCTGGGCCGGCGACGGCTTCGACCTGTGGCCCGGATTCGTCGAACGCAGCTACAAGCCCTGCGCCGACGAAGGAGTGAAGAACTCCGCCGGCATCAAAGTCGGTGACCTGTGCTGGGCCTACGACAACGCGACCCTGTCGTTCAACGGGCACTCCGGCGAACTGATCGCCACCGGCGAGAACACCTTCAAGATCAAGGGTGACGACGGGACCAAGGTCGAACGGGTCTACGGCGCGGACAAGAACGACGTCCGGGCCAACGGTGCCCGCAAAGACGAGTACTGGCTCGTCACCACCACCGACGGCACGCGCTACTACTTCGGCTACAACCGGCTGCCGGGCTGGGCCTCGGGCGATCCGGTGACGAACTCCGCCTGGACCACCCCCGTCTTCGGCAACGGGGACACCGAACCGTGCCACGGCGCCACCTTCGCGGAGTCCTGGTGCCAGCAGGGATGGCGCTGGAACCTCGACTACGCGGTCGACACCCACGGCAACGCCATCGCCTATTACTACGACAAAGAGACGAACCACTACGGCCGCAACCTCAAGCCGCAGGACGAGACCCCCTATGTCAGGGGTGGCTCCCTCGACCACATCGACTACGGCCTGCGCCACACGTCCGTCCTCTCGTCCAAGGCCCTGGGACGTGTGGACTTCACCACCGCCGAACGATGCCTGCCCCAGACCGGCGTGACCTGCGACGCCTCCACCATCGACGACAAGAAGTTCTACTGGTACGACACGCCCTGGGACCTGAACTGCAAGGCCAACGTGGACTGCACGAGCGCCCCGTCGCCCTCGTTCTGGACGCGTAAGCGACTGACCGGCGTGACGACCAACACGCTCAAGACGGACGGCACGTACGCGCCGGTCGACACATGGAAGCTCGACCACCGCTGGGGTCGGGCGGACATCGACTACCAGCTGCTTCTCGACTCGATTCAGCACACCGGCAGCTCGGCGACTCCAGAGATCGCCTTGCCGAAGGTCACTCTCGGCTACGACCAGCGTCCCAACCGTCTCGACGTCAGCGGCGACGACACGGCTCCCTTCATCAAAGAACGCCTGTCGACCGTCGTCGACGAGTCCGGGGGACAGATCGACGTCGCCTACTCGACGGCCACCTGCAACGCGTCGAACCTGCCCAAGCCCGAGACGAACAGCACTCGCTGCTTCCCGGTGTACTTCACCAAGGAAGGCGATGCGGACCCGAGCCTCCAGTGGTTCAACAAGTACGTCGTCGACGAGGTCGTTCAGACCGACCGGACCAAACTGTCCCCCGACATGGTCACCCGGTACAGCTATCTGGAGGGGGCGGCCTGGCACTACGACGACGATGACGGGCTGACCAAGGAGAAGCACAAGACCTGGTCCACTTGGCGCGGTTACGGGCACGTCCGGGTTCAGACCGGCGGCCAGGACCCGGTCGGCATGAAGTCGCAGACCGACCACTACTTCCTGCGCGGCATGGACGGTGACCGCGCCAGTCCGTCCGGCGGCACCAAGTCGGTGACCGTCTCCGACGACAACGGCGGCACTGTCACCGACCACGACTCCGCGGCCGGCTCCGAGTACAAGACGGAGACGTACAGCGGACCTGGCGGCCGAGTGTTGGAGAAGACCGTCAACACGCCCTGGCACCGCCAGACGGCATCTCGGGTCCGCAGCTGGGGGACTACGACCGCCAACCTGACCGGTACGGCGTCCACCCGCACATGGACCTCCCTCGACGACGGTGTCGGCAGCAAGTGGCGCACCACGTACAGGACCAACACCTTCGAGAACATCGTCGGCCGTGTCACCCGGACCGACGACCTGGGCGACGAGTCCACCGCGAAGGACGACCGGTGCACACGCACCACCTACGTGGACAACGCCGGTGCCTGGATCCGCGACTCGCCGTCCCGCGTGGAAACGGTCGCGGTCCGGTGCTCGCAGACTCCCGACCGGTCCAAGGACGTCATCTCCGACGTCCGCTCCGCATACGACGGCCAGAACTACGGGGTGGCCCCCACCAAGGGCGACACCACCCGCACCGCGACGCTGGACAGTCACGACGGCAAAACCGCCACGTATCTGGAGTCCGAGGACACCTACGACGCCTACGGCCGTCAGCTGACCAGCAAGGACATCTCCGCCGACGTCACCGCCACGGAGACCACCGCGCCGGTGCGCGTCGCACGCACGGATGGTCGTACCACCACCACCGCGTACTCGCCGGCCACGGGTTTCCCGACCACGTCCACGGTCACCACCCCGCCCGCCACGGCGGGCACGGCCTCCACCGCGCAGACAACCACGACGACGTATGAGCGGATGCGCGGCTTGCCGGTCACCGTGGTCGACACCAACGGCAAACGCACCGACACCACCCATGACGCTCTCGGCCGCAACCTGAAGATCTGGCTGCCGAACCGGTCCAAGGCCAACAACGACACCCCGAACTACCAGTTCACCTACACCATCGACGGCAGCGGCCCGGTCGCGGTCGGTACCAGGACTCTGAAGAAGGACGGCACCCAGCAGACCTCCTACACCCTGCTGGACGGCTTCCTGCGCCAGCGCCAGACCCAGGCTCCCGGGCCGTCCGGCGGCCGGTTGCTCACGGACACCTTCTACGACGAACGCGGCCTGACGGCCAAGGAGTTCGCGCCCTACTACAACACCGACGCGCCCTCCACATCCCCGCTCAAGCTGGACAACGCGCTGGCCGTGGAGACCCAGACGTGGAACACCTTCGACGGACTGGGCCGCGTCACCAAGACCCAGCAGGTCGCCGGCAACGGTGACCACGGCACGGTCCTGTCCACCACACTGACCGAGTACGGCGGCGACCGGGTCACCGTCACCCCGCCCAAGGGAGCCACCCCCACCACGACGGTCACGGACGCCCGCGGCAACACGACCGACCTGTTCCAGTACCAGGCGGCCACCCCGACGGGCGCGTACGACCAGACGCGCTACGAGCACACACCGAGCGGACAACTGGCCAAGGTCACGGACCCGTCCGGCACCAGCTGGAGCTACACGTACGACCAGCGCGGAAACCGGAAGGTGGAGTCCGACCCTGACAAGGGCGTCACGACCTTCGAGTACGACGACCGCAACCAACTGCTGTCCACCACCGACGCAGGCGGCAAGAAGATCACCCATGTCTATGACGGTCTGGGCCGCGAACTCGAGACGCACGAGGGGGAAGTCTCCGGCCCCTTGCTGACGAAGCAGGAATGGGACCCGACCAACTTCGAGGGACAGCTGGCCGCGTCCACCCGCTACGTCGGGGGCGCGAGCGGATCCGCGTACAGGAGCACGTACAGCATGTACGACAACCTGTACCGCCCCCAGCGCACCACGGTCACGGTTCCTTCCGTGGCGGGCGAGGAGGACCTGGCCGGCTCGTACCAGACGAGCACCGCCTACAACCTCGACGGCACGGTTCAGTCGACCAGTTATCCGGCGGCGGGCTCCCTGGCTTCCGAGATCCTGACACCGACGTACGACGAGATCCAGCGGCCCAAGACCCTCGGCGCCGGCGGCGGTGCCACCTACATCACCGACACCGTCTACAGCTACACCGGCAAGCCCCTCCAGTTCACCTACCAGTCAGCCGGCGCGAAGAAGACACAGGTCACCAACTCCTACGAGTGGGGCAGCCAGCGCCTGGCCAACAGTCGTGTCGACCGCGAGGACGTGGCCGGCACCGATCGGTCGGCCACGTACGGCTACGACGAGGCCGGGAACATCACCTCGCTGTCCGACGTGTCCCGCTCGGGCACGGATGCCCAGTGCTTTAAGTACGACTACCTGACTCGCCTGACCGAGGCGTGGACCCAAGGCACCACGGGCTGTGCCACCAGCCCGAGCGCCTCGGTGCTCGGCGGCCCGGCCGCCTACTGGCAGTCGTACACCTACGACAAGAGCGGCAACCGGACCGGCGACACCAAGCACGACACGTCCGGTGACACCACGAAGGACGTCAAGCGCACCTATCGCTACCCCACGCCGAGCGGCATCCGGCCGCACGCCGTCACCGCGATCGACACCACCGGCCCCACGGGTACGGCGACCGACAGTTACACCTACACCGCGACCGGCGACACCGAGACGCGCACCATCGGCGGAAACAAGCAGACGCTGGAGTGGGACGCCGAGGGCCATCTGTCGAAGGTCACCGAACCGTCGGGCAACGGCGGGACCAAGACGACCTCCTACGTCTACGACGCCGAAGGCAACCGCCTGATCCGCCGAACCAACGCCGAGACCACCCTCTATCTGGGCCTGACGGAACTCACGCTCACCAAGGGTGCCGACAAGGCCAAGGCAACCCGGTACTACGACCTCGGCGGTGGCAACCAGGCCATCCGCACCGACGACAACAAGCTCAGCTTGCTCATCGGTGACCGGAACGGCACCTCCGAACTGGCCATCAACGCGACCACCCTGTCGATGCAGCAACGCCGGTCCACCCCGTTCGGCGGCAGCCGGGGCACTCAGCCCACAAGCTGGCCCGGGCAGAAGGGGTTCATCGGCGGAACCCAGGACGCCACTACCGGGCTCACTCACCTCGGCGCCCGTGAGTACGACCCGTCCACCGGTCGTTTCCTCTCCGTCGACCCCGTGATCAACACGGCGAACCCGCAGCAGATGAACGGCTACTCCTACGGCGGCAACAGTCCGCTGACCCACGCGGACCCGTCGGGTAAGTGCCCCTACGTCGACTGCCCCACCCGCCCCTGTCCCTCATGCGAGAACACGACCCCCGGCCAGCAACCGGGTCCGCCCAGGCTCAGCGGCAACGCCCAGGCGGCGGCCGATGCCGCGGCCCGGCAGAACACCAGAGACGTCCAGCGCGCCCAGACGGTCAAGCACACGCCCGTCATCAAGGTCGTCAAGAAGGTCGGCTGGGAGTTGTTCAAGGGCTATATCGGATGGGACGACTTCAAGGGCTGTCTGAGTGGCAGCACCATGTCCTGCGTCAACCTCCTTATCGGCGCGATCCCCTTCACCGCGATGTTCAAGAAGGGCGGCGAGTTCCTCGGCGCCGCGTGGAGGGTCGCGAAAGCGGTAAGGAAGTGGCGCAAGGAGCAGAAATGGGCCGATGACATCCTGGAGTCCGCTGCCGCCTGCACAAGGCACAGCTTCCTGCCGGGCACCGAGGTCCTGCTGTCCGACGGCACGACGAAGTCGATCGAGGACGTGAAGACGGGCGACGTCGTCCTGGTCACCGACCCCGATACAGGCAAGACGGTGAAACGCAAGGTGGTCGCCACCATCACCACGGAGGACGACAAGGATTTCACCACCCTCACCATCGCCACAAAGGCCGGGCCCTCCGTCATCACCGCCACGGACACCCACCCCTTCTGGGTCCCCGACCTGAAGAAATGGGTGGACGCCGGCGACCTGAAGCCCGGCCAGTTCCTGCGAACGAGCGCCGGCACACACGTACAGATCACGGCGGTCACGCACTACACGAAGCGACAGCACACGCATGACCTCACGATCGACGACGTCCATACCTACTACGTGCTGGTGGGGGCCGCTCCCGTCCTGGTTCACAATTGCGGTGACGCCAGGTTTGCGGTGGATTCCAGCGGAGTTGTCGATGACCTGGACAACCCCGTGACGGCGACCGAACGCTACAATCGCAGCACGCACTACGGTGGCTCTCAGACGACTGGTCCCGCCGGCGTCGCCGCGAGGGCGGCTGGTGAAGGGCAGCCATGCCCCGAATGTGGCACCGCGATGGTAAGTGGAACGCGTCATGCACCTGTCCCAGAGCACGATCCCCCGTTGGTTCTCCACTACTATCGCGGGGGCGGATCGGCTATGACAAACGCGGAGCGCAGGGCCTATGCAAGGAATGACGGCATAAATGGCACCGCGTGTGGGGTATGTCAAAGGTCACAGGGTGCCGAAATGGCAAAAATATCCAAGGCAATTGCTAGGAATCTGGGGCTATGACTGATGAAGGTGCGCGGTTGGTTGCTCTCGAACGCCATGTTCGTGGTTTCTGGGATGGGCACATCGTGGAAGCTGCGACTTGGGAGCGCGGACCGATCCTGGAGCGGGTCCCACGCTTCTCTACCTACCGCGTGCTTCCCAAGCGGGCTGGTGAGGCTTGGATCTACGTGACGGTGGGGTGCTCGCTTCTCGGCCCTCCTGTCGGAGGGACGGAGTTCTTCGTCATGTCGCCTTTTGCTGACGAAGCCCACTCCGAAACCCTGGCAATGGTCGGCCATTACCACTCGTTTGAGTCTCACCGCCTCGGCGTTGGGTCGGTCATCCATATCGGTCGCCCGTGGATGGGGGATTCGCGGATGGATCACATGCTCGTCAGTCTTCCTTATCCGTACGGCCCGGATCTTGAATGGTCCCCGCCGGAGACCGGCGGGGCGCGATTCCTGTGGCTGCTCCCGATTCATCAGAGCGAGGCAGAATTCATTAAGGGCACGACCCTCGATGAGTTCGAATCCCTGATGGATATCAGAGGTGTGAACGTTCTGGATCCCAACCGAGGTCCGATCGTTTGAAATTAGCCTAAGGTGGTTTCCGGAGACCTTGCTGAGCTTCGCGTGGCTTCAAACTCTGCCCCTGGATGGATGAATGATGCCGAGTTAGGCAAGGGAGTGCTGCAGATCGTCGTCGGATGATTATCAAGACGGCGCTCTGCAGTGGTCGACGGCAACGTCAGTGGACGGTTGGAGGCATGACCGAGGAGTTCACTGATCACGAACGTCTCACCCGAGTTTGCCGGCAACCGCCTTGCGCAGATTCGTCTTGGCCATCACCAACGCGAACCGCTTTTCGTCCCCAGACCGCTTCGCGTACCAAGGCATCCCCCGCCGCCGCCACTTCGCCGGCCCCAGCGACTCCGGCAGCGGGGGCAGGGGTATCAACCAGTTGGCGAGGTGGAGTTCGCCGGTCCAGGTGCCCGGAGTGAGGTCCTCGACGGACACGTGGGCGGTGAAGACGTCGTAGTGCGGGGCGCGTACGGCGGGGATGGTGATCGAATCGCCGCTGTCGCTTCTGAGGGTGATGGTCGCGTCGACGTCCGGGTAGGCGTCGAAGGTGCTGACTCCAGTGATGACCAGTTCAGTGGGGTCGTTGGCGGACCAGCGGTAGTCGTGGATGGTGAGGTGCTTCGGGGCCTGGTGCTTCTGTTCGCCGAGGTCGAGGGTGAAGTTGCCGTACGGCTTGGTGGTGTAGAGGGTGAGCGCGCGGGGGCTCTCGGTTCCGGCCACGACTCGGGTGCGGGGCGCCGGGGAGACACGGCCGGTGCGCTTGCTGCCTATGCGGGTCAGGCGGGAGACGCCCTGGGCGCCGATGTCCAGGGAGATGTCCCACAGGCCGTCGGCGAGCGGCTTGCCCTCCGCCGCGGTCTCGATGTCGACGGCGGCCTCGAAGCCGGCGTTGTCGTAGACATACGTGCCCTCGTCCTCGTACCTGCCGACGCCGGGGGATGCGGTGTGCCGCACGGGAAGTCGGTACTCGATACCGCTGTCGCGCTCGCGCAGGACGAGTTCCGTGCTGACGTCCAGCGTCTCGACGCGGTGGATGTAGGCGTGGCCGGACAGGTGCAGGGTGGTGCCGCGGAGTTCGGCGCTGCTGACCTGGTGGCGGAGGCCGAGCTTGTCCGTGACGTCGTAGCAGCTGTCGGGGACGCCACGGGCCGGGTCGCGGAGGAAGGGGTAGCGGGCGTAGGCGCGGCCGTTGTCGAGGAGCAGGGGAGTGGAGACCTCGGTGGTCGCCAACCGCTGCTCGAAGCGGACCAGTTCGAGTACCTCGTCGAGCATCCGGTGTCGTACGAGGTGCAGACGCAGTCGAGCCATGGCCGAGAGCTGGTCGTTCATGCCCTCGTGCCAGAGGGGGGCCAGGTACTCGGCGGCTTGGGCGAGGGCCTTCTCCTGCTCGGTTCGGGATGCGTTCGCCATGCGCTCCAGGGCGACTGAGAGCTCGACGGTCAGGTGCCGGTGCGCGAGGTGGTCACGGCCGGGGCCGGGCGGCACGTTCTCGAGGATCATGTCGGCCAGGCGGGGGATGAACTTCAGCCGGGACTCGACGTCCGCCGTGGCCGTGATGTTGCCGCCGTCGTCGCGGTTGACCCAGTAGATGCAGTCGTAGTCGGCCACGACCGATATACCGGAGGCCTTGATGTAGGCGAAGCCCATGAAGAGCTGGTCCTCGCCGTACCGCAGGTCCGTCGCGAAGCGCATGCCGTGCTGCTCGATCAGACAGCGCCGGACCATCTTCGTCGGGTTGAGCGTCCAGTAGACGCGGGATGCGAAGACGTCGGTCTTCGGCTGGTTGCGCTGGAACATCGACTTCGGCGCGCTGCGGCCACCGATTCCGACCATTTTGCCGAGGATTACGTCGGTGCCGTTCTCCTGCGCCATGGTGATCATGCGTTCCAGGGTCTCGGGGCCCAGGTAGTCGTCCGCGTCGAGGAAGAAGACGAACTCTCCGCGGGCGAGGTCGAGGCCGACGTTCCTGGGCTTCGAGGGGCCGCCGGAGTTCTCCTGGTGGATGACGCGTAAGAGGTCGGGGTGGGCCTCGGCCAGACGGTCGAGCTCGTTCGCCGTGTCGTCGGTGGAACCGTCGTTCACGACGATGATCTCTAACTCGCCCTTGCCTAAGCTCTGCTCGATGACCGAGGAGACGCAGCGGGTTAAGTAGGGCATCGAGTTGTAGGCAGGGATGATCACCGAAACGGTGGGAACGGCCATCGTGACGTTCTCCCAGTGATGTCGAGGTGGGGGGTGGGGGCGCGCGGCGCTGCGGGAGCGCCACGCGCCTCAGTGTGAGAGCCGCGCGCGTCAGCGTGAGAGGCGTCCGAGTACCGCGCGGACCAGGTCGACCTTGTCGACGCGCAGCGCGAAGCTCTTGGTCTTGCCCTTGGTCGGGACCGACTTGGCGTACCAGGGCTTGCCGTGGTTGCGCCACTTGGCCGGCTCCAGGGTGAGCGGAAGGGGCGCGAGCGGGACCGACCAGACGGCACCGAGGCGGAGTTCCCCGCTCCACAGGCCCGGGGTGAGTCGGCCGACCTGGATACGGACGGTGAACAGGTCGGTGTGCGGGGTGCGTTCCGCCGTGAAGGCCGCGCTCTCCCCGCTGTCGCTGGTCAGGACGACCGTCATCTCGCCCTCCGGGAACGCCGCCAGCGTGCTGTGGCCGCTGATCACCAGCTCGGACGGGTCGTTGGCCGACCAGCGGGCCGAGTCGATGAGGAGGTGCCGGGCGACCTTGTGCTTCTGCTCGCCGAGGTCGAGGGTGTAGTTGCCGAACGGCTTGGTGGTGTACACGGTGGCGGCGCGGGAGCCCTTGACGGTCTGGACGACCTGGGTCTCCGGCTTGCCGCTGAGCCCCTTCGCGCGCTTGCTGCCGATGCGGACCTCACGGACCGCGCTCTGCGCGCCGATCGCGAGGGAGATGTCCCAGAGGCCGTCGGCGAGGGGCTTGCCGTCGGCGGCGGTGTCGATGTCGATGGCCGCCTCGAAGCCGGCGTTGTCGTAGACGTAGACGCCCTCGTCCTCGTCGGAGCCGAGGCCGGGCGTCTCGGTGTGCCGCACGGGCAGCCGGTACTCGACCTTGGTGTCGCGCTCGCGCAGCACCAGCTCGGTCGTCACGTCGCGGGTCTCCACGCGGTGGAGGTAGCCGTGCCCGGCCAGGTGCAGCGTGGAGCCGACGAGCTCGGCGCGGCTGACGTGGTGGCGTACGCCGATCGCGTTCGTGACGTCGTAGCACTCGTCGGGGACGACGTGCTCGGGGTCGCGGAAGAACGGGTAGCGCGCGTAGATCCGGCCGTTCTCGACCAGGACGGGCGTGGACACCTTGCGCTTGCCCAGCGAGCGCTCGAAGCGCAGGAGCTCCATGGACTCCTCCAGCATCTTGTGCCGGACGAGGTGCAGGCGCAGCCGGGCCATCGCGGAGAGGTGCTCGTTGATGCCCTCGTGCCACAGCGGCTCGATGGTGTCGGCGAGTCGGGCGAGGGTCTTGTCCGCCTCGTCGGCCGGTTCGCGCGAGATGTGGGCGAGGAGGTTCTGCACCTCGATGGTGAGGTGACGGTGGGCCAGGTGGTCGCGGTCGCGGCCCGGCGGCACGTTCTCGAGGAGCAGGTCGATCATGGTCGGCAGGAACCGCAGGCGGGGCTCCGAGCCCTTGGTGCGCGAGGTGGTGTTGCCGCCGTCGTCGCGCAGGGTGCAGAACAGGCAGTCGTAGTCGGCGATGACGGAGATGCCGCCCTTGGCGGCCAGGTACGCCAGGGCCGTGAACGGCTGGTCCTCGCCGATGGGCAGGCCGGTCGGGAAGCGCAGGTTGTTCTTCTCGATCAGCTCGCGGCGGAACAGCTTGAGCGGGTTGAGCGCCCAGTAGACGCGGGAGTGGAAGACGTCGGTCTTGGGCTGGGTGCTCTTGAACATCGACGCGGGCAGGCCGCGGCCGTTCACGCCGACCATCTTGCCGAGGACGATGTCGGTGCCGTTCTCCCGGGACATGGCGACCATGCGTTCCAGGGTTTCCGTGCCCAGCCAGTCGTCGGCGTCGAGGAAGAACACGTACTCGCCCCGGGCGTGGCCGAGACCGACGTTGCGGGGCGCCGAGGGGCCGCCGGAATTCTCCTGGTGGAAGACGCGTATGAGCTTCGGGTAGAGATCCGCGAAGCGCTCGAGCTCCTCGGGCGTTCCGTCCGTCGAACCGTCGTTGACGACGATCACTTCCAGCGCGGACTGACCGATGGTCTGCTCGACGACGGATTCGAGGCACCGCGTCAGATAAGGCATCGCGTTGTAGGCAGCGATAATTACCGAAACGGTGGGGCTGGCCATCGTCACGCTCTCCAGAAATTAAGGGGCAACACCCCACCTGGATGGACGGCCTGAACACCGACGGTATTGGTTCTGGTGCGACGGCTCGGGTGCCATTTGGTTGGGGAAGACGCCAATGGGAATGTGAAGGTACCATGAGATGGCTATGACCTGACGGTGAACTGGACGTCTAAAACCAGCCAATTGCGTGAGATGGATCACAATTTCCGCGGCTGCTTCGTCCTCGTTCGCCCCGAAGTGCGGCGCTTTGATCATTTGGCGCCCGTGAAGCCCAGGTAACGCACCGCAGGGCGGGCCGCATAACGGTATGGACTCAATGGGATACCGGGTACGCGGAATGCCTTATTCCACGAAACCGGCCCGGTGTGATTCCGAACTCACGGCTGAAGGCATGCGACAGCGCATAAGGGCTGCCGTATCCGGCTTCCCGGGCCACGGTCGCCAGCGGTGCGTCCGTGTCGCGCAACCGGGTGGCCGCGAGCGTCAGCCGCCACCACGTCAGGTACGCCATCGGCGGGCGGCCGACCAGTGACGTGAAGCGGCGGGCCAGTGTCGCCCGGGAGACGCCCGCCTCACCGGCCAGGCGCTCGTTGGTCCAGGGCGCGGCCGGGTCGGAGTGCAGGGCGCGCAACGCGGCCGTCGTCACCGGGTCGCCGAGCACCGCCGGCCAGGCGCCGGCCGCCCCCTCCGTCGTCGCGCCCGCCGCCTCCGTCATCCACGCGCGGATCATGTAGACGAGCAGGAGATCGAGCAGGCTCGGCAGCGCCAGGGACGACCCCGGGCGGCGACCGTCCAGGCCGTCCAGTTCCCCCGCCAGCAGGTCCACGGCCGCGCGGAGTTCGGGATGCCGGCCGACCCGGTTCGGCAGGTGCACCACCTCCGGCAGCTCGGCCATCAGCGGGTGCACCCGGCTGCGGTCCAGGCGGTACTTCCCGCACAGCAGCTCCACCTCACGGTCGCCGCCGCCCGGCCCGCGGGCCGGGACGTCGAGCGCCTCCCGCGCCTCCTCGAACGGCACCGCCCGGGCCAGTCCCGCCGCGCCCACCGGCCCGTCGGCCAGCACGTGCCCCACGCCGTGCGGCAGCAGCACCACATCGCCCGCGCCGAGTGTCACCGGGGCACCGCCTCCGCCGGGCCCTTCCGGCAGGAGCCAGCAGCCGCCCGACAGCACGACGTGAAAGCCGGCGCCCTCGTACGGATCGAGCCGCGTGCACCAGGAGCCGCTCACCCGCAGCCGGTTGGAGGAGGGGCGCCCCACGCGCACGGCGGAGATCGCGTCACTGACCACATCCATGAGCGGAAGGGTAGCTCGCCTGAGACGCATGCGTATTCAG
Organism: Streptomyces sp. NPDC043427; assembly: GCF_056436655.1. Taxonomy (NCBI): domain Bacteria; kingdom Bacillati; phylum Actinomycetota; class Actinomycetes; order Kitasatosporales; family Streptomycetaceae; genus Streptomyces; species Streptomyces sp. NPDC043427. The sequence continues at coordinate 678,735 of NZ_JBWKCC010000002.1, read as the reverse complement.
CAGAGCTGATCAGGCATCGTGTCGCTCATTCCTGGCTGCCTACGCTGCGAAGCATGACCGACACCAACACCGCGCAGCGCATCGTCCTGGGGGACGTCGAGATCCTCCGCATCGTCGAATGGCAGGCTCCCTTCGCCCCCGCCCGCGACCTGGTCCCGGGCGTCGGACCCGAGGCATGGGAGACCAACAGGGAATGGCTCGTCCCCGACCACTGGGAGCCCGGCACCGACCGGGCGGTGGCCGCCCTGCAGACCTGGGTCATCCGCAGCGCCGGCCGCACCGTCCTCGTCGACACCGGAGTCGGCAACGGGCGGGAGCGTCCCGGCAATCCGCTGTTCCACCAGCGGCAGGGCGACTTCCCGGGCCGCCTGGCACGGGCCGGGATACGGCCGCAGGACGTGGACCTCGTCGTCAACACCCACATCCACGCCGATCATGTCGGCTGGAACACCCAGGCCGTCGAAGGCGACGGCGCGTGGCAGCCCACCTTCCCCAACGCGCGGTACCTGCTGCCCGCAGCCGACGACACCCACTTCGGGCCGGCGGGCGGGTACGGCGGCGGCGTACGGCCGGACGACCGGCTGATCTACGAGGACAGTGTCGCGCCCGTGCACCGCGCCGGGCAGGCCGTGCTGTGGGACGGGGAGTACCGCATCGACGACCACCTCACCCTGGAGTCCGCCCCCGGGCACACCCCCGGCTCGGCCGTGCTGCGCCTCTCCTCGCGCGGTGAACGCGCGGTGTTCGTCGGTGACCTGCTCCACAGCCCCGTACAGGTCCTCCACCCCGATTGCAGCAGCTGCTTCTGCCTGGACCCGCGCCAGGCGGCGATCAGCAGGCGCCGGGTCCTGGAACGGGCGGCGGACGAGGGTGAATGGGTGATCCCGGCGCACTTCGGAGGGCCAGGCGTGGTGCGACTGCACAGGCGGGGTGGTGGGTTCGGCCTGGAGCCGTGGGCCGTGGCGTAGCGGAGGCGCGCCCAGCGGTCGGCATGCCCGCGTCGACAAGCAGGGGCCCCTCAGGGTAGGCATGAGGCATGAGCAACGACGGGGGCCCCGGCGGCGGCAAGGGGCGGATGATCGGCGGGCGTTACCGGCTCGTCGAACGCATCGGCTCCGGCGGGATGGGCACCGTGTGGCGGGCTCACGACGAGCTCGTGGACCGTGAGGTCGCCATCAAACAGCCTCGGTTGGCCGGCGACCCCGAGGACGAGTACCACCGGCGGGCCGCCCACCGCCTCTACCGCGAGGCCCGCGCCGCCGCCCGCGTCGACCACCCCTCCGCCGTCACGATCCACGACGTCGTCGTCGAGGAGGAGGACGGGGCCGCCGAGGGCCTGGTGGACGGACTGCCCTGGATCGTCATGGAGTTGGTCCGCGGCGAGCCCCTGCACGAGGTGCTGCGGCGCGGCCCGCTGGAACCCGCCGAGTCCGCCCGCATCGGCCTCGCCCTCCTCGGCGCCCTGCGCGCCGCCCACGCGGTCGGCATCGTGCACCGGGACGTGAAACCGGCCAACGTCCTGCTCGGACCGCACGGCCGTGTCGTCCTCACCGACTTCGGCATCGCCCATGTCCAGGGCGAGGAATCCCTCACCGCCAGCGGTGAGTTCGTCGGCTCACTGGAGTTCGTCGCCCCCGAGCGCATGTCGGGCGGCGGCATCGCAGGCCCCGCCTCCGACCTGTGGTCCCTGGGCGTCCTGCTCTACGCCGCCGTGGCAGGAGGGTCACCTTTCCGCCGTTCGACCGTGGAGTCCACGCTCGCCGCGATCCTCGCCGACGACCCGCCCGAGCCGAAGCAGGCGGGCCCGCTCGGCCCGATCGTCGTACGGCTGCTGGAGCGGGACCCCGAGCGACGGCCCGGCGCGGAGGAGGTCGCCGCGGTGCTGGAGGCGGTGGCGGAGGGGCGGGCCGTACCGCCGGATGCGCTGGACGCGCCGCGTGCGCCGGACCCGGTCGAGCAGGATGCCCCGGCCTCGCCGGAGCCCGAGGAAACATCAGAAGGGCCCACACCCACCCCGACCCCCACACCCACCCCGACGCCCGCACCTGCGCAGCCCGAAGTCCGCCCCAAGCGCCGTACCGCCCCGGTCGCCGCCGTCCTGCTCGGCGTGCTCCTCGTCGGCGGCATATGGCTTGGCACCTCTTCCGCCCTCGTGGAGACCGAGGGCGGTTCCGCGTCCGCCGCCGTGGAGACCACGGGGCGCGGCGAGACCCCGAGGGGGCCCGGCGCCTGGAAGGCCCACAAGGAGGAGGACCTGGACGCCGTCCTCTCCGTCCCAACCGCGTACAAGCGGCTGTACGAGACGGGAGTCGCGAAGGGCCCCTCCCGACAGGTCGTCTACGGCGGCGAGGACGGCAAGATCGCGGTCGCGCTCATCCAGTGGGACGAGGCGCCCGGCTCGACGCAGGGGCAGGCCGAGCAGCCGGAACTGTGGGGCGAGTACGAGCACAGCACCCCCCAGTACACGCGCACCACCTTCGACGGCAACGAGGCCGTCCTCGCCGACACCACCTACGACCCCCACGGCAGGCCCACCCGCGTGCTGAAACTGGTCGTCCGTACCGACGCCGGCCCCATGTACGAGCTGCGCGTGTCCATGCCCAAGGGGACGCCGGACGAGAAGAAGGGGACGGCGGTGTTCAAGGGGGCCCGCGACCGCCTGGAGATCGAAAAAGACTGAAACACGGGCGGTCGCGTCGGAACAGCACCGTACAACGCCCTGATCAGCGGGTTCGTTGCCAGTGACCACTGGCGCCGTGTGAGCACTCGGTGAATCCCGATTACCGGCGGGTACCCAAAGTCTTCCGCGCGTCATACCCTGCGCGTCATGACGGACTCGCAGGCCCCCGAGAAGACCGGCACCGAGAAGACCGGCACCTCCTCCACCGGCACCAACCCGATCGCCCCCGCCCCCATCGGCGTCCGTACCGCCGAGGACGTGGTCACCCCCGAGCTGGTCGCCCAGCTCACCAAGGGGGTGACCGGCTCCGGTCGGACCGCCAACCACACGCCGTTCACCGGTGAGAAGCTCGCCGACCTGCCCGAGTCCACACCCGAGGACGTGGCCCTCGCCTACGACCGGGCCCGCGCCGCCCAGGCCGTCTGGGCGCAGACCCCCGTACGGCAGCGGGCCGCCGTGCTGCTCCGTTTCCACGACCTGGTCCTCGAACGGCAGGCCGAGGTCCTCGACCTGATCCAGCTGGAGACCGGCAAGGCCCGCCTGCACGCCCACGAGGAGGTCCAGGCCGTCGCGGTCGCGGCCCGCCACTACGGCCGCAAGGCGCCCGCCTACCTGCGGCCCAAGCGGCACGCCGGCGCCGTGCCCACCCTCACCAAGGTCACCGAACTGCGCCACCCGCGCGGGGTCATCGGCCAGATCGCGCCCTGGAACTACCCCCTGGAGCTGTCGGTCGGCGACGCGCTGCCCGCGTTCGTCGCGGGCAACGCGGTCGTGATGAAGCCGGACACCGAGACCTGCCTGACCGCCCTGTGGGCCCGTGACCTGCTCATCGAGGCGGGCCTGCCCGCCGACGTCTTCCAGGTCGTCCTGGGCGAGGGACCCGTCGTCGGCCCCGAGGTCGTCAGGCACGCCGACTACGTCTCCTTCACCGGCTCCACCCGCACCGGCCGCGAGGTCGCCCAGGGCGCCGCCGCCCGCCTGGTCGGCGTCTCCCTCGAGCTCGGCGGCAAGAACGCGATGCTGGTCCTCGAGGACGCCGACGTGGAGAAGGCGGCCGCGGGCGCGGTCCGCGCCTGCTTCTCCTCCGCCGGCCAGCTCTGCATCTCCATCGAGCGGCTGTACGTCCACGAGTCGATCGCGGACGCCTTCGTCGAGCGCTTCGCCGCCCGCACCAAGGCCATGCGGCTCGGCACCTCCCTCGCCTACGGCGCCGACATGGGCTCCCTGGTCGGCGACCGCCAGCTGGAGACGGTGACGCGGCACGTGGACGAGGCCGTCGCCAAGGGCGCGAAGCTCGTCGCGGGCGGTGTGGCCCGCCCGGACATCGGCCCGTACTTCTACGAGCCCACGATCCTCGACGGTGTCGCGGCCCCCATGTCCGTGTGCACGGAGGAGACCTTCGGCCCGGTCGTGTCGATCTACCGTTTCACGACGGAGGACGAGGCGATCGACCTCGCCAACTCCACGCCGTACGGCCTGAACGCGTCCGTCTGGACGAAGGACGGCCGCCGCGGCCGCGACGTCGCCACCCGCCTGCGCACCGGCACGGTCAACGTCAACGAGGGCTACGCCCCCGCCTACGGCAGCGTCCAGTCCCCCATGGGCGGCATGAAGGACTCCGGCCTCGGCCGCCGCCACGGCTCCGAGGGCATCCTCAAGTACACGGAGGCCCAGACGGTGGCGCAGCAGCGCCTGCTGCCGATGGCGCCGTCGCTCGGGATGGACGACGAGAAGTACGCGCAGTTCATGAGCAGGAGCCTGCGGCTGATGAAGGCATTCCGGTTCCGCTGAGGGTTTCGCTGACACGCCCCGCACGGACACTCAACGAGGAGAACACGTGCCCCAGGACGCTTACGACTACGACGTCATCGTCGTCGGCTCGGGCTTCGGCGGCTCGGTCACGGCTCTCCGCCTCACGGAGAAGGGCTACACCGTGGGCGTCCTGGAAGCCGGCCGCCGCTACACCCGCGAGTCCCTCCCGAAGAACTCCTGGGACCTGAAGAACTACCTCTGGGCCCCCAAGCTCGGCATGTACGGCATCCAGCGCATCCACCTGCTGGGCAACGTCATGGTCCTGGCCGGGGCGGGCGTGGGCGGCGGCTCCCTCAACTACGCCAACACCCTCTACGTACCGCCGAAGGCCTTCTTCGACGACCCCCAGTGGCGTGACATCACCGACTGGCAGGACGAGCTGAAGCCGTACTACGACCAGGCGCAGCGCATGCTCGGCGTACGGATCAACCCGACGATGACCCCCTCCGACGTCCATCTGAAGGCGGCCGCCGAGCGGATGGGCGTGGGGGACACCTTCCACCTGGCTCCGGTGGGTGTGTTCTTCGGCGACGGCAAGGACGCCGACGGGTCGGCGAAGGTCAAGCCGGGGCAGGAGGTGGCCGACCCCTATTTCGGTGGTGCGGGGCCCTCCCGAAAGGCCTGCGCGGAATGCGGCGAGTGCATGACGGGCTGCCGCCACGGCGCGAAGAACACCCTGAACGAGAACTACCTCCACCTCGCCCAGAAGGCGGGCGCGCAGGTGCACCCCATGACGACGGTCGTCTCGGTGACGGACGACTCAAGGGGCGGCTACGCGGTGGTGACCCTCCCCACGGAGAACCGCCGCAAGTCCGAGGGCCGGACCTTCACCGCTCGTCGAGTGGTCCTGGCGGCCGGCACGTACGGCACCCAGACCCTGCTGCACCGTATGAAGGCGAACCGGCAACTGCCGTACATCTCCGACCGGCTGGGCGAGCTGACCCGCACCAATTCCGAGGCGCTGGTGGGCGCGCAGACGGACAACCGGCGCTACCGCAAGGTGACGGGCGAGCCGAAGGCCGACTTCACCAGGGGAGTCGCTATCACGTCCTCGATCCACCCGGACGAGAACACCCACATCGAGCCGGTCCGCTACGGCAAGGGCTCCAACGCGATGGGTGGCCTGTCGATCCTTCAGGTCCCGTACGTGGAGGGCTCGTCGAGGGTCGTGGCCTGGCTGCGCAGTGCCGCCCGCCACCCGCTGTTGGTCCTCCGCTCCCTGTCCAACCGCCGCTGGTCGGAGCGGACCATCATCGGCCTGGTGATGCAGTCGCTGGACAACTCCCTGACTACGTACCTGAAGCCGGCGGGCGTGGGCAGGGGCCTGCTGACCGCCCGCCAGGGCCACGGCGCCCCCAACCCCAAGCAGATCAAGGCCGCCTCGGAGGCCGCCTCCGCCCTCGCCTCCGACATCAACGGCTTCGCCGGCTCCAACGTGGGCGAGCTGATGGGCACTCCTCTGACGGCCCACTTCCTGGGCGGCTGCCCGATCGGCTCCTCCCGCGACACCGGCGTCATCGACCCGTACCACCGCCTCTACGGCCACCCCGGCATCTCCGTCGTGGACGGCTCCGCGGTCTCGGCGAACCTCGGCGTCAACCCGTCCCTCACGATCACCGCCCAGGCGGAACGCGCGATGTCCTACTGGCCCAACAAGGGCGAGGCCGATCCCCGCCCGGCACAGGGGGCGGCCTACGAACGCCTGAAGCCGGTCGAGCCGAAATCCCCGACGGTCCCGGCGGCCGCGTTCGGCGCGCTGCGGCTGCCGTTCTTGGGGATGCCGGCGGTACCGCCGAAGAAGTAGGAAAAGGTACTGGGGTCAAAGAACCGGAAATGAAAGAGGGACTCGCGCTCCCCTCCGAGCGCAAGTCCCTCTCTCTGTGTCGCGTAAGCCTTACGCGCCGGCCTCGGCCTTACGCCGACGCACCACGAACACCGCACCCGCACCGGCGACGACGGCGACACCACCGACGAGCCCGATGATCGGCAGGGCGGAGCTGGAGCCGGTCTCGGCGAGGCTGCCGTTGACCTGCGGGGTGTTGCTGCTCGGCTTCTGGTCCGTGACCGGGGCCTTGCCGCCTTCCTGCGGCTTGGTGCCGTCGGTGTCGGTGCCGGCGGCGACGATCTGGAACTTGTAGGAGACGTCACCGAAGCCGGTGCACTCACCGTCGCTGTCGCCGTAGATCGTGGCGCCCAGCGAGAAGCCGGAGCCGACCGGGGCGGACTTCGTCACGTTGACACGCAGCGGGATGTTGACCTCGTAGTCGGGCTCCAGCGTGTCGGTGTACCCGACGTAGCCGACGGCGTAGCCACCCTCGTTGAGGTCTTCCCAGACCTTGTCCTCGGGGTTCCAGGCCTGGAGCTGGACCTGCTTGCTGGTGAACAGGTCCTCGCCGGCCTCGTCGGGGGAGGCCCCGGCGAAGAAGTCGAGGTCCTGGAGGGTGGAGTCGGAGTTGTTGGTGACGTTCAGCGAGAACTTGTGCCAGCCGCTGCCCGCAGCGATCTTGCCCGGCAGGCCGGAGATGCTGACGTCGACCTTGGTGTCCTCGCAGACGGAGGGCTCGGGCTCGGGCTCGTCCGACGCCGAGGCGCTCGGGGACGGCGTGGTGCTGCCCGACGCGGAGGCCGAGGCCGAGGCGGAGGCGGAAGCGGAGGCCGAGGTGCTCGCCGAGGCGGACGTGGAGGCGCTCGCGGACGACGAGGCGGACGCGGAGGTGGACGCGCTGGCGGACGCCGAGGAGCTCTCGGTGGCGGACGCGGACGAGCTGGCCGACGTGGAGGAGGTCGGCTCCTCCGCGAAGGCAGCAGGAGCCGAGAGCAGAGCGAGCGGGGCTATGGCAGCCGTCGCGGCCGCAACGGCCATGGCACGGCGAAGCTTCATGAAGACCTCGAAAGTCTGGTGTGCTGCGACCCTCGCAGCACGTGCTTTGGGTGAGGCCTCCGCGTGTGGGGCGCGGGTGTGGCCCGTGGTTCCGATGGTTTGATCAGTGAGGCCTGTGAATGGTTGCCCTCCCACTCACACAATTTTTATGTGACCTGGGTCACTGCTCCGGCCGCTCAGTGGCTGACGTACGCTCAGCTGCCAAAGTCAATTCGCAGAAGGGCACGGGGGAGTGGCCGACAAGCCGTCAGGGGACTCGATATCCGACGAGGAATGGGAGAAGTTCCTTCGGGACAGCGAGAGCGGGGCGGGGGCCGACGCTCCCAAGGAACCCTCCGCGCGGGCGCGGCTCGTTGCTCAGCGGTTGCGGGAGCAGGACGCGCGGGGGGAGGTTCCCGCGGGGTGGCGGACCGGGCCGGCGTCGCAGGAGATGAACGGGCGGAAGGCTCGGCGCAAGAAGGCGTGGGCGGTGGTCGGGGTGGTTGCCGCAATCGCCGTCGGCGTCGTGGCGCTCAAGCCGTCACTGCTGCCCGGCGACCCGCTCGGCAGCGGGGAACCGGATGTCGCCGCGTCCCCACTGCCCGCCGAGACCGCCGCCCCGACCGACGCCCCCGCCGAGGCGCCGCCCCAGACCCCCACCCTCGACGCGCCGTTCGCCGGTTCCCCCGCCCTGCGCTGGGCCGACGGCGAGGCCGGGATCGTGGTGCCCAAGGCGACGGCGGTCGGAGGGGCTTCGAAGGCGCGCGTGGAGGAGGCGCTGAAGCTCACCAGGAAGCTGCTCGTCGCTGCCAACCTCGACCCCAAGGTGCTGCGCGGTGAACGCCCCGAGGCCGCACTCGGCGTCCTCGACCCCAAGCAGCCCGAACTGGTCGACGATCTGAACACGGCTCTGCGCGCACCCAGTGAGAAGCGTGATCCGCTGCAGATGTTCAGTCGGTTCGATCCCGACGAGGTCCGCCTCGTGGGTGACGTGGTCAAGACGCGCGGACGCATCACCTTCAAGAAGGGCGAGTACAACGGCGTCGCCGTGCACGCCGACTACACCTTCGTCTACCCCGTCGTCCGCGCCGACGGCTCGACCGAGGTCACCCGCACCATCGTGCGCCGCGCCCTCGACGTCGAACTCCCCGACCCCGCCCACTACAACGTCACGCCCGGGCGGCTGGTCGTCCAAAGGTACGACCAGGAGACTGGCAACTCCTCCTGCGACGTCTACGACGGTTACCTGCATCCGGGGTTCCCGAGCGACGCGCCCACGAGCGCCCCGCCGACCGGGCCGACGACCGACCCGTACGACCGCAGCAAGGAACTCGGCGCCGACGGGTCGGCGGACTGCGGGACGGTGTCCCGGGTCTGACCCGGCCCGGGGCCCGACGCCGGACGCAGGCAGAGCGAGACGCGAGCAGAGCGAAGGGCCCCGCGGGACGGAGCCGCAGGGCCCTTCTTCGTCAGCACCAGCGTCAGGGCAGCGCCGGTGCCTTGGGAGCGGCGCCGGGGGGTTGCGCCGCTTGCCTCGAATGCCTCGGTCGGCGCCCAGGTGCAGTCGGGGCGCGTGGGTGGTCTCGACCTCTGGCGGTCGGTCGGCATCGCAATGTGGGGTGTCTGCGACGGGACTTGGGGGCTTTCTACGCATCGTGCTGGATGGGCGCGGCCTCCGCAACCGTTTGACCCGGCCTTGATGCATTTTTGCATTTTCCGCCGGTCGGCCCCGGGCGTCCCCGGAGCCGACCGTTCTCTTGAGTGACCGGGCTGCTGTCCCCTGCCGTCCGGTCACTTTCCTGGAGCGAGGTCCCACGGCGCACGGCACGTTCCGCACGCCTCATCGCTCCAGTGAGCCACGCGTGGTTCTTTCGGGCCCGCCCCTGGCTGACACGGACACCCCGACCAACGAACCTGCCCACAGCGTGGTCACGCTCCGTACGGGTGAGAACGGTTCCGAACTCAGATGCGGCCCCGGCACAGCTCAAGCAGTGTCATCGCGAGGGATGTGCCCGGCTTGCCCAGCGCCTCGCTGTAGTGGTTGAGGATCTCCATCTCGCGGGAGAGGTTCACGCGCCGCCCGCCGGAGGTGATCCGCGCGTCCTGGATGACGGCGGACACGGCCATCCGTTCCTGGATCAGCCCGATGATCCGGTCGTCCAGGGCGTCGATGCGTTCACGTGCGCCGGTGATCACGTCGGCGGCCTCGGAGGTACGGGCGCCGGTCACGTCGATGGCGGTCATGGGGGCTCCTCGATCGGTTCGGTACGGGGTGCCCCGGAGCGGCAGGATCCGGAAAACACCAGGCGCCCCGGACCTTGTCGGCCCGGGGCGCCTGGGAAGTCGCTTGTCAGTTGCTCAAGCAGCACGACCATGGCAGCCGGTGGGCCCGGTGCCATAGGTAAAGAGGAAGGTCGTGTGCGTGAGCATGCGGTCAGTATGCCGTGCCGCAGGGTGAGGTCCAACGCGGTTCGCATGCTGAGACGCTGTGGTGACGTCGGTGCTGGGACCGGCTCCACGCCCACTCGGTAGAATTGGCGAGCACAGAGACCCCGCCCCACCGCCGGAAGGCCCCCGTGTCATCAGCGACTCCCGCTGCCGCCGCCCCCGACACCGTCCTGGTCGTCGACTTCGGCGCGCAGTACGCCCAGCTCATCGCCCGTCGAGTCCGCGAGGCCCGGGTCTACAGCGAGATCGTGCCGAGCACCATGCCGGTCGCGGAGATGCTCGCCAAGAACCCGGCGGCGATCATCCTCTCCGGCGGCCCCTCGTCCGTGTACGAGGAGGGTGCCCCCCGCCTCGACCGCGCAATCTTCGAGGCCGGCGTCCCCGTCTTCGGCATGTGCTACGGCTTCCAGCTAATGGCCACCGCCCTCGGCGGCACGGTCGACAACACCGGCGCCCGTGAGTACGGCCGTACGGACCTGCACGTCAGCAAGTCGGGCTCCACCCTCTTCGAGGGCACCCCCGCCGAGCAGGCCGTGTGGATGTCGCACGGCGACGCCTGCTCCGCCGCCCCCGAGGGCTTCACCGTCACCGCGTCCACGGACGTCGTCCCGGTCGCCGCCTTCGAGAACGACGAGAAGAAGCTCTACGGCGTCCAGTACCACCCCGAGGTGATGCACTCCACACACGGACAGCAGGTGCTGGAGCACTTCCTGTACCGCGGAGCGGGCCTGAAGCCGAACTGGACCACGGGCAACGTCATCGACGAGCAGGTCGCCGCGATCCGCGAGCAGGTCGGTGACAAGCGCGCCATCTGCGGCCTGTCCGGCGGCGTGGACTCCGCCGTGGCGGCGGCCCTGGTCCAGAAGGCCATCGGCTCCCAGCTGACCTGCGTGTACGTCGACCACGGCCTGATGCGCAAGGGCGAGACCGAGCAGGTCGAGAAGGACTTCGTGGCCGCGACCGGCGTCCAGCTGAAGGTCGTCGACGCCGAGGAGCGGTTCCTCAAGGCGCTCGCCGGGGTCAGCGACCCCGAGGAGAAGCGGAAGATCATCGGGCGCGAGTTCATCCGCGTCTTCGAGCAGGCCCAGGCGGAGATCATCGCGGACGCGGGTCCGGCGGTGGAGTTCCTCGTCCAGGGGACCCTGTACCCCGACGTGGTCGAGTCCGGTGGCGGCACCGGCACCGCCAACATCAAGTCCCACCACAACGTCGGCGGCCTCCCCGAGGACCTCGAGTTCCAGCTGATCGAGCCGCTGCGCAAGTTGTTCAAGGACGAGGTCCGGATGGTCGGCCAGGAGCTCGGCCTGCCCGAGGAGATCGTCCAGCGCCAGCCGTTCCCGGGCCCGGGCCTCGGCATCCGGATCGTCGGCGAGGTCACCAAGGAGCGGCTCGATCTGCTCCGCGAGGCCGACGCCATCGCCCGCGAGGAGCTGACGGCGGCCGGCCTCGACCGTGACATCTGGCAGTGCCCGGTGGTCCTGCTGGCGGACGTCCGCTCCGTCGGTGTCCAGGGCGACGGCCGCACCTACGGCCACCCGATCGTCCTGCGCCCGGTCTCGTCCGAGGACGCCATGACCGCCGACTGGTCGCGCCTGCCGTACGACGTCCTCGCGCGGATCTCCACCCGGATCACCAACGAGGTCCGTGACGTCAACCGTGTCGTCCTCGACGTGACGTCGAAGCCGCCGGGCACGATCGAGTGGGAGTGACCCTGCTGGTCTAGGGCCTCTCGTTCGAGAGACCCTAGGTCCGCTTGAGAGTCCGCACCGGCTCTCCGGGCTTCCAGACCTGGGCGACCAGATACGTGTCGTCCTCGACGTAGGTCCGTACGACCTCCGTCAGCTCGGTGCGGAAGAGGTGGAACGGCTCCGGCGGTTCCACCTCTTTCACGTATCGGGCCCGCACCGCCGGGTCCTCCACCTCGATCGCCCGACCGCTGATCCGCACGTCCCCGCCGCCCATCCCGGTGCCCTCGCCCGGGTTGGCCTGGAGGGCGAAGCGCGGGTCGCGGAGCAGGTCGAGCGCCTTGAGGGAGTTCGGCATCATGCCGAGCCACAGCTCACCGCCGAGGAACCGCACCTCCAGGCCGCTGGTGCGCGGTGAGCCGTCCCTGCGCAGGGTCGCCAGGACATGGTGCGTGAAGGCGCCGAAACGCTCCTCGACGAGCGCGGCGAGATCGGGTTCGGCGGTGGCGAAGGCTGCCCAGTTCTCTGTCATACGGCGAGTCTCGCGCCGATACCCGACAGCTGCTGTCCGGTATCAGTGGCCTTGCGCCCCGTACGGCACCGGCCGTACGAACCGCTCACGCCCCGACTCGTCCCGTACCTGCGTGCAGCCCGCCGCTGTGAGCTGCTCGGCCAGCTTGGCGCGCCGGGCCGCGTTGACGCGCAGGGCGATCAGCAGGAACGCCGGCAGCAGGACGGCGAGCGGGAGCAGGACGACGTACTTGCCGGTCAGCACCGCCAGGAACAGGAACAGGAGTGGGAAGGCCCAGGCCATGGTCAGCAGCTGCTTGCGGTTGGCGGCGGCGCCGAGGCCGTCGTACCGGATGAGTGTCGTGATCAGGTCGACGTCCTTCTGCGTCTCCGGGATCGGGGTGAGCGAGCCCAGGTACATGCCGGGGACCGGGCGGCCGGGGCCCGGGTCAGGGAAGGCCGCCCAGTTGGCCGCCGCGCGCTGCCGCGCCCAGGGGCTCGGGTCGGGGACGAGATACACGTGCGCGATCTTGTGCTTGCCGACCAGGCGGACGTCCGCGTACCGGTAGCCGTAGCACTCGGCGATGTACGCGAGCGCGCCGAAGGTCGGCCACTCGGCGAACGGATGCACGAGCTCGATGGTGTCCTGGGTCGCGATCTGCCGCATCAGAGCGGTGATGTGCCGGTCGGTGATGCTCACGGAAGCCTCCGGGTGGCTGAAATGTGTGGCTGAATTTCGGATTCCGCACACCAGACCGGTGAGCAACGGCAAGGGTTGCATGCCCTTGGGCGCGCCATCTTTACAAAAGACCCCTGCCCTTTTGGGCTGACCGACGGTAACTTCCGCCCGTAAAGCAACCCCCCGCAGGAGGACCTATGCACGGGCCCACGCCGCCCCTCCCGCTGCCCACCGACCAGCTGCAGTTCGCGATGCCGCCGATGCACGACACGGTCGAGGACGAACGCCGGCACCGCAAGGAACGGCTGGCGGGCGCACTGCGGATCTTCGGACGGCTCGGCTTCGAGGACGGGGTCTCGGGGCACATCACCGCGCGCGACCCGGAGTTCAGCGACTGCTTCTGGGTCAACCCCTTCGGGATGCCCTTCAAACACGTCACCGTGAGTGATCTGGTGCTCGCCAACTCGGACGGACAGGTGATCGAAGGCCGCTACCACGTCAACCAGGCCGCGTTCACCGTGCACAGCCAGGTGCACGCCGCCCGCCCCGACGTCGTCGCGGTCGCCCACTGCCACTCCGTGCACGGGCGCGCCCTCTCCGCCCTCGGCGACCTGCTCGACCCGATCACCCAGGAGAGCTGTGCCTTCTACGAGGACCACGCCCTCTACGACTCCTACACCGGCGTCGCCGTCGACGCGCAGGAGGGCCGGCGCATCGCGGCCGCGCTCGGCTCCCGCAAGGCGCTCGTGCTGCGCAACCACGGGCTGCTGACCGTGGGGGACTCGGTGGACGCGGCGGCCTGGTGGTTCCTGTCGATGGAACGGTCCAGCCAGGTGCAGCTGACGGCACGGGCCGCCGGACGGCCGATCCTGATCGACCACAAACTGGCGGTGGCGACCCGCGAGCAGCTCGGCGGCGACCTGGTGGCGTGGATCAACTACCAGCCGTTGTGGCAGGACATCAGCCGGGGTGAACCCGATCTGCTGAGCTAGAACTCCGCGTTATCGAAATTCTTGCGGCCTGGTCAATACGGCGGCCGAACCCTCACCCGCACTGACCACACCTGCCGGACGCGACCCCGGGAACGTAGGGCACAATTCGCGTCATCGCAGGGGTGTGGCACGGGAGAAGTGCGGCGGTGGCCGGCGGCTGCGCAGGGCCACCGGTCGTCCTGGTTCGTGGGGAAGGCGGGCGGTGGACGTGGCGGTCCAAGAGGCGAGACAGAGCGCGGACATGGGCGCGCACTCAGGCGGCTGCACCTGCGGGGACTGCCCGCACGGGGCCCGCGCGGGACACCGGCGGGCCGTGGCCGAATTCCTGCTGAAACGGGACGAGTTCGCGGCCGGGCAGGGACTGCCCGCCGCCGTGGCCCACTCGGCCTCGGCCTCCCGCCAGTGGGTCTCGGAGGAACTGGCCCAGTCCGCGGAACTCGTCGCCGAGCGTGGCCGGGCCGAGGGCGCCGCCTGGCTGGCACGACTGTGGGGCCGGACCGCGTTCACCGTGTGGGCGTCGGTCGTCCTGCTGCTCCTGGTCCAGGCCCTCACTGCGATCGGCGTGGGCTGGACCGCCGCGCGAACGGCCGGACTGCTCGCCGCGGTGCTCTTGGGCGGCGCGCTGACGGCCGCGTCCTGGTTCCACCGCGCCCGGGGCGGGGCGCTGGCCCCCGTCATCGGCGAGGACAACCGCCTGTCCACCTCGCGTGCGGTGGCCACGGCGTGGGTGCTGTTCGTGGCCTACGCGGTGCTCGTACTCGTCGGACAGCTGGCCGCCGCCTCCGGGAACGCCCGGCGGGACGCGCTGATCTCCGGGCTCGAACTCGCCCGCGGCGCCGGTGTCGTGACCGTCCTCGCGGTGGTGTGCGGGATCGCCGTACTGGTGCGGAGGGTGGTCGGGCTGCGGGTGCTCGGCCAGCGGCTGCAGAAGGTACGGGCGGACCGGCCACGCGCCGCCGACCTGCTCACGGACGACTCGGGCCGGGGCACCTTCACCGACATCCAGTACGTCGTGATCAGCGCCGTCGCCCTCGCCTTCGCGGCGGTGCGCCTCGCCCGCCGCCCCGAGCAACTGCCCGACCTGCCATGGGGGCTCGCGGTGGTCGTGCTGATCTCGGCTGCCACCTACCTGGCGGGCAAGTACGCCGAGGGCGGCCGGCCCGTGATCCTCTCCGTGGTCCGGGCCCGCGAGGCCGGTGCCCTCGACGCCCCGATCCGCACCGGCGACGACATCGAGATCCGGGGCGCCGGTTTCGTGCCGCCGGGCGCGCACGCCGCCGACCGGCTGTCCCGGATGGTTGTCCGCATCGGCCCCGTCAACGTCCACGTCCCCCTCGTCCCGGTCACCGGCGGCTTCAACAACCCTACCGACGCCGTCCTGACCGTGCCCGTCCCCGCGGACGTGGAGCCGGGCCGGGTGGAGGTCCAGGTGGTGACCGCCGCGGGGGTGGAGACGAACCGGTACCCGATCGATGTGACGGAGTGAGCCGGGAGACGTCGGGCTGTCAAGAACCTGTCGGTGTGCACGAGAGGGGTGAGCGGGACCTCCGTTTCGTACGTATGGTCTGTTGAGGGGCCATGTCACGGCGGCGGAGAGGCGGCTAGGAGCCATGACTCACGGCATGCGTTCGGACACTCACACCCTCTATCAGGACGGTGGGCACAGCTGGCGGGACAGCGCCACCCGCTACGCCCTGCTTCCACTGCGCGTCTTCCTCGGCGTCACCTTCATCTACGCCGGCCTGGACAAACTCACCGACGGCGCCTTCCTCAAGGACTCCGGTGCCGGCTCCATCGGTGACACGATGCGCGCCGTCCGGGACTCCTCGGCCATCCCGGCCCTCGTCGACATGGCCCTGAAGAACCCCGTCGGCTTCGGCTACGCCATGGCCTTCGGGGAACTCGCCGTCGGCATCGGCACCCTGCTCGGCCTCCTCACCCGCATCGCCGCGCTCGGTGGCGCGCTGATCTCCCTCAGCCTGTGGCTGACCGTGAGCTGGGCCTCCGACCCGTACTACTACGGCAACGACCTCGCGTACCTCATGGCCTGGATCCCCCTCGTCCTGGCGGGCGCTCCCGTCCTCTCCGTGGACGCCGTGCTTCGGCGGCGACGGCGGGGCGGCGGGTACCGGTAGGCCGCGGGCCCGCCGCTCATACGGGCCCCCTCGGCCGGCCTGACGGAGGCTCAGCGGCGAGGGAACGGCGGCGTCGGCGTATCCCGCGGGTGAGGAAGGCGACCGCACCCGCCAGGCAGAGGCCGCCCGTGACGACCGGGATGATCACGAACCACGGGGTCTCCCAGAGGCCGCCCGCGTCCCCGGCGTAGATGACTCCCGCCAAGGTGAGGAACGCACCGGCGACCAGCCGCCCCGGCTGGAACTCATGACGCAGCACGACTCACCTCCGCCTGTCCCACGCCGACCCGGAGATCGAGGTCGAGCGTGCCGGTGCCCTTGACGCCCGAGGCCGGCGCCAGGGTCACCTCCTTGTACCTGCCCGGCTCCACGTCCACGTCCTTCTCGTCGTCGCCCGGCAACTGGACGTCCCCCAGTCCCACATCGATGTTCAGCTTCACCGTCACGTCCGGCGGCACGATCACCCGCAGCCGGCCCACGCCCACCTCGGCCCGGGCGGTCACCGTCTGCCCCTTGGCCGGGTCCAGCCGGGACAGGTCAAGGGTGCCGACGCCGGTACCGAGGTCGTACTTCTGCCGCATGTCCGCCACCGCGGCGGGCCGCCATGTCTCACGTATCCACTGTGTGCCGATGTCCTTGGGCAGCGCAGCCGAACCGGCGAGCAGCCCCGCCGTCACGACCGCCAGGAACACCGACCCGGCTCCCATGCGCCCGAGGAACGCGCTGACGGCCATGCCCACCCCGAAGACCACGAGCGCGAGGGACAGCCCTGTCTGCAGGCTGGTACCGAGCGGATGGTCGTCCCAGGTCAGCCGGGTGCCGAGGGTCCCGGCGAGCACGGCGAGCAGGAAGACCCAGCCGCCGATCCAGCGGGGGCCGCGCGGTTTCGGCCGGGGCCGGGCTCGCAGCGCGTCCATGTCCGCGCGGACGCGTCCGTCGGTGCCTCGGCCGATGTTGACGGCCGCCGCGATGTCGCGGTCGGCGGAGTCGAGGGGACCCCAGAGGTAACCGGTGCCTCCGACGTGGGTGCCGTCCTTGACGATGGGCTCGCGCCACCACGAGGGGTAGGCCGAGGGGACCGGCGGTGCCTGGGCCTCCGGGGGCGCGTCTGCCGCCGCCTGGGCGGCCAGCGGGTCGGGGTCGGGTGCGCCGCGCCGCGGCGACCAGTATCCGGCGCCCGCGAGGAGGAGAGAGAGGACCACGGAGAAGGTCAGCACGCCGCCGTTCTTCAACATGGACAGGAAGACCCCGCAGCCGACCAGCGCGAACAGCACGGCCGCCAGCGCCTGCCCGTCCACCCGGCCGGTGAGGAGCTTGCGCACCTCGTTCTGGTCCTCGCCCGCGTACGGCACGAAGAGCCAGGCGAAGCCGTAGAAGATGAGGCCGATGCCGCCGGTCGCGGAGAGCACAGCGAGCGTGATCCGGAAGATCACCGGATCCATGTCGCACTGCCGCCCGAGCCCCGCGCACACCCCGGCGATCATCTTGTGCTGCCGGTCACGCCGGAAACGGTGCGGGCCGTCGGCCTCGTCGATCGCTCCCTCGTCTTCGGCTCCGCCGGGCGCGGGGTCGCCGACACCGGCACTGCCGGCACCCGGACCGGCGGTGCCACCGGAATCACCGGCGGCGCTGCGGGGCGTCTCGCCGGATGCCCTTCCGGGTGCGGGGTGCGCGTCGGGTGGGGCACCCTCGTCGGGCACCGCGTCCGCGGCGTGCTGGTGATCGGTCATGCGTCCATGGTGACGGGCGAGGCGCCTCGGCGGCAGTCGGAACGACCCTGGTCGGACCCTGATATCGCCCCTGAGCCGACGCGGGGAACCGTTCGACGGACACGCCGTTCGAAGATCAGGGGCGTCTTAGGGGTCGACCCTGATGCTCCGGACCGCGCCACATGTGAACATCGATGGCATGCCGGAAGCCGCCGCAGTGCCACTCGCCGAACCGCGGCCCCCGCGCAAGCTCTACCGAAGCAGCGACGGACGCTGGCTGGGCGGGGTGGCGCGAGGGCTCGCCGGGCATCTCGGGCTGCCCGTGATCTGGGTGCGGCTCGTCTTCGTCGGCCTGTTCATGGCGGACGGTCTGGGCGCCCTGCTGTACGGGGCGTTCTGGTTCTTCGTGCCGCTCGGCGTCGGCGGCGTCGGCGACCAGAAACCCCCGTCGCTCGTCAGCGCCGAGACCTCGCCCGACGGCCGCCGCAGGCTCGTCGCGCGCAAGCCGGACAAGGGGCAGATCGTCGCCCTGCTGCTCATGGTCGTCGTCGCGATGGTCTTCGTCGGCAGCGTCAACCTGAGCAGCGGCGCCAAGGTGTATCTGCTGCCCGCGGTCCTCGTCGGCGCGGGCGTCGCCCTCGTCTGGCGCCAGGCGGACAACGCCCGCCGGGCCCGCTGGGTCGAGGTCGGCAGCCGCCGCCGCACCCTCACTCTGCTGCGCGCGGGCGCCGGTGTCCTCCTCGTCACCGCCGGTGTCTCCGGCATCTTCGTCCTGCAGGGCTCCGCCGCCCACCTCGGCTCCGTCCTGCAGGCCGCCCTCGCCGTCCTCGTAGGGATAACACTCCTCGCCGGGCCGTATCTCGTCCGCATGACGCAGGATCTCTCCGAGGAGCGCCTGATGCGCATCCGCGCCCAGGAGCGCGCCGAGGTCGCCGCCCACGTCCACGACTCCGTGCTGCACACCCTGACCCTGATCCAGCGCAACGCGGAGAACGCCGGCGAGGTGCGCCGCCTCGCCCGCGCCCAGGAGCGCGACCTGCGCACCTGGCTCTACAAGCCCGAGGGCACCGGCAAGGACGAGGCCGACGAACCGACCACCCTCGCCGACGCGGTCCGGCGCAACGCCGCGGAGGTAGAGGACAAGCACGGCGTCCCCATCGAGGTCGTGGTCGTGGGCGACTGCCCGCTCGACGAAGGGATCAGCGCACAGATGCAGGCCGCGCGCGAGGCGATGGTGAACGCCGCCAAGTACGGTGGCGAGGGCGGCGCCGTGCAGGTCTACGCAGAAGTCGAGGGCAGGACGGTCTTCGTGTCCGTCCGGGACCGAGGCCCGGGCTTCGACCTCGATTCGATACCCGCCGACCGCATGGGCGTTAGAGAATCGATCATCGGCCGCATGGAGCGCAACGGCGGCACGGCGCGGCTGCGCGCGGTGCCCGACGGCGGCACGGAGGTCGAGCTGGAGATGGAGAGGGCGGAGAAGACGTCATGAGCGACCCGACCGAGCAGAACACCACGGCGGGAGCGGGGGAGGCGCCCGAGCCCGAGCAGTCCACGGGCGGCGCGGGCGGACGCCATGTGCGCGTGGTGCTCGTCGACGACCACCGCATGTTCCGTACCGGCGTACAGGCCGAGATCGGCCAGACCGCGCAGACCGGCGTCGAGGTCGTCGGCGAGGCGGCGGACGTGGACCAGGCGGTCACGGTCATCACCGCGACCCGGCCCGAGGTGGTCCTCCTCGACGTTCACCTTCCGGGCGGCGGCGGGGTCGAGGTCCTGCGCCGCTGCGCCCCGTTCATGGCCGACGCCGAGCAGCCCGTGCGGTTCCTCGCCCTGTCCGTCTCGGACGCGGCGGAGGATGTGATCGGGGTGATCCGCGGCGGCGCGCGGGGCTATGTCACGAAGACGATCACGGGTTCCGACCTCGTCGCCTCCATCTTCCGGGTCCAGGAGGGTGACGCGGTCTTCTCCCCGCGCCTCGCCGGGTTCGTCCTGGACGCCTTCGCCTCCACCGACGCCCCGCCGGTCGACGAGGACCTCGACCGCCTCACCCAGCGCGAGCGCGAGGTGCTGCGGCTGATCGCCCGGGGTTACGCGTACAAGGAGATCGCCAAGCAGCTGTTCATCTCCGTGAAGACGGTCGAGTCCCACGTCTCGGCGGTCCTCAGGAAGCTCCAGCTGTCCAACCGACACGAGCTGACCCGCTGGGCGACGGCACGGCGCCTGGTCTGACCCGCGTCTCACCACCCGCGTCACACCACCCGTGTCGCCCCCGCGTACGGCATCTCGTCGAGCGGGGCCACCCTTACGGGGGCCGAGGGGTTGGGGGCGTGGATCATCATGCCGTTGCCGATGTAGATGCCGACATGGGTGATGCCGGAGTAGAAGAACACCAGGTCGCCCGGGAGGAGTTCGGAGCGGGAAACGCGCTGGCCGACGTTGATCTGAGTGTAGGTCGTGCGGGGGAGGGAGATGCCTGCGGAGCGGTAGGCGGCCTGGGTGAGGCCGGAGCAGTCGAAGGAGTCGGGGCCGGTCGCGCCCCACACATAGGGGCTGCCGAGCTTGCTGTAGGCGTAGGCGACCGCCGCGGCGGCACGGGAGTTGGGGGCACCGACGGCCGCCGATCCGGGGGCCTGGAGGCTGTCGCGGGTGCTCGTCGCGTCGCGTGAGGCGCGGTCCGTGCCCGAGCCGCCCGAACCCTTCGCGCCGAACCGCGCGCGTTCCTCGGCGCCGAGTTGGGACAGCAGCCGCCGGGCCGCGCCCAGCTTTCCGGTGACCGTCTTCTTGTGCCGTTGCAGCTGCGCTTGCTGCGACTTCAGCGAGGTCAGCTCGACGCGCGCGGCCCCGCGCAACTGCTCGATCTCGCGCAGCTGTTTGCGCACCCGTGCGACGGCGCCCGCCTGCCGGTGGCCGGCGCGTTCGGCGAAGGCGGCGCCGTCGAGGTACTGGTCGGGGTCGTCGGAGAGGGCCAGTTGCAGCGCGGGGTCGAGTCCGCCGCTGCGGTACTGGGACGCGGCGATCGAACCGAGCGCCTCACGCGCGACGTTGAGCCGTTCCTCCTTGCGCGCGGCTTGGTCCCGCAGGGAGTTCAGCCGTTGCTGGGTCGCCTCGGTCTTCTCCTTCGCGCCGTTGTACTTCTCGGTGGCGGCCTCCGCCTCCTGGTACAGCTGGTCCACCTTGGCCTTGACCTGCGCCGGCGTCAGATTCGGCTCGGCGTGTCCGGTTCCGTCGAAGCCGGTGGCGGTCGCCGCGCCCGCCAGCGCGAACGTTGCTGCTGTCCTAGCCGTGTTGCCGCTGAACGAGCGCTGTCTGGGCTTGCGGTGCGCTGCCACGTGGACCTGCACGTCCTTTCGTACGACCGCCATGTCCGTACGCCGGGGGAGAGCGTACGGCCGTCGAGGGGACGTAGCCGCGGGGGGAGCGGACGTACGACCGCCGGAGACGGTTCCGCGTCCGGCGACGGCCTGCACAGGGGGAGCGAGCCGCCGCCGGACCTTCTCGGCGGTGGTGGCCGACTGCCGCCCCTGGCCCGGGCGGCGGTGGGGAGCCGGTCACCTGAGGGAGGACGGTAGGACGCAGAGTGACGCACTTGTGACGGGTTGTGCGGAACTGGCGTGAGTGGACCGAAGGGTGACCGTAAGTGACCGTGATCCCGTTCCCAGCTCGGCGCCTTCACACAGAGCAATGACCGATGTCGGGAATCCGGGGTACGTGGCCCTGACGGAGTGCTATGGCGCATATATGCAACGTCCTGCACGTATCTCGAGCGGGCCGGTGTCGGGCGCTCGCCGGCCCCTGATTAGGCTCCGGCTCCATGGACGTACTCATCCATCTCTTCGTCGGCCTGCACATCATCGGCATCGCCTCCCTCCTCGGCGGCTTCCTCACACAGATGAAGGCGATGGGCCAGGGCACGGCCCGCTTCGTCCCCGCGATGCTGCACGGCGCGCTGACGATGCTGGTCACCGGCGTGATCCTGGTCGGCCTCAACCAGGCCGACGACCAGCCGGTCAACAACATCAAGATCGGCGTGAAGCTGGCCCTGCTGATCGTGATCCTGGGTCTCGTCTATGTGAAGCGGGACGACGAGAAGGTGGACAAGGGCCTGTTCGGGCTGGTGGGCGCGCTGACCACGGCCAACGTCTTCATCGCGGTGCTGTGGACGTGACCTCGGCCCGGACGGCCGCCGAGGCCGCCCGCACCGCGCCCCCGGCGAGGGCCGACCACACCGCCACCGCGATCCACAGCAGGGCCTGACCGGGCACCTTCAGCCAGGAGACGTCCAGGGCGTCGGCGACGGACAGCATCGCCGCCGCGGTCATCCCCATCGGGAACGCCGTCGCCCAGCGGCGCTCGTCGTAGTGCGGGCGACGCCGGACGCATTCGGCGGCCACGAGTACGGCGTACCAGCACAGGTCGAGCACGAGCAGGCCGACCGTCACGGTGCGCAGGACCCGGCTGTCGTCGTTGTTCCACAGGTACAGGCGCGCGCTGTCGGCGACGAGCAGCCTCGACCCGGCGAGCGCCGAGATGGAGAGGGCGCCGCCCGCGATCCACTGGTCGCCCGAGCCCACGGTCACCTGCCGGAGGTCGAAGCAGAACAGCGCGGCGCAGTAGAGGGCCAGGCCGAGCCAGAAGAGCACGAGAGCGGCGTGCGCGAGCCAGTCGGCCGCCTCGGCCCCGGCGAGGGCGGCGGCCAGCACGGCGAGCCCCTGCGCGGCCACACAGCCGAGGAACACCGTCCCCGGCATGCGCCGCCGCCAGTGCGGTACGACGGCGAGGAGCAGGCCGGGCCCCAGCGCGGCCGACAGCGCCAGCAGAGCCGCCGCGACGGTCTGCTGCCCCAGGGCCGAAAAACCGGTGCCGAGCACGGTGGTGGCGGCGACCGCCGTGAGCACGTCCGGCGTGGCCGCCTCCGCCACCCACCGCTCGCGTTCCCACAGCAGCCGTACGGCGAAGAGCACCGCCAGGACCAGCCACGCTGCGGACGCCGCTCCCAGCGCGATCCGGGACAGCGCCTCGTACCCCGCCAACCGCAGGCCGACCGCCACGATGCCGGTCGCCATGACAGCGGCGCCTGTCGCCGGTGAGCGCTGCGCCCACCAGGCGCGGAGGGGGGAGGGGCGGGGCATGCCCCGATGCTAAGGAGCCACCTCGCCGCGGGCGCGGAAAGGCGCTCCACGCGCGCGTGCCCCCACCCGGTCGGCCCCGGCGGGGTCAGGCCGGTCGTACGACGCTGTGGATCCCCGATTCGCCGTCGTAGTAGATGGACTCCTCGCGGACGTACGCGCCCGGCTTCGGGGCGTGGATCATCATGCCGTTGCCGATGTAGATGCCGACGTGGCTGATGTCGTCGTAGAAGAAGACCAGGTCACCGGGCTGGGCGTTGGCGAGGGAGACCGTGGTGCCGGCGTTGACCTGGTCGTAGGTGACGCGGGGGAGGTCCACGCCGGCGGCCTTCCAGGCGGCCTGGGTGAGGCCGGAGCAGTCGTAGGAGTCGGGGCCGGTGGCGCCCCAGACGTACGGCTTGCCGATCTGCGCGCGGGCGAAGGCGAGCGCCTTCTCGGCCTTGGTGGCGTACGAGGAGTCGGTGGGCGTCGACGAGGACGAGGACGACGAGGGGGACGAGGACGGCGAGGAGCTGTCCTGCTGGGCTGCTGCCTCCTCCTGGGCCTTCTGCTGCGCCGCCTGCTGCTTCGCCAGCTCCGCCGCCTTGCGCGCGGCCGCTTCCTGCTTCTGCTTCTCGATCGCCGCGAGCCGCGCCTTCTCCTCCGCCGTCAGCTTCGACAGCAGCCCGCGCGCGTCGGCGAGCTTCTTCTGGACGGTGCTCTTGGCGGTCTTCAGGTCGTTCTGCGAGTCGGTGAGCGTGGCGAGGCTCTCGCTCGCCTCCTGGCGCTTCTCCATCGTCGCCGACTGCTCGGCGAAGTAGTCGTCGACCTCCTTCTTCTGACGGCCGGTCATCCGGTCCATCAGCTGAGTCTGGTCGAAGTAGTCCTGTGGGGAGTCCGCCAGCAGGAAGGTCGCGGTGTCGGGCGCGGCCGCGCCGGTGCGGTACTGGGCCGCGGCGTAGGAGCCGAGCCGCTCGCGCTCCTCGTTGAGCTTCTGCGCGCGCTTCGCGACGTCGTCGAGGAGGGTGTCGACGTGCTCGCGCTGCTTCGCGGTCTTCTCCTTGGCCGCGTTGTACTTCTCGGTCGCCGACTCCGCCTGGCGGTAGAGGTCGTCGACCTTCTTCTCGACTTCCTCGAGGCTCGGCTTGTCGTCCGCGGGTGCGGCGTTGGCCGTCTGGGAGAGCAGGGCCACGGAGGTGAGGGCGGCCGTGGCGAGGGCGGGCGTGCGTATGCCCGCCACGCGCTTGCCCGCGGAGCGGGGCTTGCGGTGCTGCGACGCCAAGGGAGGCGACTCCTTCCATCGTCCGCCTACCGGGTTAGCTGTCGGGTTCGGGCGGGTGGTTCGGAAGGGTTGCCCTACGGCCTTGTCCCCGTCAGGGGAGTGGGCCGATTCACCCCAAGGTCTCGGTGGGTCCCCGGCTCCGGCCGGCACTGCGGCGCGGGCGGACTCGGCGGAGGCCGCGCGGCCCGGCGACGTTCGCCGGTGGGGGTCGTGCGGCCTGCCCGGCACGGTAGCCAACTGGTGTGGCCCTTGTGAAGGTTGATGGGTGATATGCCCGATACATTTTCGTGACCTGGGGTCAGGGCTTTACTTGTTGGGGCCCATGTGGAGATGTCTGTGACGGCTTGGGCGTATTTGCGCTCGCGAAGCAGGTTCGTCGCCGATCGTGACGGAGCGGTTCCGCAGGGTGTGAGGGCGGGTTTTCCGGGATGTTTTCGGGGTGGCGGCCCGTTGTCGGTGGGGCGCCCTAGACTCGGAGAGCGATGAGCAGCCTCTTTGACGACAGCTTCCTGGCGGACCTCCAGGCCCCGAAGGGCCATGGGGAAGAGCCTCCGCCGCCCGACGACGATCACGTACCGGAGCCGATCCCGGACGATCTGTTCGGCGGGAAGTTCGACGTGCCGCCGGACCGGGAGGAGTACTACCGCGACGGCGCCCCGCGCCCGGTGGTGGACCCGGCCGCGCTCCTGGAGGGGCTGAACGAGAACCAGCGCGCCGCCGTCGTGCACTCCGGCACCCCGCTGCTCATCGTGGCCGGCGCCGGGTCCGGCAAGACCCGCGTGCTCACCCACCGCATCGCCCACCTGCTCGGCGAGCGGAACGTCCACCCGGGCCAGATCCTCGCGATCACCTTCACCAACAAAGCCGCGGGCGAGATGAAAGAGCGCGTCGAGCAGCTCGTCGGCCCGCGCGCGAACGCGATGTGGGTGATGACCTTCCACAGCGCATGTGTGCGCATCCTGCGCCGCGAGTCCAAGAAGCTCGGCTTCACGTCGTCGTTCTCGATCTACGACGCCGCCGACTCCAAGCGCCTGATGGCCCTGGTCTGCCGCGACCTGGACCTCGACCCCAAGCGCTTCCCGCCCAAGTCCTTCAGCGCCAAGATCAGCAACCTCAAGAACGAGCTGATCGACGAGGAGGACTTCGCCGCGCAGGCCACCGACGGTTTCGAGAAGACCCTCGCCCAGGCCTATGCCCTGTACCAGTCGCGGCTGCGTGAGGCGAACGCCCTCGACTTCGACGACCTGATCATGACGACGGTCAACCTGCTGCGCGCCTTCCCGGACGTCGCCGAGCACTACCGCCGCCGCTTCCGGCACGTCCTCGTCGACGAGTACCAGGACACCAACCACGCGCAGTACGCCCTCGTCCGCGAGCTCGTCGGCACCTCCGAGCACCCCGTCGACGTGCCGCCCAACGAGTACGACGTCCCGCCCGCCGAGCTCTGCGTGGTGGGTGACGCCGACCAGTCGATCTACGCCTTCCGCGGTGCGACCATCCGCAACATCCTCCAGTTCGAGGAGGACTATCCGGACGCGACGACGATCCTGCTGGAGCAGAACTACCGCTCCACCCAGACGATCCTCAGTGCGGCCAACGCGGTCATCGAGCGCAACGAGTCCCGCCGCCCGAAGAACCTGTGGACCAAGGCGGGCACGGGCGCCCGCATCACCGGCTACGTCGCCGACACGGAGCACGACGAGGCGCAGTTCGTCGCCGACGAGATAGACCGCCTGACCGACGCGGGCGACGCGAAGGCCGGCGATGTCGCCGTCTTCTACCGCACCAACGCGCAGTCCCGTGTCTTCGAGGAGGTCTTCATCCGCGTCGGCCTGCCCTACAAGGTCGTCGGCGGCGTCCGCTTCTACGAGCGCAAGGAGGTCCGGGACGTCCTGGCCTACCTGCGGGTGCTGGCCAACCCCGAGGACTCCGTGCCGCTGCGGCGGATCCTCAACGTCCCCAAGCGGGGCATCGGCGACCGCGCGGAGGCGATGATCGACGCCCTCTCCCAGCGCGAGAAGATCAGCTTCCCGCAGGCACTGCGCCGGGTCGACGAGGCGTACGGCATGGCCGCGCGGTCGACCAACGCCGTCAAGCGGTTCAACACGTTGATGGAGGACCTCCGTACGATCGTCGAGTCCGGTGCCGGACCGGCCACCGTCCTCGAAGCGGTCCTCGAACGCACCGGCTACCTCGCCGAGTTGCAGGCCTCCACCGACCCGCAGGACGAGACCCGCATCGAGAACCTCCAGGAACTCGCGGCCGTAGCCCTGGAGTTCGAGCAGGAGCGGGGCGAGGGGGAGTCGGTGGCGCTGTCCGACTTCCTGGAGCAGGTGGCGCTGGTTGCCGACTCCGACCAGATCCCCGACGAGGACGAGGACGGCTCCGGTGTCATCACCCTGATGACCCTGCACACCGCCAAGGGCCTCGAGTTCCCGGTCGTCTTCCTCACCGGCATGGAGGACGGCGTCTTCCCGCACATGCGCGCCCTCGGTCAGACCAAGGAACTGGAGGAGGAGCGGCGTCTCGCGTACGTCGGCATCACACGCGCGCGGGAGCGGCTGTACCTGACGCGGTCGGCGATGCGCAGCGCGTGGGGCCAGCCGTCGTACAACCCGCCCTCGAGGTTCCTGGCGGAGATCCCGGACGAGCACGTGGAGTGGAAGCGGACGGGGGCCACGACGGCGCCGGCCGGCCCGGTCTCCGGGGTCGCGGCATCGCTGTCGTCGTCCCGCTCGCGCTCGTCGGCCTCGGGCGCGTCCGGCTTCGCCACGCGCCGGACCTCGGAGAAGCCGGTGGTCTCCCTGGCGGTCGGCGACCGGGTGACGCACGACCAGTTCGGCCTCGGGACCGTCGTCGCGGTCAAGGGCACGGGCGGGAACGCCGAGGCGACGATCGACTTCGGTGACACCAAGCCGAAGCGGCTGCTGCTGCGGTACGCGCCGGTCGAGAAGCTCTGACCCGAAGCCCTGACCCGAAGCTCTGACCGAGGCTTTGACGCACCGAGCCCCCGCCGAAGGGCGGGGGCTCGCAGGCTGCTTACGGCCGCGCAAGAACGTTTTACGTGGGGTCGAGTCCGTGACTGCGCAGCCAGGGGAGCGGGTCGACCGGCGAGCCTCCGCCCGGGCGCACCTCGAAGTGCAGGTGAGGCCCGGTCGAGTTGCCGGAGTTGCCGGAGTACGCGATGGGGGCGCCGGCCTTCACCGTCGTACCGGACGGCACCTGGTAGCTGGAGAGGTGGCAGTACCACGTCTCCGTACCGTCCTTCGCCGTCAGGATCAGCATGTTGCCGTAGGCGACGTTGTACTGCGTCCGCACGGTGCCGTCGGTCGCGGCCAGCACGGTCGTGCCGTACGAGACGGGGAAGTCGATGCCGGTGTGGACGGACATCCAGTTGATGCCGGCCTGGCCGTAGTAGGCGCTGAGCCCGTGCTGCGCGACCGGCAGCGCGTACTTCGGGCGCAGTCGCTCCTTGCGGGCCGCCTCCGCGGCCGCCTCCTTCTTCTCGGCCTCCTGCTGCGCCTTGAGGTCGATACGTTCCTGCGTACGGCTGGCCCGGTCGGCGAAGTCGTCCGCCTCGGCGCTCAGGCTCTTGAGCTGGTCGTCCAGCTTGTTGTTGGCGGTGGAGGGTTTCACCGCCTTCGTCTGCGCGTCCGCGGCGGAGGCCGTGGTCTCCTTGCCGTCGTCGGTCAGGGTCCCGACCGACGCGGCGGCGATCCCGGCGACGCCCATCACACATGCTGAGGGCACGGCGATGGTCAGCAGCGCGGAGCGCTTCGCGGGCGGACGGCGGCGGGAGCGGTTGCCGCGGGCCGCCGCGCGTGAGCCGGGAAGAGGGGTGACCTCTTCCTGGTCGTCGAGGAGCGGGGTGACGGCGGGCAGTTCGCCGGTCGCGGCGAGGTCGCCGTCGCCCGGGGCGGGCTCGTCGAAGGAGACGTGCTCGAAGGTCGCGGTGGCCATCTGGTCGAAGGGCACGGGCTGTTCGTCGAAGGACGCCTGCTGCTCGTCGAACGAGGGCTGCTGTTCTTCGTACGCGGCCTGCTGTTCCTCGTACGAGGCCTGCTGCTCGAAGGGTGCCTGGTGCTCGTACTCGCCGGTGGTGGGGGTGGCGCTCCCGTCGGAGTTCCACTGCGTGGCGTCGTAGGCGCCGGTTTCGAAGGTCTGGGTGCCCCAGTCCCAGTGCTGGGTCTGGTCGGCGGGGCCGCCGGACTGGTCGGGCTGGAGCCAGGCGCTCGCGTCCCACTGACCGCTGACGTCGGGGGCCGTGGCCTGCGACGGGATCACGGAGAGCTGCTGCGGGGCCGTGGGCCAGGCGCCGGTCTCGTGCGCACCGGTGTCGTAGGCGGCGTGGTGCTGGGCCGCGTACGGGTCCTGGTTCAGCGTGTGATGGCTGCCCGTGGACCACTGCGCCGCGTCGTACGAGCCGGTGTTCTGGGTCTCTCCGGGCAGGTCGCCGAAGAGCGGGTCCGTGGCGAAGGTGGTGGTGCCGTGGCCGCCGGTGTCAAAACCGCTGGCGTCGTAGCCGCCGTACGTGGTGAAGTCGCCGTGGTGGGCCTCCTGTCCGCCGTACGGCGCGTAGTGCGCCGAGGCGGCGTCCGAGGCCGGAGTCGGGGAGGCCATGGCCCCCGACGGGTGACGATCGTTCACCAACTTCTCTTTCGCCTCGACGACAGGGGCTGCCAGAGCAGTGCGGCGACTGTACCCGGCGGTACGCGGGCACGACAATCTTCGTCAGGTTTCGTGGCCGGGGGAAAGGGGCATTCGGCCGTGTTTCGGGGAACTGCGGACGCGGGTTTGGCCTTGTGTTCGAAGGATGTTCGATGTTGGACGGCTGTCGTGGCGCTGTGAGTCGGCTGTGAGTCGACTGTGACAGGGCTCGTCGCGCGGTTCTCACGCCACGGTCAGACCGCCGGCATGGGCGGCCGGCGCTTCCGTCCGCGCGGTGTCCGGGGAGTCGAGAGCCTGGCGTATTCCGGTCGCTACCGCCGGGTGCACGGGCAGGGCGAGATGACCCACTCCGGTGACCCGCACGTTCTCCGCGAGCAGATCGGCGTGGTCGATGCAGGCGGTCTCCAACGGGTCCATCAGGTGGTCGAGGTCGCTCCAGAAGCTGACGAACCGCGTACGACAGCCGGGCGCCGGCTGGCTCAGTTCCTCCAGGACCTCCGAGCCGGGGCGCATCTGGCGCACGATGGGGTGCGCGTTCGCCAGTGGCGCCACCCGGGTGCCCGCGTGCGGCGTGCCGAGGGTGACGAGGGTGCGTACCCGCAGGTCGCCGCCGAGCCGCTGGACGTAGTAGCGGGCGATCAGGCCGCCGAGGCTGTGCCCCACGATGTCGACCCGCGCGCTGCCCGTGCGGGCGCAGATCTCGTCTATGTGCCGGCCGAGCAGCTCGGCGGCGGTACGGATGTCGCAGGTCAGCGGCGAGTAGTTGAGCGACTCGATCTGCTGCCTGCCGTGCTGGGCCAGGTTGCGCCGCAACAGGACGAAGACGGAGCGGTTGTCGATGAACCCGTGCAGCAGGACGACCGGCGGCTTGGCCTCGGTCGGGAGGCGTGCCGCGTCCGGCGAGGAAGGAGAAGAAGGCGAGCAGGGGTCGGGGACGGCTTCGCCTCGGCGCTCCTGGGCGATGCCGGAGGGATAGAGGAGGAGGTGGCCCGTGAGGATCGCGATCTCCAGGGCGGTCGCCTTCAGCAGCGCCACGGAGATGCCCGCCAGCCGACTCGGCAGGAGCCGCTGGTAGAAGGGGAGAAAGGGCATCAGCACCTTGGTGACCTTCATGGCCGACCTCCTGTCGGCACGCCGGAGGACGGCCCTGTCCCCCGGGTGCTCTCGGGGGGAGTCGCGTGAAGGCGGTCGTCCTCACCCGTGCGGCGTGCCGGTCTCCTCGCTGCGGCTCCCCTTTGCGCCGGTCCCTGGGGAGCGGTGCGTGGCGAACGTTTGTCCCATCGTGTGATTTCCCCCTCGCTATCCACCGTGAAACTGCCGGTTGCGGGATGCTGGAGATAACGTTCGTTCACTTCCCCGGCCGGCGGGGTGCGGGTTGTCCTTGCCGCAGCGGCTCATCCGGTGCAGTGGGCGGAGGAATGTGCGGTACAGGCGAGCTGTAGCGGCACGCGTGACGTGTGCCGTAGTTGTCGGTACCCATGACTCGGTACACATGGATGTATCGGTACGGATGGATGTAGTCCTTCATGGAGGCAGTGATGGGTGTGGCAGCCGGTCCGATCCGCGTGGTGGTGGCCAAGCCGGGGCTCGACGGCCACGATCGCGGGGCCAAGGTGATCGCGCGGGCGCTGCGCGACGCCGGTATGGAGGTCATCTACACCGGGCTCCATCAGACCCCCGAACAGATCGTGGACACCGCGATCCAGGAGGACGCCGACGCGATCGGCCTGTCCATCCTCTCCGGCGCCCACAACACGCTCTTCGCGGCGGTGATCGACCTGCTCAAGGAGCGGGACGCGGAGGACATCCTCGTCTTCGGCGGCGGGATCATCCCCGAGGCGGACATCCCCCCGCTGAAGGAGAAGGGCGTCGCCGAGATCTTCACGCCCGGCGCGACGACGCAGTCCATCGTGGACTGGGTACGGGCGAACGTGCGGCAGCCTGCGGAGGCGTAGGGCCGGCGCGGCGCGGGATGGGCTTGGGTCCACCGTCGGTGGGTCGGCGACCGGCACTGGCCTGGCTGCGCCGGCGGGCCTGGCGACCGGCGTGGGTCCGGGGTGTGTCGGCGGGCCGTGTGACCGGCGTGGGTCCGCGGTGTGTCGGCGGGCTGGGTGACCGGCGTGGGCCCGGGGTGTGTCGGCGGCCTGGTGACCGGCGCAGGCCGGGGTGACTGGCGGTCGGCTGGGGGACGCCTCGGCGGGGCGGGTGGTCGCCACTGGACCGAGGCGGTCGGCGGTCGGCCGGGTGTGTCGGCGGGCTGGGTGATCGGCAGTGGGTTGGGGCGCGTTGGTGGGTGGGGTGGTCGTCACTGGACTGAGGCGGTCGGCCGGGTGGGTGTCGGGGGCCCGGGGGAAAGGGCCCGGGGCCTACGTCGGTTCCAGTTCCTCCGTCATAGCCGCGCGCAGGCGCAGTGTCGTGACCAGGCGCTGGAAGGCCTCCGCCCAGTACCCCCCGGCTCCGGGCGAGGCGTCCTCCGGTTCGTCCGGTACCGCGAGCAGGCCGTCGAGGCGGCCGGCCTCGGACGGGTCGAGGCAGCGCTCGGCCAGCCCCATCACCCCGCTGAAGCTCCAGGGATAACTCCCTGCGTCCCGCGCGATGTTGAGCGCGTCCACCACGGCCCGCCCCAGCGGCGCCGCCCAGGGCACCGCACACACCCCGAGCAGCTGAAACGCCTCGGACAGACCGTGGGTCCCGATGAACCCGGCGACCCACTCGGCCCGCTCGTCGGCGTCCAACGCGCCGAGCAGCTTGGCCCGCTCGGCCAGGGACACCGCCCCAGGACCGCCGGCCTCGGGCGCGCCGGGCACCCCGAGGAGCGCCCGCGACCACTCCGCGTCCCGCTGCCGCACCGCCGCCCGGCACCACGCCGCGTGCAGCTCGCCCTGCCAGTCGTCCGCCACCGGCAACGCCACGATCTCCCGGGCCGTACGCCCGCCCAGCCGCCTCCGCCAGGTGCCGAGCGGGGCCGCCTCCACCAACTGCCCCAGCCACCAGGACCGTTCCCCCCGGCCCGCGGGTGCCTTGGCCAGGACGCCGTCACGCTCCATACCCGCGTCGCACGCGTGCGGCGCCTCCACGCTGATCGTGGGAGCGTCACGCGTGTGGTCGACGGCCACGCAGGCCCCCGCCCGGTCCGCCATGCGCGCGGCGAGCGCAGAGTCGGGCAGCGCCGAGAGCAACTCCGCCGCCGTCGCCCGTACGTTGCGGCTGCG
This sequence comes from Streptomyces sp. NPDC043427, assembly GCF_056436655.1. Lineage (NCBI taxonomy): Bacteria > Bacillati > Actinomycetota > Actinomycetes > Kitasatosporales > Streptomycetaceae > Streptomyces > Streptomyces sp. NPDC043427. The sequence continues at coordinate 646,955 of NZ_JBWKCC010000002.1, read as the reverse complement.
GTCGGACAGGGCCTGCTCCAGGAACGGCTCGTCCTCGGGGCCGAGGCCCATGCGCAGCGAGTCGAGGAACATCAGCCGGTCCTCGGCCCGTTCCGTCAACCACGTCGCCGCGAGCAGTTGCCGCGCGGCCGCCGGCTCACGAGCCCGTATCGCCGCGAGCAGCGCGACCCGCTCCGCGAACAGGCCCTCCTGCCACAACTGCTGCACCCGGGCGGTCTCCTCCGGGCCCGGCAGTGCCGCGCCCCCGCCGGGCGTGGCGCGCAGGGCGAACCGCCAGTCCGGGTTCAGCCGGGCGAGCCACAGCGCGCGCGGTCCCGCGAACTTCAGCGCCGCCGGCCTCAGGTCCGTACGCCCCCGGGCCGCGTCCAGCAACGCGGGCAACGCGTGCGGGGGCGCCGCGTAACCACGGGAGTTCGCCGCCGCGAGCCACTGGGGCAACAGCTCCATGAGGTCCGGTGCCGTACCTCTGCGGCCGCCACCGGCCGTGGCGGAACGGTCGGCCAGCAGCATCGCGAGCCTGCGGACCGCCGCGTCGGGCAGCGCCGGGCGCGGGTCCTCGGGAGCCGGCTCCGGGCGTCGCGCCGCCCGCGCGGGCCGCAGCCCGGCCCGCCGCCGTACGGTCTCCACGGCCGCCGCGTCCAGCAACGCCACCGGCGCCTCCCGCCCCGGCCCGAGGCCCGGGTGTGTACGCCGGTCCGTGCCGAGCAGTGCGGCGGTGACGAGGTCCTCCCAGGCGGAGGACGTGGAAGTCGTGTTCATCATGCCCACCCTCGGGTTGCTCTGCGGGACTTGACTGGGATGAGCACTCTTCAGCACAGCCGTACCGCCTCTCCCACGCCCTCCGGCCAGGCCGTCAAGGGGGTGAAGCCGCGGTGGCCGCACTCGCCGAAGACCTTCACCGGGGCACCGCCCGACAGGGCGACCAGGCGCCACAGGCCGGGGCGGGAGCGCGCGGCGGGGGTGAGCGGGAGCGCCGAGTCCTCGTCGGCGTCCACCAGTTGCCAGGAGTCGCCGTCCGGGGTCGGTATGACCCGGTCCAACGTCACCGGGACGGAGTCCAGCCAGGGGTCGTCGCACAGGGCCTCGCCATAACGGGCGGCCGCCTGAGCCGTCGTCACTCCCGGGGGCCGGAGCGCGATCGGCGCGGGCGGCGCGAACCGCTCGCCCAGGGCCGCACGCCGCTGGCCCGTGCCCGGATACGCGGACACCTCCGCCTCCAGGACCAGCCCGACCGGCAGTGTCAGCTCGGGAGCCCGGCCGGCGGCGCCGTAAGAGAGGAGCAGGGCCGTGCGGTGCGACTCGGCGCCGTGGAGCCAGACGCGACGGGTGGTCAGCTTCGCGTCCCCCGTGTCGTACTGCGCGAGGACCAGCCAGCGGTCGCGCACCGGCGGGCCGTCCGCCGTGGCCGGCAGGCCGACGCGGGAGCGGACCGTCGCCGCGAGACCGGCGGGGAGCCGCTCGCGGCGCAGCCAGCCCTGGTCGAGGAGATGCAGCAGCGCACACTCCTCCAGCAGACGCACCGGCCAGCCGGGCCCGGAGGACGGGATCGCGCCCAGCTCCCGCACCCGTGCGGCGAGTCCCGGAGCCTGCGCGTCGACCATGCGGGCCGCCGTCTCCTCCCACGGCCCGTACCCCGCCTGCTCCGCCGAGGCCAGCCCGCCGCGCAGCAGGTCCGCCAGGCGCTGCTCCAACTCCGTCGCTCCGGCCGTGACACGCTCGGCCCGGCGCTCCGCCCGGCGCCGCGCCGCCTCGGGGTCGGCGGGGCCTGACGCGGACCCCTCCAGGCCGGCCGCCCGCTGTTCCTCGGCGCGCCGACGCCGCCCGGCGAGCCACGGCTCCGCCCAGTCCGGCGCCTGCCGCCCCCGAGGCACCGCCCCGTCCGCGCCCGACCAGAGCAGCAGCAGCCCGAGCGCGTGCTTGCACGGAAACTTGCGGCTCGGGCAACTGCACTTGTACGCGGGACCGGACACGTCCCCGACATCCACGACCGTCTGGTACGGCGTGCTGCCACTGCCCCTGCACAGCCCCCACACCGCCCCCTCGTCGGAACTGCCCGCCCCCGACCACGGCCCGGCCGCGCCGAGTTTGCTTCCCGCTTTGCGTGACGCGGTGTCAGGCGCCAGTGCCAGCACCTGGTCCGCACTCCAGCGCACCCCCTGCTGAGTCATGCCCTCGAAGGTAGATCCCCCCACTGACAATCGACCCCGCGAGCGTCCGCCGCAGTGCGTTTCCGCAGGTCGGAACGCATTGTCAGTGGCGTGGTGCACGGTGGACACCAGATCCGAACCGGCCGAGCTGGAGGGGACCTCAGCCATGTCTGTGTCCGTCGATGCGACGTTCGTGGAACCGAGTGAGAAGCAGCCGACCGATGCGTTGCGCCCGCACGCCGAAAACGCCTTCGCCGGTGAACTCGTCGCGCTGTCCGCCCAGGACGACCGGCCGCGACCGGCCCGCTGGAAGCTGTCGCCGTGGGCGGTCGCCACCTACCTCCTCGGCGGCACCCTGCCGGACGGCACGGTGATCACACCGAAGTACGTGGGTCCGCGCCGCCTCGTCGAGGTCGCCGTCACCACGCTCGCCACCGACCGCGCCCTGCTCCTGCTCGGCGTGCCCGGCACCGCGAAGACCTGGGTGTCAGAGCATCTGGCGGCGGCGGTCAGCGGTGACTCGACCCTGTTGGTGCAGGGCACGGCCGGGACCCCGGAGGAGGCCATCCGCTACGGCTGGAACTACGCGCAGCTGCTCGCGCACGGGCCGAGCCGTGACGCCCTCGTCCCCAGCCCGGTCATGCGGGCCATGGCGGAGGGGATGACCGTGCGCGTCGAGGAGTTGACCCGCATCCCGGCCGACGTGCAGGACACGCTCATCACGATCCTCTCCGAGAAGACACTGCCGATACCGGAGCTGGGCCAGGAGGTGCAGGCGGTCCGCGGCTTCAACCTGATCGCCACGGCCAACGACCGCGACCGCGGGGTCAACGACCTGTCCAGCGCACTGCGCCGCCGCTTCAACACGGTGGTGCTGCCGCTGCCGGAGAGCGTCGAGGCCGAGGTGGACATCGTCTCGCGCCGTGTCGACCAGATCGGCCGCTCCCTCGACCTGCCGGCCGCGCCCGACGGCATCGACGAGATCCGCCGTGTCGTGACCGTCTTCCGCGAACTGCGCGACGGGGTCACCGCCGACGGCCGTACGAAGCTGAAGTCGCCCAGCGGCACCCTCTCGACGGCGGAGGCCATCTCCGTCGTGACCAACGGCCTCGCCCTCGCGGCCCACTTCGGCGACGGCGTGCTGCGGGCCGGCGACGTGGCCGCGGGCATCCTCGGCGCCGTCGTACGGGATCCGGCGGCCGACCGCGTCGTCTGGCAGGAGTACCTGGAGGCGGTGGTGCGCGAACGCGACGGCTGGAAGGACTTCTACCGGGCCTGCCGGGAGGTGAGCGCGTGAACGACCGGGGGCGTGCGGCGAGCGGGGAGCTGAGCATCGGAAGCCGCGAGGGCGGTGACCGGGGCGGAAACGGTGGTGACGACTCGAGTTGGGTCCGGAGGGGAGGGGGACGGTATGGCGACGGCGGGAGTTGAGGGGGCCGTGGGCGCGGGCTTCGAGGCAGCGCCGTTGCTGCTCGGGGTGCGGCATCACGGGCCGGGGTCCGCACGGGCGGTGCGGCGTGCGTTGGAGGCGGCGCGGCCGCGGGTGGTGCTGATCGAGGGCCCTCCCGAGGCCGACGCGCTGATCCCGCTGGCCGCCGACGAGGACATGCGGCCACCGGTCGCCCTCCTCGCCCACGCGGTCGACGAGCCCGGCCGCTCTGCCTTCTGGCCGATGGCCGAGTTCTCCCCGGAATGGGTGGCGATCCGCTGGGCGCTGGAGCAGGGGGTTCCGGCGCGGTTCATCGACCTGCCGGCCACGCACACGTTGGCGTGGGAGAGAGGAGCGGGGAAAGGGCCGGCGGGTGAGGGGGCCGACCCGAAGGAGACTGACGGAGCTGGGAGCGAGGGGGGCGGCGAGCACGCTCGTCGTGTCGACGTTCGTGTCGATCCGCTCGCCGTGCTCGCCGATGCCGCCGGTTACGACGACGCCGAGCGGTGGTGGGAGGACGTCGTCGAGCACCGGGCGGCGGGGGAGCGGGACGCGTTCGCGCCGTTCGTCGTCCTGGAGGAGGCCATGGGGGCGCTGCGGGAGGCCTACGGCAGTGGGGGGCACGACCGGGACCTCGTGCGGGAGGCGTACATGCGACTCCAGGTGCGGGCGGCGCAGCGGGAGTTCGGGGACGCGGTGGCCGTGGTGTGCGGGGCCTGGCACGTGCCCGCGCTGCGGCGGAAGGCCGCCGTCACTGCGGACCGGGCCCTAGTGAAGGGCCTGCCCAAGGTCAAGGCGGACATGACGTGGGTGCCGTGGACGTACCGCAGGCTGTCGCGGTTCAGCGGGTACGGCGCGGGCATCGACTCGCCGGGCTGGTACGGGCATCTGTTCGCCGCGCCGGACCGGCCCGTCGAGCGGTGGATGACCAGGGTGGCGGGGCTGTTGCGGGCCGAGGACCGGATCGTGTCCTCGGCGCACGTCATCGAGGCGGTGCGGCTGGCCGAGACGCTCGCGGCGATGCGTGGCCGCCCGCTGGCGGGACTGAGCGAGACGACCGACGCGGTGCGGGCGGTGATGTGCGAGGGCTCGGACGTGCCGTTGGCGCTGGTGCGGGACCGGCTGGTCGTGGGGGACGTGCTGGGGGAGGTGCCGCGGACGGCGCCGGCGGTGCCGTTGCAGCGTGACCTCGACCGGCTCCAGCGGCGGCTTCGGCTCAAACCGGAGGCGCGGGAGCGGGAGACGGAGCTCGACCTGCGCAAGGAGACCGACGCGGAGCGCAGCAGGCTGCTGCACCGGCTGCGGCTGCTGGGTGTGGGCTGGGGGGAGCCGGTCGTCTCGCGTGGCAGCACGGGTACGTTCCGGGAGACCTGGCGCTTGCGCTGGGAGCCGGAGCTGTCCGTGCGGGTCGCCGAGGCAGGGGTCTGGGGAACGACGGTGCCGGCCGCCGCGACCGCCAAGGCGGAGGCGGACGCCGTGGCCGCGCAGGGCCTCGCCGAGGTCACCGCGCTCGCCGAGCAGTGCCTGCTGGCCGGCCTGTCCGGCGCGCTGCCCGCCGTGATGCAGGCCCTCGCCGACCGCGCGGCGCTCGACACCGACGTCGGCCACCTCGCCCAGGCCCTGCCGGCCCTCGTCCGCTCCCTGCGCTACGGCGACGTACGCGGCACGGACACCGGCGCGCTGGCCGAGGTCGCCGCGGGCCTCGCCGAGCGCGTCTTCGTCGGCCTGCCCCCGGCCTGCGCCGCGCTGGACGCGGACGCGGCGGAGGAGATGCGGGGCCATGTGGACGCGGTCCACTCGGCGGTGGGGCTGCTGGGTGACACCTCCGCGCCGAACCAGAACGATCTGCGCGGCCGGTGGCGGGCCGTGTTGCGGGTGTTGTCCGGGCGGGACAGGGTGCCCGGGGTCGTGCGGGGGCGGGCTGTGCGGCTGTTGTTGGACGACGGAGGGTTGGAGCAGGGGGAGGCGGCGCGGCTCATGGGGCTGATGTTGTCTCCAGGGACGGCGCCGGGGGATGCGGCCGCGTGGATCGAGGGGTTCGTCGGGGGTGGGTCCGGGGGCGGGATGCTGCTCGTGCACGACGAACGGCTCCTCGCACTGGTCGACGCCTGGCTGACGGGCGTGCCGGCAGAGGCGTTCACGGATGTGCTGCCGCTGCTGCGGCGGACGTTCTCGGCGTACGAGCCCGGGGTGCGCCGGACGTTGGGCGAGCTGGTCCGGCGGGGGCCGGGGGCGCGGGGGAGCGCGGTGGGGGCGGCCGTCGGCATACCCGGCTTCGCACCCGGACTCGACGCCGACCGCGCGCATGCCGTCCTGCCGGTGGTGCGGTTGCTGCTGGGTCTCGAGGACGCGGATCGGGAGAAGGCCGACGGCAATGACGTGGGCATCGACGTGGTGAACGATCTGGTGGAGGTGGCGGGATGACGACCGAAGGACAGACGGGGCCGGGGAACACACGCTGTGAAAACGTCGTCCCCGGCAGGGACGGGCGCGGCGTCCGCGCCGAGGCCCGCCCGACCACGACCGTGACGGTGGTGCCGCTCTGGGACCGGCGCCGCACGGAGGTGCCCGGATGACGGCCGAGCCGACGGACCCCGCGCAGGAGCGGCTGCGCCGATGGCGGCTGGTGCTCGGGGGCGACGCGGCGGACGGTGTCGGGTGTGCGCTCGCCGGACGGGACGCCGGGATGGACGGAGCGCTCACCGCGCTCTACGGAAAGGGCGACAAACCGCAGTCCGGGAAGGACCGTTCGGCGGGGCTGGGGGCGTCGGCGCCGTCCGTGGCCCGTTGGCTCGGGGACATTCGGACGTACTTTCCCTCCTCCGTCGTCCAGGTCATGCAACGCGACGCGATCGACCGGCTAGGGCTGTCCACGCTGCTGCTGGAGCCCGAGATGCTTCAGGCGGTGGAGGCCGACGTGCACCTCGTCGGCACCCTGCTCTCGCTCAACAAGGCCATGCCGGAGACGACGAAGGAGACGGCACGGGCCGTCGTGCGCAAGGTCGTCGACGACCTGGAGAAACGGCTCGCCACCTGCACCCGGGCCACCCTCACCGGTGCCCTCGACCGCAGCGCACGCGTCAACCGGCCGCGCCACCACGACATCGACTGGAACCGCACGATCGCGGCCAACCTCAAGCACTACCTGCCCGACTACCGGACGGTCGTGCCGGAGCGGCTCGTCGGCTACGGGCGGGCGTCGCGGTCCGTGAAGAAGGAGGTGGTCCTCTGCATCGACCAGTCGGGGTCGATGGCGGCGTCGGTCGTGTACGCGTCCGTGTTCGGGGCGGTGCTCGCGTCCATGCGGTCGATCGACACGCGGCTCGTCGTCTTCGACACGGCGGTGGTCGACCTCACCGATCAGCTCGACGACCCCGTCGACGTCCTCTTCGGCACCCAACTCGGCGGCGGTACCGACATCAACCGGGCACTCGCGTACTGCCAGTCGCAGATCACCCGGCCCGCGGACACGGTGGTCGTGCTCGTCAGCGACCTCTACGAGGGCGGGATACGCACCGAGATGCTGAAGCGGGTCGCGGCGATGAAGGCGTCGGGGGTGCAGTTCGTGGCGCTGCTCGCGCTGTCCGACGAAGGGGCTCCCGCCTACGACCGGGAGCACGCGGCGGCGCTCGCGGCGCTCGGCGCACCGGCGTTCGCCTGTACGCCCGACCTCTTCCCGGAGGTGATGGCCGCGGCGATCGAGAAGCGGCCGCTGCCCGTCCCGGACACGGCGTGACCTGACGATATGTCGACCGAATTCGGCCATCGAAATCCGGACATGCCTACCCATCGGTAGCGGAGGGCTTGCGCAACCTCGGGCGTCCCGTGCAAGGATCGACGCCTCGTCAAGCGGTGCGCCACGCTCCGCCGTACGTGAGGACGATCCCTCTCTTGACCTGGCCAGCAGCCCTGTCCGGTGCCGCTCTGCGCGACCTGCGCACAGCGGCCGGTCGGCGTGTGCTGGAAGTGGCGCTGCTGATGGGCGGCTTGTTCGCGCTCGGGTTCCTCTGCGGAGGGCAGGCGCACGCGGCGGAGACCACAACGGCGGTGAGCACGGCGACCGTCACCGCCCCGGCGGTGACCACGTCGACCGCGACCGCCCTGACGGCGAGCGCGTCGGCGGGGCATGAGCAGGCCGTGGTGGAGGTTCAGTCCGCCGACAAAGTCCTCCACCCCGTCGGCGAACTGGTGAAGTCCGTCGCTGATGGTCTGGCGGAGCCGCAGCGGGAAGTACCGCCCCTCCCGCCGGTGTCGTCGACGCCTTCTCTGTCCAGCCTGCCGGGCTGGTCGGACGGCACTGACCTTCCCGGACTGCCCACGCTTCCGGGGGAGTCGCTGCCGAAGCCGGTCACCTCCACGCCCCTGCCTGCCGGGCAGGCGGCGGAGACGTCGCACACGCCGGTTTCGTCCTCGGACGAGCCGGGTCAGAGATCACCTCGGTATGCCGACGTGGCGGCAACGGCCACTTACGGGCCGCTCCCGGCCGTCGTAGGGGCGGGAGGCGCGGCGCACGCCGACACCTCTCGTCCCGCTCACCCCGCGCACGTACCGGAGCAGCACGCGCCCGGCGGTGGTTCGAGCGGCGTGCTGGGCAGCCAGGCGGCGCTCGACCACGGCACGTCGCGGCACGGCGACGGGCACGCCGTCACCGCCCATCACCCGGTGCCGCCGGCGCTCATGCCAGGCACCACCACGCGTACGGACGCGACCGGTACCCGGGACAGGTACCGGGACATTCCCGTTTTCCCCGCTTAGGGCAGGCCTCCCCGCGCCCGGACCTGCCGCGCGGGGGCGGCACAGGTCTGCCCACCCACCGGAATGTCTCCAAGCCTCCCGAAGTCCCGGATTCCCTAAGGATCTGACGTACGCATGAACAAGAACATCCGCCGTTCCATCGTCATAGCCGCCGGTGTCACCGGAGCCTGGGCGCTCGGCTCCACCGTCGCCAGCGCCGATGAGTTGCCCACTTCCTCCCTCTCCCTCACGGACCCGACGGCCGACGCCGACGCCGACGCCGGCGCGGACGCCAAGGGCGCCGTGGGTTCCCTGACCGACACCGTGAACGGGGTCGTCTCCGACGTACGGGACGCCGTCACCGTCACCGACACCGTCGGCCGGGCGACCGCCACCCCCGCCGCCTCCACCCCCGCCGATGCCAAGGTCACCGCCCCGCAGGCCACCAAGGTGAGGGGCGCGCAGGCCATCAACGGTGCCCGGGCGGCCCGTGCGGCGCAGCACAAGGCGCAGACCTTGACCACGGCGACGTCCACAGTCACGGCCGTCAACACGAGCACAGCAACGGCCGTCCAGGAGAAGACGACCGACGCCACCACCCCCGTCCCCACCTCCCCGCAGCACGGCATCGACTACCTCTTCGGCCCGCTCTCCGCCTTCGCCCCGGAACTGGAGGAGGCGCTGGCCGGCGCTCAGACCAAGCTCGCGGGCCTCCAGTCGGCGGCCCGTGGCCAGGCGCAGGGCGTCGACGGGGACGTACGGACGAAGGGGCGGTACGCGGCAGCGGGCGCGGGGCGTACGGCGACCGGTGCGCAGGGGGCGCTGCGGGGCGCGGCCGCCGGTGCCGAGGGCCGCGTGACCGGCGCGACCACCACCACCGAGGCCCTGGCAGGGGCGGCGGCGACCACCGCCGGCGCCACCGTCTCCGCCGTGCCGAGCCACGTGACCGGCACGGTCACGCCGATCGTCTCCGAGACGACCGACGCCGTCGTCCCGCCGATCGCGGGCACCGCCGTGCACGGGGTGCTCCCGGTGGCCGACCGGGCCGTGTCCGGCGCCCTGCCCGTGGCCGACGCCGCGGTGACCGGCGTCCAGCGCACCGCCACCACAGCCGTCTCCGGCGCTCAGCCGGTTGTCGGCGGTGTCGTCGCGGACGTACCCCCGTACGCCACCGGCCTTGTCGGCCAGGTCGCCGACGACGCCACCGCGGCCGTACTGCCGCCGGTCGTGAACACCGCTGTGAACACCACCGTGCACACCGCCGTCCACGGGGTCGTGCCCGTGGCAGGGCAGGCCGTGGTGGACGCAAGCGGGGTGGCGTACGGCGTCACGGGTGACGTCGAGGCCTTCGCGGGCGGGATCGCCGCGGGTGTGCCCCCGCTGGCGTACGGGGTGACCGGGCAGGCGGGGCCGTTCGCGGAGGGGGTCGCGGGGGAGGTGCCGCCGTTCGCGCAGGGGGCCACCGGGGCCGTCGAGCCGGTCGTCGACACGGTGACGGAGACCGTGCGGCCCGTCGTCCACGGTGTCGGCGGCAGTGCCACGTCACTCGCGTACGGCGTGACCGGCGACGTGGCCCCGTTCGCGGGCGGGGTGGTCGGCGAGGTCGACCCGTTCGTGCACGGTGCCGCCGGTCAGGTCGCGCCCTTCGCGCAGGGCCTGACCGGAACCGTCGGGGCCACCGCGGCTCCGCTGGCCCACCACGCCGTCACCGGCGCGGCGGGTGTCGCCGACTCGCTCGCCCCCGCCGGTCACAGCACTCCGTACGGCGTCTGACAGCCGTACAGCCATCGCCCCCGCGCGACGCAGTCCCGGACCGGCCGAAAGCCGTCGGCCGGTCCGGACGAGACCGCGCGGACCGGGCCGGATGGTCCCCATTGGGGTGGGGATCGCCCGGCCAGGGCCCCTTCGGGGCCGTTCAAGGGGCCTCACCGGGCCAACCCCAACCCGGTGAGGCCCCGCACTCGCGGCACGCCGTGCCAGTGAGGGCGGCATCATGTGACAGGTATCACCGCTCAGGTGTGACCGCCGATTTAGAGACCCCCGGGAAGCGGGGATAACCTGCGAGACGGACATGCCGCGCGCTCGGACACCGTGTGCGCCTCCCTTGTGACTGACAGACGGCGGACGTCACGTTGCCCTCGCGGCACGCCCACGCAGACAACGAACCGCGAGATCACTGATAGGGACGGAAGCGCGTGGACCTGTTCGAGTACCAGGCGAGGGACCTCTTCGCCAAGCACGATGTACCGGTGCTGGCCGGTGAAGTCATCGACACGCCTGAGGCGGCCCGCGCAGCCACCGAGCGTCTCGGTGGCAAGTCCGTCGTCAAGGCCCAGGTGAAGGTCGGCGGCCGTGGCAAGGCCGGTGGCGTGAAGCTCGCCGCCACCCCGGACGAGGCCGTCGCCCGCGCGACGGACATCCTCGGCATGGACATCAAGGGCCACACGGTCCACAAGGTGATGATCGCCGAGACGGCCCCGGAGATCCTGGAGGAGTACTACGTCTCCTTCCTCCTCGACCGTGCCAACCGCACCTTCCTCTCCATCGCGTCCGTCGAGGGCGGCATGGAGATCGAGGAGGTGGCGGCCACCCGTCCGGAGGCCGTCGCCAAGACGCCGATCGACGCCAACGAGGGTGTGACCCCCGAGAAGGCCCGCGAGATCGTCGCCGCCGCCAAGTTCCCGGCCGAGGTCGCCGACAAGGTCGCGAACGTCCTGGTCACGCTGTGGAAGACCTTCGTCGCCGAGGACGCGCTCCTCGTCGAGGTCAACCCGCTGGCCAAGGTCGCCTCCGGTGACGTCATCGCCCTGGACGGCAAGGTCTCCCTGGACGAGAACGCCGAGTTCCGTCAGCCGGAGCACGAGGCCCTCCAGGACAAGGAGTCGGCCAACCCGCTCGAGGCCGCCGCCAAGGAGAAGAACCTCAACTACGTCAAGCTCGACGGCGAGGTCGGCATCATCGGCAACGGCGCGGGTCTCGTCATGAGCACCCTGGACGTCGTCGCGTACGCCGGTGAGGCGCACGGTGGCGTCAAGCCCGCCAACTTCCTCGACATCGGCGGTGGCGCCTCCGCCGCCGTCATGGCGAACGGCCTGGAGATCATCCTCGGCGACCCGGACGTCAAGTCCGTCTTCGTCAACGTCTTCGGTGGCATCACCGCCTGCGACGAGGTCGCCAACGGCATCGTGCAGGCGCTGAAGCTCCTGGAGGACCGCGGCGAGGAAGTCACCAAGCCGCTGGTCGTGCGTCTGGACGGCAACAACGCCGAGCTGGGTCGTCAGATCCTCTCCGACGCCAACCACCCGCTCGTGCAGCGCGTGGACACCATGGACGGCGCGGCCGACAAGGCCGCCGAGCTCGCGGCTGCGAAGTAAGGAAGAGGGACTCAGACAGCCATGGCTATCTTCCTCAACAAGGACTCCAAGGTCATCGTCCAGGGCATGACCGGTGCCACGGGCATGAAGCACACCAAGCTCATGCTGGCCGACGGCACGAACATCGTCGGTGGCGTGAACCCCCGCAAGGCGGGTCAGTCCGTCGACATCGACGGCAACGAGATCCCGGTCTTCGGCACCGTCGCCGAGGCGATCGAGAAGACGGGCGCCAACGTGTCCGTCCTCTTCGTGCCGCCGGCCTTCGCGAAGGCCGCCGTGGTCGAGGCGATCGACGCGGAGATTCCGCTGGCCGTCGTCATCACCGAGGGCATCGCGGTCCACGACTCCGCCGCGTTCTACGCGTACGCCGTGGAGAAGGGCAACAAGACCCGGATCATCGGCCCCAACTGCCCGGGTCTCATCACCCCCGGTCAGTCGAACGCCGGCATCATCCCCGGTGACATCACCAAGCCGGGCCGCATCGGTCTGGTGTCGAAGTCCGGCACGCTGACGTACCAGATGATGTACGAGCTCCGTGACATCGGCTTCTCCTCGGCCGTCGGCATCGGTGGCGACCCCATCATCGGTACGACCCACATCGACGCGCTCGCCGCGTTCGAGGCCGACCCCGACACGGACCTGATCGTGATGATCGGTGAGATCGGTGGTGACGCGGAGGAGCGGGCCGCGGCGTTCATCAAGGAGAACGTGAAGAAGCCGGTCGTCGGTTATGTCGCGGGCTTCACCGCGCCCGAGGGCAAGACGATGGGCCACGCCGGTGCCATCGTCTCCGGCTCCTCCGGTACGGCTGCCGCGAAGAAGGAGGCCCTTGAGGCCGCCGGCGTCAAGGTCGGCAAGACGCCGACCGAGACGGCGAAGCTTGCCCGCGAGATCCTCGCCGGCTGAGTTTCCTGCTTGAGTGTCGGTGGGCCCGTTCCCCTGTGTGGGGACGGGCCCACCGGCGTTCTCGGCTAGCGGGGCAGTGGCAGCACTCTCTCCGGGCCGCTTGCCATCTTCTCCCTCAGCTTGTCCCGTAGTTCCTCCTCCTCCTCGGACAGCGCGCCTGGGGCCACCTTCGGCGGGACCCCTCGTACCGCCTCGCCCGGGGCCACCGGGGGCTCGTACCGCGTCGGAGCCGTTTTGAGCGTCAGCGCTGTCGTCCCGATGAGGGCGACGGTGAAGGCGATGGCGGCGCGGGTCCAGAAGCGGGCTCGGCGTTCGCTGGTGGTGCGGACCGCTGGGGGCTGGGCGGCGCGCAGGCGTTCCGCGGAGGCCAGTTCGGCGAGGCGTTGGTGGAGGAGGGCCGGGTCGGACAGTTCCGGGAGGCGGGCGGTGACGGCCTCGCGGGCGTGCAGGAGGCGGTGCGCGGTCGCCGGTGTGCTCGCCTCCGTCTCCGCCGCCGTCTCCGGCAGGTCGAGGCCGACCCCGTCGTACAGCACGAGCGTGCGGCGGTACGACGGCGGGAGGGTCAGGAGGACGTCCAGCAGGGCGCGGTCGCTCGCGGCGGCGGGCGGGGGTTCGGGGTGCCGGTAGCGGGGGCGGAACCGGTGCCAGGGGGAGAGAGCGCAGTCGTACGCCGTCGCTCGTACCCAGCCCGCCGGGTCGCGGTCCCGTGCCACCTCCGGCCAGCGCTGCCACGCCACCTGGAAGGCCCGCTCGACCGACTCGCGCGCCAGCTCCCGGCGCCCGGTGAGCAGATACGTCTGCCGTACGAGGGCGGGGGCGCAGAAGGCGTACAGGGCGTCGAAGGCCTGAGCGGGCGTCAGGGCGGGTCCCGGGTCCGGGGCCTGGGTCCCCGCCCACCTGCTGACGTCCAGTGAGGCCAGCAGTCTCGCGTACTCCTCCCCGTGCTGACCGCGGGGAGTCGTGCGGCCCGTCTCCCATCCGCGCACCGTCTTGAGGGAGACGCCCAGTCGCGCCGCGAGCTGTTCCTGCGTCAACGCGCCTGCCTCGCGCAGACGTCGCCGTTTCTTTGGCGGGGGGAGCGGGGTGGCAGGGCTCCTCATCACAGGACGCTCCTCATCACAGGGCGCCCCTCCTCGCGAGAACCCTCCATGCAGAAAAGAACATAAACGTATATTGAGCGACACTTCGGTGGTTCCCCTGTTACGACGGGAAAGCGCGTGTCGTTGGGAGCATGGCGGTCGTGACGCAGATGACCGACCGCCGACCGTCCTTGCCTCGCCTGCTCACCCGTGCGTGCGGCCGGTCGCCCGGGCTGGCCGACGGCCTCGTGGGTGGCGCGCTCGCGGCGGGGCTGGGGCTCGGCTCGTTCGCCGTACTGGTGACGATGCTGTGGATCAGCTCGCCTTACCCCGACAGCGGGCCGGGCGGGGCGTTGCATGTCGCCGCCGCGTTGTGGCTGCTGGCGCACGGGGCGGAGCTGGTCCGCACCGAGACGCTGTCCGGTGTCCCGGCACCCGTGGGCGTCACCCCGCTGCTGCTGCTCGCGCTGCCCGCCTGGCTGGTGCACCGGGCGGCGCGGGACGCGGTGGACGGGGACGAGGAGGGGGTGCCGGTGAGCGGCGGTACGGCGTGGGTGGGCGTCGTCCTCGGCTACCTCGCCGTCGGCGCTGTGGCCGCGCTGTACGCGGCGGGCGGTGATCTGCGTCCGTCCTGGGAGCGGACGGGCGTGACCATGTCGGTGCTCGTCGCGATCGCCTCGGCGGTGGGGGTGTGGACGGCGTACGGGCGCCCTCGATGGGGGGAGGGGGGAGCCGCGCCTCTCCTCGGTTCGCGGCGGCTGGTCCTCGGGGCGGACGCGCGCGACCGGCTCGGTGCGGCCGCGCGGGCCGCGGGAGCGGGCGTCGCGGTGCTCGTCGGGGGTGGGGCGCTGCTGACGGCGGTGTCGTTGGTGTGGCACGGCGATGTGGCGCGGGTGGCCTTCCTGCAGCTGACGGAGGGGATGTCGGGCCGCTTCACCGTTCTGCTGCTGTGCCTGGCACTGGTGCCGAACGCGGCGGTGTGGGGAGCCGCCTACGCGGCCGGCCCTGGCTTCCTCCTCGGCACGGGGCACGTCGTGAGCCCTCTCTCCTCGGCCCCCGCTCCCTTGCTGCCCCCGTTTCCGTTGCTGGCAGCCGTGCCGGACGCGGGTCCCGGCACACCCCTGACCTGGGCGGCGGGCGCGGTGCCGGTGGCGGCCGGCGTGACGGTGGGGTGGTTCGCGGCACGGGAGGTGGTCGGCTCCTCGCGGTCACGGGCGGTCGGTGTGGCCCTCCTCGCGGCCGTGCTGTGCGCGTCGGCGCTCGCCGCTCTCGCGGCACTGGCGGGCGGACCGCTCGGCGTGGCCGCCCTCGCCCGCTTCGGGCCGGTGTGGTGGCAGGTGGGCGCCGCGGTGCTGCTCTGGACGGCGCCGGTGGCGGTACCGGTCGCGCTGGGGGCGGGCCCCCGGACGCGGCATCGCCGGGGGCGGGTCCCAGGCGCCGAGGCCGTGAGCATCAGCAGGGCGCGCGCGGCGATGCGCGGGTTGCACGATCGCGGCGGTGCGAAGGACGCCGAGCGGGGCGGCCGGCGCGCTGTGAAGGATGCCGAGTGGGGCGGCCGCGGCGATGTGAAGGATGCCGAGCGGGGCGGTGCGAAGGACCCCGTACGAGGTGGTCGCGACGACCCGCACGATGCGCACGACGCCGTACGCCTCACGCCCCTCGTCGACGACACCTTCGAGCCCTACGACTTCCTGCCCGCCGACCCGAACCCTCCCGCGCACCCCGAGCCGTCATCGCCCCCGAACCCGGTGCATTCGGCGCCCCCGGAGCCGGGCTCGCCGAACGCTCCCTGAACCTGCGGAGCCAGACCTAGTGTCCTGCGCCCGAAGTTCGTAGGCAGTTCTGCTGCGCCACGAACGGTCAAGGCGCCTGGTCGGCCGCTTGAGTTGGGCCGATGCGGCATGTCGAAACTACCGACAGATTAACGGCGCAGGACACTAGCTCCCCGCCCCCAGAACCCCCCGCAGCTCTTCCGGCAGCAGCTGCTTGCAGGTCTGCTTCGCCTCGCTGGTGAGGGCGTCGTCCGTGCAGGTGTAGTAGTCGCGGTAGACGAGTTGGGCGGTGAAGGTGATGGCGACCAGGGCGATGGCCAGGGACGCGGTGACCAGTCCGCTCACCGCGGCCGTCGTCTGCGGGCGGGCGCCCATGTTCGCGGCGGCGGGGTCGGGGTTGCGGGGCTTGGCGCGCAGGGCGCTGATACCCCAGTAGAGGCCGAGGGCGCCCAGCAGCAGGGCCACGTACGGCCAGCTGAAGAGGGCGAAGAAGAAGGCCCACATACCGCACAGCAGCGCGTACCGCGCATGGCGCTGGACCGGGTCCTTGGGATCCCAGCGAGGGGGCGGGCCGGGAGTGCCGCCCGGTCCCTCGGGGCCCGCGCCGGGACGCTCGCCGAAGCCGCCGCCCTGCGAACGGCCGGGCTGGCGGTCGCTCCACTGGCCGCCCCAGGGGGACCCGGCGGGCGGGGTGTCGGAGGCGGAGTCGTCCTGGCCGCCGGGGGCGGGGTGCCGGGGCTGCCAGGGGCGGTCGGGGGTGCCTTCGGGGGGCGGGGCGAAGGGGTTGTCCTCCTGAGTGGGGGAGTCGCTCTGATCGTCGCCGTTCTTCTTCCCGGCGTCACCCGAGGCCGCGTCGGGCGGTGAGGCTGGGCGCTCCCGCAGCAGCACGGCGCCGCGCTGCCCTGCGCGCGATGACTGCGGGGGGAGCGTGGCGAGTCGCAGACTGCGGTCCGGCATCAAGTGAGCGTCTTCCCCTAGGCGAATACGACGGTCTGGCATGGCTCTGCGGGAGCTGTCACTACGGCAACGCACCGCACGACGACCGCGTTCCCGAACCCGCTCCTGGCAGACGCTACCTTCCGGCCACGCCCCCGTCCCATGGGGGCCGCCCGGTGTGCCGGTATCGTTGCTGACGGTCGACCGCTTCGTAGACTTCCCCGTATCCCGGGGCGCGAAGCATTCGTACGACCATACAAACGCTCCCCCGAGAAAGGGCCCCACCGTGGCCGCCAAGCCTGTGGCCAAGCGCCTCGTCGTGCTGGTTTCCGGATCCGGCACCAACCTGCAGGCGCTCCTGGACGAGATCGACCGGGTCGGGGCCGAGGCCTACGGCGCCGAGGTCGTGGCCGTCGGGGCGGACCGGGAGGGCATCGAGGGACTCGCGCGGGCCGAGCGCGCCGGGCTGCCGACCTTCGTGTGCCGGGTCAAGGAACACGGCAGCCGCGAGGAGTGGGACGCGGCACTCACCGAGGCCGTCGCCGCCCACGAGCCCGACCTCGTGGTGTCCGCCGGGTTCATGAAGATCGTGGGGAAGACGTTCCTCGCGCGCTTCGGCGGGCGGCTCATCAACACCCACCCCGCCCTTCTGCCCAGTTTCCCGGGAACCCACGGTGTGCGCGACGCGCTCGCGTACGGCGCCAAGGTCACCGGCTGCACCGTCCACTTCGTCGACGACGGCGTCGACACCGGACCGATCATCGCTCAGGGCGTGGTGGAGATCCGGGACGAGGACGACGAGAGCGCTCTGCACGAGCGCATCAAGGAAGTCGAGCGAAGGCTGCTCGTCGAGGTCGTGGGGCGCCTCGCCCGCAACGGCTATCGCATTGAGGGACGAAAGGTAGTTATCCAGTGACCGCCGAGAGCACTGTCACGGCCGAGAGCAACAAGCGGCCCATCCGTCGCGCGCTCGTCAGTGTCTACGACAAGACCGGGCTCGAGGAGCTCGCCCGCGGGCTGCACGAGGCCGGCGTCGAGCTCGTCTCCACCGGCTCCACGGCCGCGCGGATCGCCGCGACCGGCGTCCCGGTCACCAAGGTCGAGGAGCTCACCGGCTTCCCCGAGTGCCTGGACGGCCGCGTCAAGACCCTGCACCCCAAGGTCCACGCCGGCATCCTCGCCGACCTGCGCCTGGAGGACCACCGGCAGCAGCTGGCGCAGCTGGGCGTCGAGCCGTTCGACCTCGTCGTCGTCAACCTCTACCCGTTCCGCGAGACCGTCGCCTCCGGTGCCTCGCCCGACGAGTGCGTCGAGCAGATCGACATCGGCGGCCCCTCCATGGTCCGCGCCGCCGCCAAGAACCACCCGTCGGTCGCCGTGGTCACCAGCCCCGCGCGCTACGGCGACGTCCTGGCGGCCGTACAGGGCGGCGGCTTCGACCTCGCCACCCGCAAGCGGCTGGCCGCCGAGGCCTTCCGGCACACCGCCGAGTACGACATCGCGGTCTCCTCCTGGTTCGCCTCCGCCTACGCGCCGGCCGACGACTCGCCGTTCCCCTCCTTCCTCGCCACCAGCCTGGAGCGCGCGCACACCCTGCGCTACGGCGAGAACCCGCACCAGCCCGCTGCCCTCTACACCGCCGGCACCGGCGGCCTGGCGGAGGCCGAGCAGCTGCACGGCAAGGAGATGTCGTTCAACAACTACCAGGACACGGACGCCGCCCGCCGTGCCGCGTACGACCACGACGAGCCCGCCGTCGCGATCATCAAGCACGCCAACCCGTGCGGCATCGCGACCGGCGCCGACGTCGCCGAGGCGCACCGCAAGGCGCACGCCTGCGACCCGCTGTCCGCGTTCGGCGGTGTGATCGCCGTGAACCGGCCGGTCAGCAAGGAGATGGCCGAGCAGGTCGCGGAGATCTTCACCGAGGTCATCGTCGCGCCGGACTACGAGGAGGGGGCCCTGGAGGCCCTGACCAAGAAGAAGAACATCCGCGTGCTGCGCTGCCCCGACGGCCCCGCCCACCCCGTCGACGTCAAGCCGATCGACGGCGGCGCCCTGCTCCAGGTCGCCGACCGCCTCCAGGCCGACGGCGACGACCCGGCCAACTGGACGCTCGCGACCGGCGAGGCGCTGGCTGCCGACGAGCTCCAGCAGCTCGCCTTCGCCTGGAAGGCGTGCCGGGCCGTGAAGTCCAACGCGATCCTGCTCGCCAAGGACGGCGCCTCGGTCGGCGTCGGCATGGGCCAGGTCAACCGCGTGGACTCCTGCAAGCTGGCGGTGGAGCGGGCCGGGGCCGAGCGGGCCCGCGGCTCGTACGTCGCGTCGGACGCGTTCTTCCCGTTCCCCGACAACATCGACGTCCTGAGCGCCGCCGGCGTCAAGGCCATCGTCCAGCCCGGCGGTTCCGTCCGTGACGAGCTCGTCGTCGAGGCCGCTCAGAAGGCGGGCATCACGATGTACTTCACCGGGACCCGCCACTTCTTCCACTGAGCGTCACTGACGCGCCAGGGCCGTGTCTCCCCGTACGGGTGAGACACGGCCCTTGGAATTCGAGGGGATGCGAAACCGCTCAGTACTGCGGGCGGTTGAACCACGCCTTGCCGTTGGCGTTGCCGACGAACACGGCCACCAAAATGGCGAGCACGGTGTGGATCAGGCCGACGAGGACGAACGGGTATATGCCGAGCACCGCGGTGATGATGCCGAAGACGAGGAGCGTGATGCGGACGCCGTTGCGGCCGGTGTTGAACTTCGTCGCCAGCACGATCGCGAACACGGCCCAGGCCACCGCGAAGACGGTGATCCCCCACATCATGCCCGCACCCTGGTCGGCCAGGTCCTGGAAGGCGGGGCTGTCCTTGAACGCGTCGTCGTTCTTCGCGGCGTTGACGCTGACGGCGGCCAAGGCGAACAGCACCACGCCGATGAGCTGAAGACCCACGATGATCCACAGCAGCACACGGGCGGTGTTCACGGTGCCGGGCATCGTCGTCGGGGCGGGGGCACCGGCGTAGGCGCCGACCGGCGGGGCCTGCGGGTAGCCGTAGCCCGGGGCGGGGGGCTGCTGCTGCGGGTAGCCGTATCCGGGCTGACCGGGCTGCTGCTGCCCTTGGGGAGCGCCGTAGGGGTTGTTCGGGTCGCCGTAACTCATGGCGGTGTTTCCTCCGTCTGTTGCTAGTGCGGGGACGGCGCGCGGCCGTGGCGGAGGAAAGGTCACAGAAGCGGTGCGTCCCCCCCCGATACTGCCCGCGGCACTGTCCGTTCATCGTTCTTCAGGCGCCGCCGCCTTGTCCAGCCGCAATTCGTATGTGTTGTGCAAGTGCAACATCACCGATCATGGCGGGATTCGACACGAGTGGCGCCGTGTCCGCACAGGGGTTGCAGGGGCTACCCGGATTGGAACCGGGGGCCGGTCATCCGGGAGGATGGAGTCATGACCGCCCAGATTCTCGATGGCAAGGCCACCGCAGCAGCGATCAAGTCCGATCTGACCGTCCGCGTGGCGGCGCTGAGGGAGAAGGGGATCACACCGGGCCTCGGCACGATCCTCGTCGGAGACGACCCCGGCAGCCGGAAGTACGTCGCCGGCAAGCACCGCGACTGCGCCGAGGTCGGTATCGCCTCCATCCAGCGCGAACTGCCGGGTACGGCGACGCAGGAGGAGATCGAGGCGGTCGTACGGGAACTGAACGAGGACCCGGGGTGCACCGGGTACATCGTCCAACTGCCGCTCCCCAAGGGCATCGACGAGAACCGCATCCTCGAACTGATGGACCCGGACAAGGACGCGGACGGTCTGCACCCGATGAACCTCGGGCGCCTGGTCCTGGGCGAGCCGGCCCCGCTGCCCTGCACCCCGAACGGCGTGCTCACTCTGCTGCGCGCCTACGGCGTCGAGATCAAGGGCGCCGAGGTGGTGGTCGTCGGCCGCGGTGTGACCATCGGCCGGCCGATGCCGCTGCTGCTGACCCGGCGCAGCGAGAACGCCACGGTCACCCAGTGCCACACCGGCACCCGGGATCTCTCCGCCCACCTCAAGCGCGCCGACATCATCGTCGCCGCGGCCGGTTCCGCGCACCTGATCCGCGCCGAGGACGTCAAGCCGGGCGCGGCCGTCCTCGACGTCGGCGTCTCGCGCAGTGCCGAGGGCAGGATCGTGGGTGACGTCCACCCGGACGTCGCCGAGGTGGCCGGCTGGATCTCCCCGAACCCGGGCGGCGTCGGCCCCATGACCCGCGCCCAGCTGCTCGTCAACGTGGTGGAGGCGGCGGAGCGCAGTGTCAGCTGAGCCGGAGGGGACCCACGAGCCCCGCGAGGCCGGCGAGGCCCGCGAGCTTCACGAGACCCACGAGCCCCGCAGGACTCCCGAGACGCCCGAGACTGCGGAGCCGATGGTCCGCGACGCGATCAGCGCGCCCGACGCCGAGGGCCATCCGCGTCGCACCACCCGCCGCTTCCCCCTGTTCACCAAGGACACCGCGCGCCCCGAGGGCGGCGGCCGGGCCGCGCCCCGGGACGCCCCGGCACCTGCCCGGCAGTGGCCGATGCTCGCCGTGCTGTCCCTGGTCGCGCTCGGCCTGCTGCTGACCGCCTTCGACCTGTTCCGCGTAGGCACCCTGCTCATCGGTGTCGCCCTGCTCGGCGGGGCCGTACTGCGCTGGGTCCTGCCCGGCGTCGGCATGCTCGCGGTGCGCTCCCGCTTCACGGACATCGTCACGTACGGCAGTCTCGGCCTGGTGATCGTGCTGCTGGCGTTGATGGTCCAGCCGAACCCCTGGCTGCGGATCCCGTTCCTGAAGGACACGCTGCACTTCACCGTCAGCAGCTGAGCAACCCGACGACGGCGGCCCGTCCCCTCCCCCGAGGAAGGACGGGCCGTCGTCGCGCACCACGCTCCCGCACCGTGAAGTGCCTGTTCAACGGCTGTCCGCGCGCTGTGTCTCGGAGGTGACCGTTCCGCTACGGTGTCCGCGCCCTGCCACAGCCGAGGAAGCCGCCGGGAACCGTTCGACCGCCTCGCGTCGTCACTTGATCGGACCAGATCGGATCAGGTCGGATCAGGTCGGACCAGACCGGATCGAGTCGGGAACGACACGGGCGACGACGCCGTGGAGGTGGGTGATGGGCGCCTGGCAGCCGCTGCCGGACGAGCTGCCGCCGGAGGTACGGAACTTCGTGGAACAGCTGCGGCAGCTGAAGGACGGCACGGGCCTCAGCCTGGCCGCGCTCGGCGCCCGCACCGCCTACAGCAAGTCCTCCTGGCAGCGCTACCTCAACGCCGTCCAGCCGCCGCCCCGGCAGGCCGTCGCCGCCCTGTGCCGGGTCGCGGGCCTCACCGGACCGGACGCCGAACGCTGCGCCGTACGCTGGGAACTGGCCGTCGAGGCCTGGCCGCGCCCGGCGTCTCCGCACGTTCCCGAACCCGGGACATCCGGGGCCGCCGGCGTCTCCGGGGCCTCCAGCGGCGAGGGATACGAGGACGATCCCACGATCCCGTGGTGGGAGCGCCTGGAGGAGGAGGAGCCGCCGCCCCGCCCCGCCGGACGCCTCCTGCTGTACGCCGTCCTGCTCCTCCTCGCGCTGCTCCTCACCGCCGTCGCCGGCACCCTCGCGTTCGGGTGACATACGGGAGTGTCCAACGCCCCAGTGGCGTAAGAGGTCACGCGCGTGTGCTGGTTGTGTCGAAGCATTGACAAGTTCGTGGATAGACCCCAATTCACCCGTACGGCAGGGCTAACGTGTCCAATCTGGACGAGCCGGGAACCACATTCCTTAGTGGGCGCATCCCTTGGGTAGTCACACGGGGACTCGGCGGAGGCAGTACGCACAGGGGGGAAGAGGGGGGTTTCATGCCTCGTTGGAGGGCCTTGCCGGATGAACTCGATCCGCAGGTCAAGGAGTTCGCCAGTCAGCTGCGGCGGCTCGTGGACCGCAGCGGGCTGAGCATCGCGGCGGTGGCCGACCGCACGGGCTACAGCAAGACGTCCTGGGAGCGTTATCTCAACGGCCGGCTTCTCGCGCCGAAGGGTGCGATCGTCGCGCTGGCCGAGGTGACCGGCACACATCCCGTCCATCTGACGACCATGTGGGAGCTGGCCGAACGTGCCTGGAGCCGCTCGGAGATGCGCCACGACCGGACCATGGAGGCGATCCGCATCTCCCAGGCGCGGGCAGCGCTGGGGGAGTCGGCCGTGTCCTCGGGGAACGTCAAGCCGGTCAAGGCGGCACGCAGGGGCGGCAGCGCGACGGTGACGCCTGGGATCGCGGGTCCGGCGGGTGTGGTCCCGACGATCCCGCCGGTCACATCGGCCTCTTCGGCCTCCTCCGCCTCCTCCGTCTCGTCGGTTTCGGCCGGGTCGTCGGTTTCCTCGGTGCCCGCGCAGCCGACGGCGACCGAGGCGGACGAGCGCGAGCGTGAGCGCGCCTCGCGGGGCGGTTCGTCGAACAGGCCCACGGGCGGTTCCCGGGGCGGCTCGGGACTGGGCGACCCGGTCGACAACTCGTGGAGGATGGCCGGATACAAGGGACCGTCGCAGCCGGGCCGAAGCGTCTCCGGACGCATCTCCGGAAGCTCGGAGTCCCCGGCGCCCTCCGCCTCCCCACCGGAGGCCGCGAGAGCGTTCGGGCCGCCCCGGCAGGTTCCCGGCGCCGGTGGTTCCTCCGGGGGAGCGGGCGGCCGGCGACGGCTGACGATGTTCCTCGCGGGCGTCGTCGGTGCGCTGGCCGTCATCGCCGCCGTCTTCTACTTCCCGGGTGACAGCGGGAAGAAGGATGAGGGCGGCCCCAGCTCGCCCGCGCAGTCCGCCGCCGCCGAACCCGACCTGCCGGCCGGAGTGAAGTGCAGCGGCGCGTCCTGCACCGGCAAGGACGCGGAGAGCATGGGGTGCAGCGGTGAGCTCGTGACCACCGCCAAGACCGCGACCGTCGGCACCGCCGTCGTCGAGGTCCGCTACAGCGAGACCTGCGGTGCCGCCTGGGGGCGGATCACCCAGGCCGCGCGGGGCGACGAGGTTCGCGTGACGGTGGGTACGGCCGCGCAGTCCGGGAGCATCACCACCGTCGGCGACACGATCGCCTACACGCCGATGATGGCCGTGAAGGACGCGGGCGAGGCGAAGGCGTGCGTGGCGCTGGCGTCCGGACAGAAGGGCTGCACGACGTAGCGAAACAGCCAGGGCGCGGAGCCCTGGCCGAAAAGTGGCGTGGGACAGGAATGGCCGCCGCGATCGTGGGCAGGCGAACGTTACCCCCACGGGAGTCCGGCAACCCGGTACCCCCACTCGGCGGCCGCCCGTCCCTCCTCTCCCGGACAGGCGGCCGCCTCTCCTTGTGTGCTGTGTGTTCGCCTCCGCTCTGTGGGGCGGACCACACACCACCCCGGACGTCCTGGATCCCGTATGCGCGATAGCCTGACCGCTGGATGGATCTCTTGATGCCAAGAGATCGATCAAACGTCCGGGGCAGGGACGCCCCACCGCCAGCTGTCATACGGAGAACGCCATGACCCGCACTCCCGTGAACGTCACCGTCACCGGCGCGGCCGGCCAGATCGGTTACGCCCTGCTCTTCCGCATCGCCTCCGGCCAGCTGCTCGGCGCGGACGTGCCGGTCAAGCTCCGCCTCCTGGAGATCACCCCCGCGCTGAAGGCCGCCGAGGGCACGGCCATGGAGCTGGACGACTGCGCGTTCCCGCTCCTGCAGGGCATCGACATCACCGACGACCCGAACGTCGCCTTCGACGGCACGAACGTCGCCCTCCTCGTCGGCGCCCGCCCGCGCACCAAGGGCATGGAGCGCGGTGACCTCCTCGAGGCCAACGGCGGCATCTTCAAGCCGCAGGGCAAGGCCATCAACGACCACGCCGCGGACGACATCAAGGTCCTGGTCGTCGGCAACCCGGCCAACACCAACGCCCTGATCGCCCAGGCCGCCGCCCCGGACGTACCGGCCGAGCGCTTCACCGCGATGACCCGCCTGGACCACAACCGCGCGCTGACCCAGCTCGCGAAGAAGACGGGCTCGACGGTCGCCGACATCAAGCGCCTGACCATCTGGGGCAACCACTCCGCCACCCAGTACCCCGACATCTTCCACGCCACGGTCGCCGGCAAGAACGCCGCCGAGGTCGTGAACGACGAGAAGTGGCTGGCCGAGGACTTCATCCCGACGGTCGCCAAGCGTGGTGCGGCGATCATCGAGGCCCGTGGCGCGTCCTCCGCCGCGTCGGCCGCCAACGCCGCCATCGACCACGTGTACACCTGGGTCAACGGCACGGCCGACGGCGACTGGGCCTCCATGGGCATCCCGTCGGACGGCTCCTACGGCGTCCCGGAGGGCCTGATCTCCTCCTTCCCGGTCACCACCAAGGACGGCAAGTACGAGATCGTCCAGGGCCTGGAGATCAACGAGTTCTCCCGCGCCCGCATCGACGCGTCCGTGAAGGAGCTCGAGGAGGAGCGCGAGGCGGTCCGCGGCCTCGGCCTCATCTGAGCCGACGGCGACCGAGCCGACTCGCGCTCTGTCACAAACCCGCACGGGCCTCGTTCCGGTCTCTCCGGAACGAGGCCCGTGGCCGTTTTCGTCGCGCCCCTCGGAAGAGGTGCCCGGCAGGGTGATTTCGCGGGTGCGACGCGATGAGCGGGTGGTGGTACGGCTACAGCTCCGGTTCCGGAGC
Organism: Streptomyces sp. NPDC043427; assembly: GCF_056436655.1. NCBI lineage: Bacteria > Bacillati > Actinomycetota > Actinomycetes > Kitasatosporales > Streptomycetaceae > Streptomyces > Streptomyces sp. NPDC043427. The sequence goes on along the minus strand of NZ_JBWKCC010000002.1, from coordinate 621,901 downwards.
GGAACACGAACCCTTACTCCGTCCGGACGTTCGGCTGCTTCTCGATCCCGCGGCCCTCGCTCGCCGCCAGCAACCGCCGCCCCAACCCCCGCACCGCCTCCCGCAGTTCCGGTGGGCCGATGACCCGGAACGGGACCCGGAGCATGGTGAGTTGCTCGGCGTACCACTCCGGTTCGTCGGTGCTGGCGCGGAGGCGGGTCGTGTGGGGGTCGATCGGTTCTGGCCGGCCCAGGCTGGGGGTGAGCCGGTGGGCGACCTGGTCGGCGGGGGCGTCGATGACGACCTCCACGTCGTAGGTCCAGCCCTGGGCCAGGTGTTCCTCCAGGGCGTGTAGCGGGTCGAGGCCGGTCGGCGGGGTGAACGTGCCGTCGAGGACGGTGACTTCGGTGATCCGGTCGACGCGCAGGACGCGCCGGGCGTCGCTCGTGTGGGACCAGCACAGCAGGTACCAGCGGCCGTGGTGGACGACGACGCCCCACGGGTCGACCTCCATGGCGCGTACGCCCTTCGCGCCCAGGCGGTAGCCGAGCCGCAGTCGGCGGCGCGCGGCGCAGGCCTGTACGAGGGCGGCCGTGGTGTCGGGGTCGGGGCTCGCGGCGGCAGGGTCCGCGGCGCGGGTGCTGATCCTGCGGACCGCCTCCGCCGGCCGGGCGACCGGTTCCGGCAGAACGCGCAGGAGCTTGTCCAGCGCGCTGCCCGCCGGGTCGGCCGGGTCCGTCGCGTCGCGGTTGCCGTCCAGGACCGCCATGACCAGCGCGAGGGCCTCGGCCGCGGTGAACATCAGGGGCGGCGGGCGCAGGCCGCGGCCGACGCGGTAGCCGCCGTACGGCCCCCGCGTGGACTCGATCGGCACGCCGGCCTCGCGCAGGATGCCGACGTAGCGGCGGGCGGCGCGTTCTGAGACACCGAGCCGGGCGGCGAGGCGGTCGGCGGTGATGCCGGGGCTGCTCTGGAGGAGCTCGAGGAGCAGGAGGGCGCGGGAGGTCGGGCTCTGGTCGTGCTTCATCGGCTCATCGGCCACCCTCACGAGTATTCCCGGTATTCCGGCAGTGGATCGTCCGGAACGGACCGTAGCCTGCCCGTCATGAGCGAGAACACCGAAACCGTTCTGTGGGAGCCGCCTGTCGCGGGCGACGAGGCGGACACCCTGATCGGCTCCCTGGAGCGGCTGCGCAGGACGCTGGCGTGGAAGTGCGGGGACCTGGACGCGTCCGGGCTGAACACGCGGCTCGCCCCTTCCACGGTCACCCTCGGTGGGCTGCTGAAGCATCTGGCGCTGGTCGAGGACGAGTACCTGACCCGGCGGCTGCTCGGGCGGGAGCTCGGTCCGCCCTGGGACACGGTGGACTGGGACGCCGAGCCCGACTGGGAGTGGAGCTCGGCTGCCTCCGACACCCCGGAGGAGCTGTACGCGCTCTGGGAGGGCGCGGTCGCCCGCTCCCGGGCCCATGTGCGGCAGGCGCTGGCCGAGGACGGCCCCGGCCGGCTCGCCGCCCACACCACCTCCCGGGGCGAGCACCCGAGCCTGCGGCGCCTGCTGATCGACCTCGTCGAGGAGTACGCCCGCCACGTGGGCCACGCCGACATGGTGCGCGAGTCCGTCGACGGCCGGGTGGGAGAGGACCCGCCCCGGTGAACGAGCCCGTGCCCCCGGAGAAGCTGGACGTCCGGCCCGCCAACGAGGCCTCCTGGGACGACGTGAGCGCCGTCTTCGGCACGACCGACTACCCGGGCCGCTGCCAGTGCCAGCGCTACAAGACCGTGGGCCACCACTGGAGCGCCGCGCCCCCGGAGGAACGCGCCGCGCGCCTGCGCGAGCAGACCGCCTGCGGGGACCCCGGCGCGGAGGCGACCAGCGGCATGGTCGCCTACCTGGAGGGCGAGCCCGTCGGCTGGGCCGCCGTCGAGCCGCGTACCGCCTACGCCGGGCTGTTGCGCACCCGTGTCCCGTGGACGGGCCGGCGCGAGGACAAGGCGGACGACGGTGTCTGGGCGGTGACCTGTCTGCTCACGCGCCGCGGCTTCCGCCGACGAGGCATCACCTACGGCCTCGCCCGGGCCACCGTCTCCTACGCCCGCGAGCGCGGCGCCCGCGCCCTGGAGGCGTACCCGATGCTCACCACACCCGGCGTGGAGGTCACCTGGGGCGAACTCCACGTCGGCAGCCGCCAGGTTTTCGCCGAGGCGGGCTTCACGGAAGTGAACCGGCCGACGCTACGCAGGGTGGTGATGCGGATCGACTTCTGACGCCGTCCGGTTCCTCCCACAAAGCCATCCAGTTTCGCCCTGTTTATCCCCATCTTCAGTGACGCGGCGCACTTTCGGCCAGGGATTGCGCATGCATTCGAGGGGCACGGGCAGATGCGCAGGTGCCACGTGAGTGACACACGTGTGACGCAGGGGGGCTGAACAGGAACGGAAGGCAGTACCGAGCATGGCGGACAGTACGCAGCAGCAGGCGCGGAAGACCATCCACGCGGGTGGGGAGTGGCGTGAAGCCGTCTCCGGCGCCACGCGCGAGATCCTCGACCCCGCGGACGGGCTGACGTTCGCCGTGGTCGCCGAGGGTGACGAGAAGGACACCGACCTGGCCGTCGCGGCCGCCCACAGTGCCTTCGCCGGTGGCCAGGGCGTGTGGCCGCGCACGCCCGCCCGCGAACGCGCCGCCGTGCTGCGCCGCGTGGCCGACCTCCTCACCCGCGACCGCGAGCAGCTCGGCCTGCTGGAGAGCCGGGACGCGGGCAAGACCGTCGAGGAGGGCCGCGTCGACATCGACTGTGTCGCCGACGCCTTCCGCTACTTCGCCGAACTCGTCGCCGCCGAGGCCCCCGGCCGGGTCGTCGACGCGGGCTCGACCGACGTCCACAGCGTCGTCGTGCACGAGCCCGTCGGCGTGTGCGCGATGATCACGCCCTGGAACTACCCGCTGCTCCAGGCCAGTTGGAAGATCGCCCCCGCGCTCGCGGCGGGCAACACCTTCGTGATCAAGCCGAGCGAGATCACCCCGCTGACGACGGTCGCCCTGATCGACCTGCTGCTCGAGGCGGGGCTGCCCGCCGGGGTCGCCAACGTCGTGACCGGGCCCGGCCATTCGGTCGGTGCCCGGCTCGCCGAGCACCCCGACGTCGACCTGGTCTCCTTCACCGGCGGCCTGCTCAGCGGCACCAAGGTCGCCCAGGCCGCCGCCCCCACCGTCAAGAAGGTCGCCCTCGAACTCGGCGGCAAGAACCCCAACGTCGTCTTCGCCGACGCCTGCGCCACCGACGGGGGCTTCGACACCGCAGTCGACCAGGCCCTCAACGCGGCCTTCATCCACAGCGGCCAGGTCTGCTCCGCCGGTGCCCGCCTCATCGTCGAGGAAAGCATCCGCGAACGCTTCGTCGCCGAACTCGCCCGCAGGGCAGAGAAGATCCGCCTCGGCCGCGGCACCGAGGACGGCGTCGAGTGCGGCCCCCTCGTCTCCGAGCAGCAGCGCGACAAGGTCGAGGCATACGTCGAGTCCGCCCTGTCCGAGGGCGCGGTGCTGCGCTCCGGCGGCCGGCGCCCCGAACCGTCCGCCCAGCGGCCCGCCACCGGCTACTTCTACGAGCCCACCGTCCTCGACCACTGCCACCGCGAGATGCGGGTCGTCCGCGAGGAGGTCTTCGGCCCGGTCGTCACCGTCGAGACCTTCCGTACGGAGGAGGAGGCGATCGCGCTCGCCAACGACACCGAGTACGGGCTCGCGGGCGGCGTATGGACCGCCGACGCGGGACGCGCCCGGCGCGTGGCCGGCCGACTGCGTCACGGCACCATCTGGATCAACGACTTCCACCCCTACCTCCCGCAGGCGGAGTGGGGCGGCTTCGGAAAGAGCGGCGTGGGACGCGAACTGGGCCCCGCCGGACTCGCCGAGTACCGCGAGACCAAGCACGTCTACCAGAACCTCGCGCCGAAGCCGGTGCGGTGGTTCGCGGGCTGAGCCCCTCCCCACGACACCCACCCCCGGCTGCCTCTCACCGCTGCCTCTCACCGCCGTTTCGACTCGACCCCCGTCCCGCCTACCTCCGGTTCACCACCCCGCTCACCCCCCTCACCGCATCCCTGGAGTACCACCCCCATGCCCGACAAAACCCACGAGTACGACTACGTCGTCATCGGTGGCGGCACAGCGGGCTCCGTCATCGCCTCCCGCCTCACCGAGAACCCCGACGTCACCGTCGCCGTCATCGAGGGCGGCCCCAGCGACGTCGACCGCGAGGACGTCCTGACCCTGCGCCGCTGGATGGGCCTGCTCGGCGGCGAACTGGACTACGACTACCCGACCACCGAACAGCCGCGCGGCAACTCCCACATCCGGCACAGCCGCGCCCGCGTCCTCGGCGGTTGCTCCTCCCACAACACCCTGATCGCCTTCAAGCCGCTGCCCTCCGACTGGGACGAGTGGGAGCAGGCCGGCGCCAAGGGGTGGGGCGCGGTGCCGATGGAGGCGTACTACGCGCGGCTGAAGAACAACATCGTCCCCGTCGACGAGAAGGACCGCAACGCCATCGCCCGCGACTTCGTCGACGCCGCGCAGAAGGCGACCGGCGTCCCGCGGATCGACGGCTTCAACCAGAAGCCGTTCACCGAGGGCGTCGGCTTCTTCGACCTCGCCTACCACCCCGAGAACAACAAGCGCTCCAGCGCATCGGTCGCCTACCTGCACCCCGTGATGGACGACCGGCACAACCTCCACATCTTCCTGGAGACCTGGGCCCACAAGCTCGACCTCGACGGCACCCACGCGCGGGGCGTCCACGTGCGCACCAAGGACGGCGAGGAACTCCTCGTGACCGCTCGCCGCGAGGTCGTGCTGTGCGCCGGCGCCGTCGACTCGCCCCGGCTGCTGCTGCACTCCGGCATCGGCCCGAAGGCGGACCTGGAAGCACTCGGCATACCCGTCGCGCACGACCTGCCGGGTGTGGGCGAGAACCTGCTCGACCACCCCGAGTCGGTGATCGTGTGGGAGACCGACGGCCCCCTCCCGGAGAACTCCGCGATGGACTCCGACGCGGGCCTCTTCGTGCGCCGCGACCCCGAACAGCCGGGCCCGGACCTGATGTTCCACTTCTACCAGATCCCCTTCACGGACAACCCGGAGCGCCTCGGCTACCAACGCCCGGAGTTCGGCGTCTCGATGACCCCGAACATCCCCAAACCGAAGAGCCGCGGCCGCCTGTACCTCACCAGCGCCGACCCGTCCGTGAAGCCCGCCCTCGACTTCCGCTACTTCACCGACGAGGACGACTACGACGGCCGCACCCTCGTCGACGGCATCAGGATCGCCCGTGAGATAGCCAAGGCCGAGCCGCTCGCCGGCTGGCTGAAGCGCGAGGTCGCCCCCGGCCCGGACGTGACGGGCGACGAGGAGCTCAGCGAGTACGCGCGCAAGGTCGCGCACACCGTGTACCACCCGGCGGGCACCTGTCGTATGGGCGCGCCCGACGACGAACAGGCCGTCGTCGACCCCCAGTTGAGGATCCGGGGCCTGCAGGGCATCCGGATCGCCGACGCGTCCGTGTTCCCGACCATGACCGCCGTCAACCCGATGATCGGCGTACTCATGGTCGGAGAGCGGGCCGTCGACCTGATCGGAGGTGAGGCGTGATGACCACGTCCATGGAACGCAAGACGACCGACGACACGTCCGACGAGACCGTCTTCTCGGTGGACGGCCTGTGGAAGGTCTTCGGCCCCAAGGCCGACGACATCCCCGCCGACCCCGAACTCGTCTCCCTCCCGCCCGCCGAGCTGCGCGAGCGCACCGGCTGCACGGCCGCCGTCCGGGACGTCTCCTTCGACGTCCGCAAGGGCGAGGTCTTCGTCGTCATGGGCCTGTCCGGCTCCGGCAAGTCCACGCTCGTGCGCTGTCTGACCCGGCTGATCGAGCCCACCGCCGGCACGATCGCCATCGACGGCGAGGACGTGCGCGCCATGGACAAGTCGCGGCTGCGCGAACTGCGCCGCCACCGCGCCGCGATGGTCTTCCAGCACTTCGGCCTGCTCCCGCACCGCTCCGTCCTCGACAACGTGGCCTACGGCCTGGAGATCCAGGGCATGGGCAAGGGCGAGCGCCGCGAGAAGGCCGCCGAGGTCGTGGAGAAGGTCGGCCTGGAGGGCATGGAGCAGCGCAGGCCCGGCCAGCTCTCCGGCGGTCAGCAGCAGCGTGTGGGCCTGGCCCGCGCCCTCGCGGTCGACCCCGAGGTGCTGCTGTTCGACGAGCCGTTCAGCGCGCTCGACCCGCTGATCCGGCGGGACATGCAGGAGGAGGTCATCCGCCTGCACCACGAGGAGGGCCGCACGATGGTCTTCATCACCCACGACCTGAACGAGGCCCTGAAGCTGGGCGACCGCATCGCGCTGATGCGCGACGGCGAGGTCGTGCAGCTGGGCACCCCGGAGGAGATCGTCGGCTCCCCGGCCGACGACTACGTCCGCGAGTTCGTCCGGGACGTGCCGCGCGACCAGGTCATCACCGTCCGCTCGGCGATGCGCGCCGGTGGCTGCGGCGGCCCCGACCACCCCGGCGCCCTCGCCCCCGACACCGTCGTCGCCGACGCGATCCGGGTCGTCTCCCAGAGCGGCCGAGCCGCCTGCGTGGTCGACAACGGCCGCTGCATCGGCGTCGTCGACCACGAGCGCCTGCTCGGCGTCGTGGCCGGGACGGGAACGTACAAGGAGGCCGCCTGATGGCCACGATCACCACGTCCGCCCCGCGCGTCGCCCTCCCGGGCATCCTCAAGCACCGGGCCGTCCGCAAGCTCCTGCTGCTCGCCCTCGCCGCGGCGATCCTCGTCCCCCTCGCCAACTCCCGCTGGGCGAGCGGCGCCTGGCCGCAGGAACTCACCGTCGACCTGACCAAGCCGCTGACCAGCACCAGCGACTGGATCATCGACAACCGCGACAGCCACCCGCTGTTCCTCTACTTCTTCGGCCACATCAGCAACGTGGTCGTGATCGCCGTACGCGCCGTGTACCTCACCCTCCTGGCCGTCGGCTGGGCCGGCGTGACGGCGATCGGCGCCCTCGTCGCGTGGCGCGTGGCCGGCCTCCGGCTCGCCGCCGGCACGGCGGCCGCCTTCCTCGCCTGCGGTCTGCTCGGCATGTGGCTGCCGACCATGCAGACACTGGCCCTGATGGTGGTCGCGGTCCTGGCGTCCGTCGTCGTCGGCTCCCTGCTGGGCCTCGCCGCCGGACTCTCCGACCGCATGGACCGCCTCCTGCGCCCGGTCCTGGACACCATGCAGGTGCTGCCGGCCTTCGCCTACCTCCTGCCGGTCGTCCTGGTATTCGGCATCGGCGTCCCCGCCGCCGTCCTCGCCACCGTCGTCTACGCCGCCCCGCCCATGGCCCGGCTCACCGCGCTCGGCCTGCGCTGCGCCGACCCACAGGTCATGGAGGCCGTCGAGTCGCTCGGCGCCACCGCGCGCCAGCGCCTGCTGACCGCCCGTATCCCGCTGGCCCGCAAGGAACTTCTCCTCGGCCTCAACCAGACGATCATGATGGCGCTGTCCATGGTGGTCATCGCCTCCGTGATCGGCGCGGGCGGCCTCGGTGACCGCGTCTACCAGGCGCTGGCCTCCGTCGACGTCGGCGCGGCCCTCGCGGCCGGCATCCCGATCGTGCTCCTCGCGGTCGTCCTGGACCGGGTGACCGGCGCCGCCGGAGCATCCGGCGACACCCACTCCGGCACCCCGCGCACGTACTGGCTGTACGCGCTGCTCGGCACCGTCGCCGTCGCCCTCGCCGGGCGTCTGCTCGGCCGACTGGAATGGCCCGACTCCTGGACGGTCGCCATCGCCGAACCGGTCAACCGCGTCGTCGACTGGATGACCGACCACCTCTACTCGGGCGTCCCCTACATCGGCGGCACAGCCGACTGGGCCGGCCACTTCACCACCTGGGTCCTCGACCCGATCCGCAGCGGCCTGCAGTGGCTGCCCTGGTGGTCGGTGCTGCTCGTCGTCGCCGCGCTGGCCTGGCTGATCGGCACCTGGCGCACCGCGCTCACCGCCGTCCTCGCCATGGCCGCGATCGGCGTGCTCGGAGTGTGGCAGCCGTCCCTGGACACCCTCTCCCAGGTCCTCGCCGCCGTCGCCGTGACCCTCGTCATCGGCTTCGCGACCGGCATCGCGGCCGCCCGCAGCGACCGCTTCGAACGCGCCCTGCGCCCCGTCCTGGACGTCTTCCAGACGATGCCGCAGTTCGTATACCTGATCCCGGTCGTCGCCCTGTTCGGCGTCGGCCGCGCCCCGGCGGTCGCCGCCGCCGTGGTCTACGCGCTGCCCGCCGTCGTCCGCATCACCACCCAGGGCCTGCGCCAGGTCGACCCGGCCGCCCTCGAGTCGGCCCGCTCGCTCGGCGCGACCAGCGGTCAGCAACTGCGCCAGGTGCAGCTCCCGCTCGCCCGCGAGTCGCTGCTGCTCGCCGTGAACCAGGGCGTGGTCCTGGTCCTCGCCGTCGTCATCATCGGCGGCCTGGTCGGCGGAGGCGCGCTCGGCTACGACGTCGTCTTCGGCCTCGCACAGGGCGACCTCGCGACCGGTCTGGTGGCCGGCGCCGCGATCGTCTGCCTCGGCCTGATGCTCGACCGGGTGACCCAGCCCACGGAACGCCGCGTGAAGAAGGGAGCCTGACATGCGAGTTCGTACGACATCGGTGACTGCCGGTGTGGCCGGCGTGTCGGCACTCCTGCTGCTGACCGGCTGCGGCGCCGCCGACATGACCAAGCAGGCCTCGCCCTTCGCCAACGCGCACGGGTCGAAGTCCGTGACCCTGTCCGTGCAGTCCTGGGTCGGGGCGCAGGCCAACGTGGCCGTCGCCCAGTACCTCCTGGAGCACGAACTCGGCTACCACGTCGACACCGTCCAGGTCGACGAGGTGCCCGCCTGGGACGCGCTCAGCCAGGGCCGCGTCGACGCGATCATGGAGGACTGGGGCCACCCCGACCAGGAACAGCTCTACGTCAAGGACAAGAAGACCATCACGCCGGGCGGCGGCCTCGGCGTCACCGGGCACATCGGCTGGTTCGTCCCCACCTACCTGGCCAAGCAGCACCCGGACATCACCAACTGGAAGAACCTCAACAAGTACTCCTCGCTGTTCCGCACCCCGGAGAGCGGAAGCAAGGGCCAGCTCCTGGACGGTTCGCCGTCCTACGTCACCAACGACAAGGCGCTGGTGAAGAACCTGAAGCTGGACTACCAGGTCGTCTTCGCGGGTTCCGAGGCCGCCCAGATCACCCAGATGCGGCAGTTCGCCAAGGAGAAGAAGCCCTTCCTGACGTACTGGTACGCCCCGCAGTGGCTGTTCAAGAAGGTCCCGATGACCGAGGTCAAGCTGCCCCCCTACAAGGAGGGCTGCGACGCGGACCCGGCGAAGATCACCTGCGCCTACCCGCACACCCCGCTCCAGAAGTACCTCAACACGGACTTCGCCAAGGACGGCGGCAAGGCCGCGGCCCTGCTGAAGAAGTTCAAGTGGACCACCGAGGACCAGAACGAGGTGTCCCTGATGATCGCCGACCAGAAGATGACACCGGAGGACGCGGCGAAGAAGTGGGTCAAGACCCACGAGTCGACGTGGCGGAAGTGGCTGTCCTGACGGTCAGGCTCAGCGGTGCCCGCCCGGCTGGTAGTGGCCGGGCGTCAGCCGGCAGGTCACCCCGAAGCGGTTCCACGCGTTGATCACGGTGATCGTGGCGACGAGGTGGGCGAGTTCGGTCTCGTCGAAGTGCTTGGCGGCCTTCTCGTACACCTCGTCGGCCACGAATCCGTCGGTCAGGACCGTGACCGCCTCGGTCAGCTCCAGCGCGGCCAGCTCCCTCTCGGTGTAGAAGTGCCGCGACTCCTCCCACGCGGAGAGCTGGATGATCCGCTCCACGCTCTCGCCCGCCGCGAGCGCGTCCTTTGTGTGCATGTCGAGGCAGAACGCGCAGTGGTTGAGCTGCGAGGCGCGGACCTTGACCAGCTCGGCCAGGGTCGGGTCGAGGCCCTTCCGGGCGGCCACGTCCAGCCGGACCATGCTCTTGAACACCTCGGGCGCGAGCTCGGCCCAGGCGAGGCGGGGGGCGGTCTCGGGGGCGTACGGGTTTCCGGTGCTGTTGATCTCGCTCGTCGTCATGCCCTCGACCCTAGGAGCGAAGCAGCCCGCGGGTATGGTCCATTTCCATGTCCGGAGCATGGGCCACTTTCGGTATCGACCTCCACCTGCAACCGGCGGGACCCGGGCTGCGCCGCGGCCTGACCGACGCCCTGCGCGAGGCGGTCCGCACCGGCCGTCTCGCCCCCGGCACCCGGCTGCCCTCCTCCCGCTCCCTCGCGGCCGACCTGGGCATCGCCCGCAACACGGTCGCCGAGGCCTACGCCGACCTCGTCGCCGAGGGCTGGCTCACCGCCCGGCAGGGCTCCGGCACCCGGGTGGCCATGGGGGCACCGCCCACGCCCTTGAGGCAGTGGGGGAGAGCGGTACCCCGCCCGCCGGACCGCCCGGCACGCCCGCGACGCGAGCCCGGCCGCCTCCCGTACAGCCTGATCCCCGGCAGCCCCGACGTCTCGACCTTCCCGCGCACCCAGTGGCTCAAGGCCGCCCGCCGCGCCCTCACCGCCGCCCCGAACGACGCCCTCGACTACGGCGACCCCCGCGGCCGCGTCGAACTGCGCACCGCCCTCGCCGGCTACCTCTCCCGCGCCCGCGGTGTCCGCGCCGACCCCGACCACATCGTCATCTGCTCCGGCTTCGCCCACGGCCTGAGACTCCTCGCCGAGGCCCTCCACACGGGCGGCGCCGACACGCTCGCCGTCGAGTCGTACGGCCTGGACAACCACTGGAACCTGCTGCAACGCGCAGGCCTGCGAACCGTCCCGCTGCCCTTTGACGCGCACGGCACGCGCACGGACGACCTGACCGGCTTCACGGCCGCCCTCCTCACCCCCGCCCACCAGTTCCCCCTGGGCGTCGCCCTGCGGTCCGACCGGCGGGCCGCCGTGGTGGAGTGGGCGCGGCGCAGCGGGGGACTGGTGCTGGAGGACGACTACGACGGGGAGTTCCGCTACGACCGGCAGCCCGTGGGGGCCGTGCAGGACCTCGACCCCGACCACGTCGTCTACCTGGGCACCGCCAGCAAGTCCCTCGCCCCGGGCCTGCGCCTGGGCTGGCTGGTGCTGCCGCCCCACCTCACCCCGGAGGTCACCCGGCTCGGCGGCGCCTGGTCCACCGGTGTCCTGGAACAGCTGACCCTCGCCGAGTTCCTCACCTCCGGCGCCTACGACCGCCACGTCCGCTCCGCCCGCCAGCGCTACCGGGCCCGCCGCGACGCCCTGGTCGAGGCGCTCGCCGCCCACGCCCCGGACGTACGCGCCACCGGCATCGCCGCCGGCCTGCACGCCGTCCTCCAACTCCCGCCCGGCACCGAGGAGTCCGTCGTCCGCGCGGCCGCCTGGCAGGGCCTGGCCCTGCACGGCCTCTCCCGCTACCGTCACCCCACCGCCGAGGCCCAGCCGATGGACGCCCTCGTCGTCGGCTACGGGACGCCACCGGAGCACGCCTGGTCGGGAACGCTGGAGGCGCTGTGCAGGGCGCTGCCGTGAAGGCGCCGGACAGTCAGTCCCCAGGCAGGGCCCGTCACTTCAACGCACCCGCACGTTCCTCGGCCTCCTCACCGGAGCCCACCTCCCCGAACCGCGCCAACCCCAACGCCCCCACCACAGCCACCACAAAACCCACCACCGCCAGCCACGCCAGCCCCTCCCTCGTACGATCCCCCAGCCACACCACCCCCACCACCGCGGGCCCGACCGTCTCCCCGATCACCATCCCCGCCGTCGCCGCCGTCACCGACCCCCGCTGCAACGCCGAGGTCAGCAACAGAAACGCCGCCCCACCACCCAACAGCAGCGCATACGTCGCCGGATTGCTGAACAACGCCCCCGGATCGAGATCGTCTATGAGCCGGACCGCCACCTCCACCACCCCGAACCCGAACCCCGACCCCAGCCCCAGCACCAGCGCCCGCCCCCGCTCCGGCAGCCGCCCGCCCACCAGGCCCAACAACAGCACACCGACCGCCGCGCCGAGCATCGCGTACGACAACCAGTCAGGCCCCGCCTCCTCGCCCTCCGTGCCCGACGCGAAACCCAGCATCCCCAGCCCCGCACACACCACCGCCACGGCGCCCCACTCGACCCGGCTCAGCCGCACCCGCAGCAACCGCGCCGCGGCCACCGCGGTCACCGCGAGACTGGAGGCGAGCGCGGCCCCCACGGCGTAGATCGGGATGGACCTGAGCGCGGCGATCTGCCACAGGAACCCGAACCCGTCCAGTGCGAGCCCCGCCAGATACCGCCACTGCCCAAGCGCCCGCAGCAGCAGCGCCGCCTCCCCGCCACCCCCACCGGCCGCCGCGCGCGCGGCGATCGCCTGCAACACCGTCGCCGTACCGAAGCAGACCGCCGCACCAAGCGCGCACACCATTCCAAACAGCACAAAGGGACTCTAGAGGCGGGCGCAACTGCGGGGGCCGATGCGCACGCTCTCTCACCGATCTCTAGGCTGACGGCCGGAAAACCTTGAACGGGGAGACAACGGGGAGACGGGGACATGGCGGAATCACGGAGGCGACTGCGCTCCAGCACGGTCGTACTGGGCGGCATGGGAGTCGTCGCGGCGACTCTGACGGCCTGCGGATCGGACCCCGACCGCCGCTGCGTGGACCGGGACAACTACGACTCCGTCTACGGCTACAAGGTCGTCGCCGACAAGAACTGCAAGTCCGGCTCCTCGTCGTCCTCGGGCAAGACAGGCAAGACGGGCAAGGGCGGCAGGAAGACCGACGGCGCCTGGTACTACGACGCCGACGTCAGCAGGGGCCGTGCCGACGACGGCACCTTCAGCCGCAGCGAGGCCGTGGACCGCGGCGGCTTCGGCTGCTCCGGCTCGGGCAGCGGCGGCGGCTGAGCCGTAGGAACACCACACGTGGAACGCCGCACCATAGAGCCGCGCCCCGACTGGCAGCAGACCGTCGAGGAGCAGGGCCTGGTCTACCCGCTCACCCGCCACCCCGACGGCGTGCTGCGGCCCTACTGGGACGAGAGCGCGTACTACGTCTTCACCCTCGACGAGGTCGAGGCGCTGGAGGAGGTCGTCGAGGAACTGCACCGGATGTGCCTGGCGGCCGCCGACCACATCGTCACCGCCGACCGTTTCGCCGACCTCGGCATCACCGACCCGCGTCTCGCCGCAGCGGTCGCCGAGGCCTGGCGCCGCCGCGCCGAACTCCCCTCCGTCTACGGCCGTTTCGACCTCCGCTACGACGGCACGGGCCCCGCCAAACTCCTGGAGTACAACGCCGACACCCCGACCTCCCTGGTCGAGGCTGCCTCACCGCAGTGGTTCTGGATGGAGGACCGCTTCCCCGGCGCCGACCAGTGGAACTCCCTCCACGAACGCCTCGTCGACGCCTGGCGACGGCAGGCCGCCCTCCTCCCGCCGGGCAGCCCGCTCTACTTCGCGCACTCCACGGCCGACGAACTCGGCGAGGACCTGATGACGGTCGCCTACCTGAAGGAGACCGCCGAACAGGCCGGCCTGGACACCGCCTGGATCCCCATGGAGGACATCGGGTGGGAACGCCTCTCCCGCCGCTTCGTCGACAACCGACTGCGCTTCATCCGCAGTTGCTTCAAGCTCTACCCCTGGGAGTGGCTCACCACCGACCGCTTCGCCGACCACGTCCTCGACACCCTCGACAACGGCGGCGGCACGGGCAGCACCCTGTGGATCGAACCAGCCTGGAAGATGCTCCTCAGCAACAAGGCTCTCCTGGCCATCCTCTGGGAGCTCTACCCCGACCACCCCAACCTCCTCCCCGCCTACCTGGACGGCCCCCGCGAGCTGGCCACCGAGAGGGGGTACGTGGCCAAGCCCTTGCTGGGCCGCGAGGGCGCGGGCGTGACGATCCACGAGCCGGGCGCGGACCCCGTACTACGCACCGACGAGCCTTGCTGTTACCAGCAACTGGCCCCCCTGCCCACTTACGACGGCAACCACGTGGTCCTGGGCGCCTGGGTGGTGGAGAACGAGTCGGCGGGCCTGGGCATCCGCGAGTCGTCGGGTCTGGTGACGGACGAGTACGCCCGCTTCCTGCCCCACGTGATCCTCTAGACGGTCAGTACCTCCCCGATCTGGCCCAGCCCCCACTCCAGATCCCTTTCACTGATGATGAGGGGCGGCACGATCCTGATCGTCGGCCCGCGCGTGTCCTTCACCAGCACCCCCCGATCCATCAGCCTTTCCGACACCTCACGCCCGCTGCCGTACTCCGGCGCGACATCGACCCCCGCCCACAAGCCCCGCCCCCGCACCGCCGTCAGCCTCCCGGTCCCGGCCAGCGCCTTCAGCTCCCCCAGCATCCGTTCCCCGAGCTCCCCTGCCCGCGCCTGGTACTCCCCAGACCGCAACATCGCGATCACCTCCAACGCCACCGCACAGGCCAACGGATTCCCCCCGAACGTCGACCCGTGTTCCCCGGGCCGGAACACCCCGAGCACCTCCGCGCTGGACACCACCGCCGACACCGGCACGATCCCGCCGCCCAGCGCCTTCCCCAGCACATACATGTCGGGCACGACCCCCTCGTGCTCGCATGCGAAGGTGCGCCCCGTCCGCCCCAGCCCCGACTGGATCTCATCCGCGACGAACAGCACGTTCCGCTCCCGCGTCAGCGCCCGCACCGCCGGCAGATAACCGGCCGGTGGCACCAGCACACCGGCCTCGCCCTGGATCGGCTCGAGCAGCACGGCCACGGTGTTCTCCGTCATCGCAGCGCGCATCGCGGTCAGGTCGCCGTACGGCACGATCTCGAAGCCCGGTGTGTAGGGCCCGTAGTCCGCCCGCGCCTCGGGATCCGTGGAGAAGCTGATGACGGTCGTGGTACGCCCGTGGAAGTTGTTGCCCGCGACGACGATCTTCGCCATCTCCGCGGGCACCCCCTTGACCCGGTACCCCCACTTCCGGACCGTCTTCACGGCCGTCTCCACCGCTTCCGTGCCGGTGTTCATCGGCAGCACCATCTCCATGCCGCACAGCTCGGCGAGCTCGGCGCAGAACGCGGCGAACCGGTCGTGGTGGAAGGCCCGGGAGGTCAGCGTCACCCGCTCCAGCTGGGCCTTCGCCGCCTCGATCAGCCGCCGGTTGCCGTGCCCGAAGTTCAGCGCCGAGTAGCCGGCCAGCAGGTCCAGATACCGCCGCCCCTCCACATCAGTCATCCAGGCACCGTCGGCGGTGGCGACGACCACCGGCAGCGGATGGTAGGTGTGCGCGCTGTGCGCGTCAGCGGCGGCGATGAGCGCATCCGTCGTGGTCACGGGACCTCCAAATGGCAAGGGTGATCTTCTCACGCGCAGCACCCCGGCGGTGTGAGTCCCCGCCCAGCGCGGGAGGCGGATGTGTGAGCCCTCCCTGCCGCCCACGAGCCGCAGAAGGGAATCTCCCTGCATCGGGCTTCCGCAGTGAGAGGAATCGTCACCCGCTCGCATGGTGGACGCGGGACCTTCGACGTTCGGCGCCCGGTAGGCTGATCGACGGGCCGTGACTGGCGCGCAAGGATGGGACGGACCATCGGGGAGCGGCCCACGAGTGACCGAGTGCCGTGCGCCTGGGCCAGACCGAGAATCGTGACCGCTTTCACGCCACGCCGCCCGGAGGCCGACGACATGTCAGAGCAGCAGCCCCTCTCCACCGAGTCCACGGCCTTCCGCGCCGCCCTCGACGTGATCCGCGCCGTCGAGCCGCGCGTCGCCGACGCGATCGGCCAGGAGGTCACCGACCAGCGCGAGATGCTCAAGTTGATCGCGTCCGAGAACTACGCCTCCCCGGCGACGCTCCTCGCGATGGGCAACTGGTTCAGCGACAAGTACGCCGAGGGCACCGTCGGCCGCCGCTTCTACGCCGGCTGTCGCAACGTGGACACCGTCGAGGCCCTCGCCGCCGAGCACGCCCGCGAGCTCTTCGGCGCCCGCCACGCCTACGTCCAGCCGCACTCCGGCATCGACGCCAACCTCGTCGCCTTCTGGGCCGTCCTCGCCGACCGTGTCGAGGCCCCCTTCCTGGAGAAGACCGGCGCTCGCCAGGTCAACGACCTCACCGAGGCCGACTGGGCCGAGCTCCGCCAGGCCTTCGGCAACCAGCGCATGCTCGGCATGTCCCTCGACGCCGGCGGCCACCTCACCCACGGCTTCCGCCCGAACATCTCCGGCAAGATGTTCGACCAGCGCTCCTACGGCACCGACCCGGCCACGGGCCTGATCGACTACGAGGCCCTGCGCGCCAGCGCCCGCGAGTTCAAGCCCCTGATCATCGTCGCGGGCTACTCGGCGTACCCCCGTCTGGTGAACTTCCGGATCATGCGGGAGATCGCCGACGAGGTCGGCGCGACCCTCATGGTCGACATGGCCCACTTCGCGGGCCTGGTCGCCGGCAAGGTGCTCACCGGCGACTTCGACCCGGTCCCGCATGCCCAGATCGTCACGACCACCACCCACAAGTCCCTGCGTGGGCCCCGCGGCGGCATGGTCCTGTGCGACGACTCCCTCAAGGACCAGGTCGACCGCGGCTGCCCGATGGTCCTCGGCGGCCCTCTCCCGCACGTCATGGCCGCGAAGGCCGTCGCCCTCGCGGAGGCCCGCCAGCCGTCCTTCCAGGACTACGCCCAGCGCATCGTCGACAACTCCCGGGCGCTGGCCGAGGGCTTGATGCGCCGGGGCGCGACCCTGGTCACCGGCGGCACGGACAACCACCTCAACCTGATCGACGTGGCGTCCTCCTACGGCCTCACCGGCCGCCAGGCCGAGGCAGCCCTCCTTGACTCCGGCATCGTCACCAACCGCAACGCCATCCCCGCCGACCCCAACGGCGCCTGGTACACCTCCGGCATCCGCATCGGCACCCCGGCCCTCACCACGCGTGGCCTGGGCACGGCCGAGATGGACGAGGTCGCCGGCCTCATCGACCGCGTCCTCACCACCACGGAGCCCGGCACCACCTCCAAGGGAGCCCCCTCCAAGGCGCAGCACGTCCTCGACCCGAAGATCGCGGACGAGATCTCCCGCCGGGCCACCGACCTCGTCGCCGGCTTCCCGCTCTACCCGGAGATCGACCTGGGCTGACACACGCCCTCTGTTGAGTTGTCAAAGACCGGCGACTCTCAGAGATCGATGAGTTCCTGTCGTGGCTCCTCCCGCGGCGGTCCGGCTCCCGGCCGGGCCGCCGCGCGGCGTATCAGCCGTGTGCCGCCGACACCGGCCGCGAATCCCACGGCGCCCCCGGGCACCGCCCACCAGATGCCGTGCCCCAGTCCACCGGGCCCCCCGCCTCCTGCGCGCCCGTCGGCGGTCTCGTCCCCTGTCCCTCTCTCTGCGGCTTGGAGCAGCCCCGTCCCGTTCACCTGCTCGAAGAGCGTCCGCGGCACCCGGTGCCAGCGGATGTCGTCGTCCTCTACCTCCGGTGCCGGATCCGTGCGCACCCACGGTGTGCCGTCCTCGGCCAGAAACAGCTGGTCCTGCCGCTCGACGGCCACGTCACCACCCGGTGCCGCGTTGGTCTGCGGCCAGCCTCCGACACCCGTCCGACCCCACACCACGGTGATCCGCACCTGCGGATACCGACCCTCGCTCCAGGCATCCGGCACCCGCTGCGTCCCGGCATAGGCCGGTTGCAGCAACCGCAAGAGGCGGGTGAAGCGGGGCTCGCCCGAGCGCAGGGTCGTCGACCGGCCCGAGGCGCCGACGACCATCGCCAGGTCGGGTCCGTCGCTGGGGGCCGAGGCCGGTCCCGTCCCCGGTGCTGCCCACGCCGCCGACGCCCCGAGCACAGCCACCCCCATCGCCACCGCCACCACGGTCATCGGCACCAACATCCGCGCTGTCATCCGTCCCCCTACAGTCCTCTCAGCTCAGCTCAGCTCAGCTCAGCTTCACGACTCACACATCGCGCAGCTCCTGCCGCGGCCCCGCCTCCCGGCGTCGCCGGTCCAGCGGCAGCCGTGCCACCAGCGGCCGCAGTACCAGGGCCAGTACGGCTCCGGCCGCCAGGCCCGGCAGCGCCCACCACCATCCGGCCCCTTCGCCCGCCCTCGGCGCCGGGCTGTTGGTCGCGGTCGTCTCCGTGCCCGAGGCGCCGGAGTCGGTGCCCGTCTCCTGCCAGGGCGCCGGGAAGATCGCGGCGTTTCCCCCGCCGGACGCCTTGCCCATCACTCCCAAGTCCGCCAGGAGAGCGCGCAGTTGCCTGGGATTTTGGGCCCGGTGCCAGTGGCCGTTGACCGAGTCGGGGAGATTCGCCGCGGTGTGGATCCAGACGGCGTCGGCATCGGCCAGCGGGAAGACCCGGTCCAGGCGCCAGGGCGAGACGTCGTGCGCAAGCCATGTGACGCTGATCTGCCGGGCGGCGGCCAGGTCGGCCTCCGGTGGCTTGTCCCGCGTGCCGGTACCTGGCGCGTCGAGCAATTGCTCCAACTCCCCGTACTCCTCGTCGGAGTAGTACAGCGACGCCGTCTCCGCGCTCATCGGTGAGACCACCAGCACGCTCGTCGGTCCACCGGCCGACGCCGAGGACGCGCCCCACACCATCAGAGCGAACGTCACCGCCAACGCGCCCACCGTCGCCGCCGCTGCCCGACATCGGCCGACCCCTGACCCGCGCATACCGACCCCCAACAGACGATCCCCGTGCGGCCCGTCCGCGAGCCGCGTGTCACTTCTGGTACACCGCCTGTCCCGCCCGGGTTCCCACCCGGCGCTCACGGATCTGAGGATCTCTCCGTCGGCTCCCCGAGGGACCTCGCGATCTCCACGGCCCGTCCCTTCGACGCCACACCCTCCAGCCGCAGCGTCACCTCCGGCACGTCCACGCCCGAGCCGTGCGTCCACAGCAGCGTCGGACCGGCCGTCCGCGTCCGGCGTGTGTACGGGGAGCCGTCCTCGTCCACCAGCCAAAAACTCAGCAGGTGAGGCCGCGGAAACCACAGAGCCGGGTCAGGGTCCGTGCCGAGGTCGGAGGAGTCCTCGCTCAGTGCGAGCCACTCCGGCTGCTCCCGCACACTCTTGGTGAAACCGATGTCCAGCCGGGCGGGGTACTCGTCCAGCCGGATCGTGTCCCCCTGTTCACGCCAGCACAGGCTCACCAGGGGCCGCCCCCGCGGCTCGGCCGTCACCGTCACAGCGTCCGGTACGCCGAGCGCCTCGGGCACCAGGGGCTCGAACCCCGCCCGCCGCTCGGCCTGCGCGAGTGTCAGCGACCGCCCGCAGCCGGGAACCTCGGCGCCCGGGGAGGGCACCGCCGAGGGGTCGTACCGCACCTCGACCCCGCCGAAGTCGAACCAGTCCAGGACCGCCGCCCTCACCGGAGGCGTGAGTGCGAGGACCGTCAGCAGGCCGCACAGCGTCGCCGTCAGCGAGCGCCACCGCGCCCGCGTCCACCGCCGCAGGGCCCGCAGCCGCTCACCGGCGCCCGGTGGCTCGGCCACCGGGACCGGTACGTGCTCGGCGAGTACTCGCTCCAGCACCCGCTCGACCATCGACTCGGCCCCGGCCGCGCCCGGCGCGTCCAGCGACCGCCCGAGCGCCCGCAGCTCCTCGGGCAGTTGGGAAGGACGCGCGCGCCCTCTCTCGGTGGCGCCGTCACCGTGGTAGGGCTCACTCACGCTCATCACCCCCCTCCCGAGGGTCGACGTTGGGCAGCAGTCGGCTCAGCTTGCGCAGGGCCCGGTTCAGCCGGGACTTGACCGTCCCCCGGGGCCAGCCCAGTGCCTGTGCGGTCTCGGACTCGTTCATCTCCAGCAGATAGCGGTAGGTGACGACCAGGCGGTGCTCCTCGCTCAGCTTCTCCAGGGCCGCGAGCAGGGCCGCGCGGCGCTCCGTCTCCAGCGTCGCCACCGCCGGGTCCGCCGATTCCGGTATCCGCGGCTCCGCCTCGGCGAAGGCCGCCTCACGGCCGGCGAGCGTGCGCTGGCGGGCCGCCGTGCGCACTGTGTTCCTCGTCTCATTGGCCACGATCGACAGCAGCCACGGCTTGAACGCCGCGCCGTCCCGGAACCGGCCCAACGCGCAGTACGCCTTGACGAACGCCTGCTGCACCACGTCCTCCGCGTCCGCCCCCGCCCCGAGCGCGGCGGCCGCTCTGAGCGCGATGCCCGTGTGGGCCCGCACCAGGTCCGCGTACGCCTCCGGCTCTCCGGCGCGTACGCGTGCGATCACCGCGGCATCCTCGACGATGCGGCCCCCCTCCCGCGTCTTCACATTCCTGGTACACCGCCCGGACACGATCGGTTCCCACCTGTGTCCCATCTGTTTCCGAGCGGTTCCGGAGCGGTCTCCCAGACCTGAGAGAATGGTGAGCATGGCCTCTGATCGACCCCGCGTGCTCTCCGGAATCCAGCCCACCGCAGGCTCGTTCCACCTCGGCAACTACCTCGGCGCCGTCCGCCAGTGGGTAGCCCTGCAGGAGACCCACGACGCCTTCTACATGGTCGTAGACCTGCACGCGATCACGCTGCCCCAGGACCCGGCCGACCTGCGCGCCAACACACGCCTCGCCGCAGCCCAGCTCCTCGCCGCCGGTCTCGACCCGGAGCGCTGCACCCTCTTCGTCCAGAGCCACGTCCCCGAGCACGCCCAGCTCGCCTGGATCATGAACTGCCTCACCGGCTTCGGCGAGGCCTCCCGCATGACCCAGTTCAAGGACAAGTCCGCCAAGCAGGGCGCCGACCGCGCCTCCGTCGGCCTGTTCACCTATCCGATCCTCCAGGTCGCGGATATCCTGCTCTACCAGGCCGACGAGGTCCCGGTCGGCGAGGACCAGCGCCAGCACATCGAGCTGACCCGTGACCTCGCCGAGCGTTTCAACGGCCGCTTCGGCCAGACCTTCACCATCCCGAAGCCGTACATCCTCAAGGAGACGGCGAAGATCTACGACCTCCAGGAACCGTCGATCAAGATGAGCAAGTCGGCGTCCACGCCGAAGGGCCTCATCAACCTGCTCGACGACTCGAAGGCGACGGCGAAGAAGGTCAAGAGCGCGGTCACCGACACGGACACCGTGATCCGCTTCGACCCGGAGGGCAAGCCGGGCGTCAGCAACCTGCTCTCGATCTATTCGACGCTCACCGGTACGGGTATCACCGAACTGGAGGAGAAGTACGTCGGCAAGGGCTACGGTGCGCTCAAGACGGACCTCGCCGAGGTCATGGTCGAGTTCGTGACGCCGTTCCGGGAGCGGACCGAGCAGTACCTGGACGACCCCGAGACGCTGGACTCGGTCCTGGCCAAGGGCGCGGAGAAGGCGCGCGCGGTCGCCGCGGAGACCCTCTCCCAGGCGTACGACAAGGTGGGCTTCCTGCCCGCCAAGCACTGACATGCGCGTACGCCCGTCGCATTGACGGGCACACCACCGGACAGAGCGCTGCACATCACTACGACTGCGCCTGCCCGCGACCCAGTCATGGCCGTACAGTCGATAGCCGGAAGGCTGAGACCGAGCCCGAGACCGCAGCCGACACGACGACAGGAGATGACGTGGGGACCGTAACGATCGGTGTGTCGATCGCGGTCCCGGAGCCTCACGGCAGCCTGCTCCAGGAGCGGCGCGCGGGCTTCGGCGACGCCGCTGCTCACGGCATCCCCACGCATGTCACCCTGCTGCCGCCGACCGACGTCGAGGGCAGCGACCTGCCCGCGATCGACGCGCACCTGACCGAGGTGGCGGGGTCGGGCCGCCCGTTCCCCATGCGGTTGTCCGGCACCGGCACGTTCCGACCGCTGTCGCCGGTCGTGTACGTGCGGATCGCCGACGGCGCCGAGGCGTGCACCTGGCTGCAGAAGCAGATCCGGGACGCCTCCGGGCCGGTGGCACGTGAACTGCAGTTCCCGTACCACCCGCACGTCACGGTGGCCCACGGCATCGACGAAGCGGCCATGGACCGCGCCTACGAGGAACTCGCCGACTACGAGGCCGAGTGGTCCTGCACCGGCTTCGCCCTCTACGAGCAGGGCGCGGACGGCGTCTGGCGCAAGCTCCGCGAGTACCCCTTCGGCGGCTCGGTGGTGCCCCCGCAGGCCTGCGCCCCGGCCGAACAACAGCGGCAGACTCTCTAAATCTCCGCCCGGCCGCCTAGGGCCTCTCGTTTGGATCATGCCGGGCTCGCGGGGTCCGGCACCGCGCCTCGCCGCGTTGTCGTCGGTCGGCAGGGCTCCGCCCTGCCGCCCTCCTCCGCCTTGCGATGCACGGCACCGGACCCCGCTCCCTGATCCGGCCTGATCCAAACGAAAGACCCTAGATCGGCAGTCGCCGGAACAGCGTGCGCGGTACGTGCCGCAGGGCCGACATCACCACGCGCAGGGCGCCCGGTACCCACACCGTCTCCGAGCGTCGTCGCAGCCCCAGCTCCACGGCCGTGGCCACCGCCTCCGGGGTGGTCGCGAGCGGCGCCTCCGGGAGGGCCGCCGTCATCCTCGTCCGGACGAAGCCGGGGCGTACGACCATGACGTGCACGCCCGTGCCGTGCAGGGCGTCGCCGAGGCCCTGGGCGAAGGTGTCGAGGCCGGCCTTGCTGGAGCCGTAGATGAAGTTCGAGCGGCGGGCCCGCTCGCCGGCGACCGAGGAGAGGACGACGAGGGAGCCGTGGCCCTGGGCCTGCAGCGCGCGGCCGCTGACCAGGCCCGCGGAGACGGCACCGGTGTAGTTGGTCTGGGCGACGCGCACGGCGCTGACGGGTTCGCGCTCGTCGCGGGCCTGGTCGCCCAGGATGCCGAAGGCGAGCAGCACCATGTCGATGTCGTCCTCGGCGAAGACCTTGCCGAGGACCGCCTCGTGGGAGTCGGGGTCGAGCGCGTCGAAGGCGACGGTGTGGACGTCGGCGCCCAGGTCGCGCAGGCCCTCGGCGGCCTGTTCCAGGGCGAGGGACGGGCGTCCCGCCAGCCACACCGTGCGGGTGCGCCGGATGATCAGGCGGCGCGCGGTGGCCAGCGCGATCTCGGACGTACCGCCGAGGACGAGGAGGGACTGGGGGAGGCCGAAGGCGTCCTTCACGACAGCTCCTGGAGGTTGAGGCGACGGGCGAGGTCGGACACGAACACCCCGCCCGGGTCGAGCTCCGCGCGCAGGGCGCGGAAGTCGGTGAGACGGGGGTACATCGCGGCGAGCAGTTCCGGCCGCAGCCGGGAGTCCTTGGCCAGGTAGACGCGGCCACCGGCGGCGGCGACCTCCTCGTCCAGCTCGTCGAGGAGGACGCCGAGGCCGGACAGACCGGCCGGGACGTCCAGGGCCAGGGTCCAGCCGGGCAGGGGGAAGGAGAGCCAGCCCGGATCGGCCTCTCCGAACCGCTTGAGGACGGCGAGGAAGGACGGGCACCGGCGCTCGGAGACCCGCCGTACGATCCGGCGCAGCGTGTCCTCCTGGCCGTACCGGACGACGAACTGGTACTGCACGAAGCCGCCGCGGCCGTAGATCCGGTTCCAGTGCGGCACGCCGTCCAAAGGGTGGAAGAAGGTGGAGATCTTCTGCAGTTCACCGGTCCGCGCGCGGGGCGCCTTGCGGTACCAGAGATCGTTGAACAATCCGACGGTTCTACGGGTGAGCAGTCCCTCGGGGAGAAAAGTGGGCGCGGCAGGGAGACGACCAGGGCGGAAGGCCAACGCAGTCCTGCGTGCTCGCGCGGGGAGCGCGTCGAGGGGAGCGTGGTCGCCGCGCGTCAGCACCGCGCGGCCCGTCGCCGCGCCGCGGGCGAGGAGGTCGATCCAGGCGACCGAGTAGCGATAGCGGTGGTCCGTGGCGGTCAGCCGGGCCATCAGGTCGTCGAGGTCGCTCGCGCGCTCGGTGTCCACCGACATCAGGGAGGTCTCGACCGGCAGAAGGCGCAGAGCGGCCCCCAGGATCACGCCGGTCAGGCCCATGCCGCCCGCCGTCGCGTCGAACAGAGGGGTGCCCGGCGTCACCGTACGGACCGAGCCGTCGGCGGTGAGCAGGTCCAGGGAGTCGACGTGGCGCGAGAAGGAGCCCGAGACGTGGTGGTTCTTGCCGTGGATGTCCGCGCCGATCGCGCCGCCGACCGTCACCTGGCGGGTGCCGGGTGTCACCGGCACGAACCAGCCGAGCGGCAGCAGCACCTCCATCAGCCGGTGCAGGGAGACCCCGGCGTCGCACCGCACGGTACCGGCGTCGGCGTCGATCACATGGATCCGGTCCAGGCCCGCCATGTCGAACACCGTCCCGCCGGCGTTCTGTGCCGCGTCCCCGTACGCCCGCCCCAGGCCCCTGGGAATGCCGCCGCGCGCCCCGCAGTCCCGGACGGCCGCCCGCGCCTCGTCGTAGGTGCGGGGGCGGACCAGGCGGGCGGCGGAGGGGGCGGTGCGGCCCCATCCCGTGACGGGAACGGTCTCGGCAGGCATGTCGGTGACCGTATCGCCCCGCTATAAGCGTTTGGAGGGCAAACATCACTTCCCTCCCCGAAATGGGTGATTAATGGGATGTCGCTCAATATTGCCGGAGTTCCAGCGGTGTTGACGTGAACAGTGAGTCCACATGGACGACCTCGACGACATGGACCACCGCATCCTTTCGGCGCTCCGCGCCTGCGGCACCGACCCGAGGATCGCGGGCGCCGCGCGCGCCCTGTCCCGAGCAGGCGAACACGGTGCGCTGTGGCTCGCGGCGGGCCTGACCGGAGCCGCCGTGGACCGCTCCCGGCGCGGCGCCTGGCTGCGCGCCATGGCGCTCACCGCGGGCGCGCACCTCGCCAGCATGGGGGTGAAGCGGATCGTGCGCCGCCCGCGCCCCGCACACGTCGAGCCCCTGGTACGCACCGCCGGGCGGCACTCCTTCCCCAGTTCCCACGCCACCTCCGCCGCGGCCGCCGCCGTCGCCTTCGGAGCACTGGGAGCCCACGTCGTCACGCCGCTCGCCGCAGCGATGTGCCTCTCCCGCCTGGTCGTCGGCGTCCACTACCCGTCGGACGTCGCGGCCGGCGCGGCCCTCGGGGCGCTCACCGCGCGCGCCGGAGCGCGCTGGATGAGGCACAGCACAAACGGGGCGGGGGCAGGCGCGCATGACTGAGACCGCGCCCCTGCACGACACCGTGGCCGCCCTTCCCGAGCAGCACACCCGGCCCGAGCAGCGCCCCGCACCCTCACGCCGAGGCCCCGGCACCATCCTGCGCGGCCTCCTCAGGACCGCCCGCCCCAAGCAGTGGGTCAAGAACACCCTGGTCGTGGCCGCCCCGGCAGCCGCGGGACGGCTGTTCTCCCTCCAGGCCCTCACCCAACTCGCGCTCGTCTTCGCGCTGTTCACCGCCTGCGCGGCCGCCGTCTACCTGGTCAACGACGCCCGCGACGCCGATGCCGACCGCGCCCACCCCACCAAACGGCACCGCCCGGTCGCCGCCGGACAGGTCCCGGTCCCCGTCGCCTACGCCGTCGGAGGGACCCTGGGGGCCCTGGCGCCCGCCGCCGCGGTCTGGCTGACCTCGCCCGTCGTCGCGGCCCTGCTGACCTCCTACATCGGCATGCAACTGGCGTACTGCGTCAGCCTCAAGCACGTCCTCGTGGTCGACCTCGCCGTCGTCACCACCGGCTTCCTCATGCGGGCCATGGTCGGCGGGCTCGCGCTCGGCATCCCGCTCTCGCGCTGGTTCCTGATCACCACCGGCTTCGGCGCGCTGTTCATGGTGGCGGCCAAGCGCTACTCCGAAGCGGTCCAGATGGCCGGAAAGGCGGGTGCCACGCGCGCGTTGCTCACCGAGTACACCACCGGCTACCTCCGCTTCGTCTGGCAGCTCGCCGCCGGTGTCGCCGTTCTCGGCTACTGCCTGTGGGCCCTGGAGGAGGGCGGCGTCCCGCACACCAGCGTGCTGCCGTGGCGCCAGCTGTCCATGGTCGCCTTCATCCTGGCCGTCCTCAGATACGCCGTCTTCGCCGACCGGGGCACCGCAGGCGAACCCGAGGAGGTCGTCCTGCGCGACCGCGCGCTCGCCCTCATCGGGCTGGTGTGGATCGCGATGTACGGGCTGGCGGTGGCCAATTGGTGAAGCCGGCGCCCCGGCGGAGCGAGCTGCTCGGCTTCGCCGCCGTCGGCCTGCTCGCCTACGCCACCGACCTCGCCCTGTTCACCTGGCTGCGCGGCCCCGCCGGCCTCGGCCCGCTCACCGCCAAGGCCCTGTCCTTCCTCGCCGGCTGCACCATCGCCTACCTGGGCAACGCGCTCGGCACCTATCGGCACGCGCGCGTACGGGGCCTGCGCCCGTACGCCGTCTTCTTCGCGGTGAACATCGCCGGCGCCCTCGTGCAGCTCCTCTGCCTCACCGTGAGCCACTACGGCCTCGGCCTCACCTCGCAGCGCGCGGACACGGTCTCCGGCGCCGGAATCGGCATGGCACTGGCCACGGTCCTGCGGTTCTGGGGTACCCGTACATGGGTGTTCCCCGACGAGGGCAGGGTCGGATCATGGACTGGCTGAAAGGGCTCCCCGGAATCGGGCCGTACGTCACGCGCCTGATGGCCACGCACGCGTGGAGGTCGTACGAACGGCTGGATCGCGTGAAGTGGACGCGGCTGGCCGCCGCGATGACGTTCGTCAGCTTCGTCGCGCTCTTCCCGCTGCTGACGGTGGCCGCCGCGGTCGCCGCCGCCACGCTCAGCACCGGCGCGCAGAAGCGGCTCGAGGACAAGATCACGGACCAGGTGCCCGGTATCTCCGAGCAGCTCGACGTCGCCGCCCTGGTGCAGAACGCCGGCGCCATCGGCCTCATCGCGGGCGCCGTCCTGCTGTTCACCGGCATCAACTGGGTCGGCCAGGTGCGGGAGTGCCTGCGCGCGGTGTGGGAGCTGGACGACAGCGAGGAGAACCCCTTCGTGCGCAAGGCCAAGGACGCCGGCGTCCTCGTCGGCCTCGGCGGCGCCGTGCTGGTCACGCTCGGCGCCTCCACCTTCGCCTCGGCTGCCGTCGGCTGGTCGGCCGGACAGCTCGGCCTCGAAGAGCACGGCTGGGGCACCGTCCTGCTGCGGATCGTCGCGTTCGCCGTCGCCGTACTCGCCGACTTCCTGCTCCTGCTGTACGCCCTCACCCTGCTGCCCGGCGTCGAGCCGACCCGGCACCGCCTCTTCGTCGCCGCCCTCGTCGGCGCGGTCGGCTTCGAACTGCTGAAGCTGCTGCTCAGCGGCTATATGCAGGGCATCGCCACAAAGAGCATGTACGGCGCGTTCGGCGTGCCCGTGGCGCTGCTGCTGTGGATCAACTTCACCTCGAAGCTCGTGTTGTTCTGCGCCGCCTGGACGGCGACCGGCAGCAAGCAGGAGGAGGGCGTCACACAGGCACCCGCACCCGCACCCGCACCCGAGCCCGAGCCCGTCAGCGGCGGCGGCGTACCAGGTCCGGCAGCGGCCACCGGCGGTTGACCAGGAACGCCCCGGCCGCGAGCAGCACCAGCACCCCGCCCGCGATGCCCAGCGCCGTCCCGATGCCGCCGACGCCGCCCTTGGCCGAGGCGGCCGCCGCGACGGGCTTGCCGGAGGCGTTGCCGGTGCCACCGGACTCCCCGCCTGCCTGCCCCTCGTCCTGCGATCCGGGCGGGGCGGACTGCACGGCGCCCTTGGGGGGCACCAGCTCGCCCACCGGCGTGACCTTGCCGGCCGCCTTGAAGCCCCAGTCGAAGAGGGCGGCGGTCTCCTTGTAGACCTCGTTGTGGCCGCTCTTCTCCGGGTTCATGACCGTGACCAGCAGCACCCGGCCGTCCCGCTCGGCGACCCCGGTGAAGGTGGCGCCCGCGTTGGTGGTGTTGCCGTTCTTGACGCCCGCGATGCCCGGGTACTGGGAGATGTCGTAGTCGCCGCGCAGCAGCCGGTTGGTGTTCTGGATCTCGTAGGTCCCGCGGGTCGTCTTGCCCTTCTTGTCCTTCTTCGTCTCGCCCGGGAACTTGGCCCGGACGGTCGAGCAGTACTCGCGGAAGTCCTTCTTCTGCAGCCCGGAGCGGGCGAACAGCGTCAGGTCGTACGCCGACGAGACCTGCTCCGCCGCGTCGTAGCCGTCGGGGCTGACCACGTTCGTGTCGAGGGCCTGCAGCTCCTCGGCGTGCTCGTTCATCTCCCGGACGGTGTTGTCGACGCCGCCGTTCATCTTCGACAGGACGTGCACGGCGTCATTGCCGGACATCAGGAACACGCCGAGCCACAGGTCATGGACCGTGTACGTCTCCCCCTCCTTTATCCCGACCATGCTGGAGCCGGACCCGATGCCCTCCAGCTCCTCCCGGGTGACCTTGTGAGGGGTGCTCTTGGGGAACTTCGGCAGCACCGTGTCCGCGAACAGCATCTTCAGCGTGCTCGCCGGGGGCAGCCGCCAGTGGGAGTTGTGCGAGGCGAGCACCTCGCCGGACTCCGCGTCCGCGACGATCCACGACCGGGCGGTGAGGTCCTTCGGCAGCACCGGAACGCCGCCGCCCAGGTTCACCTGTGTCCCCGGTTGCCCGAGGCGGGTGCCGCCGACGGACGACATGTTCGCCGGGGGAGTGGCGGACGGGCTCGTCGACGGCTTGGGCGACGGCTTCGGGGCCGCCACGGCGACGGGCGCGGTCAGCGCGAGGGCCACCAGGGTCGAGGTGACCAGCAGGGATCGCCTGATGGTCTTCTTGGGTGCGGGCACGACGGAGAACGTACCTGCCGCACGCCGGGAAGTCCCGCCGCCCTCCCCACCCCGGTCATGGAACCGGACACCGTGCGGAGATACTGAACGCATGAAGCTCAGCCGCCCGGTCTCCTGGTTCCTGCTCGCCTTCGGGGTGTGGAGCTGGGTCATCTGGGTCACTTTCGTCAAGAACCTGGTCAAGGACAGCAGCGGGCTCGCCTTCGACGACGGCCACCCCACGGCGTACTTCTGGGTGCACCTGCTGCTGGCCGTCGTTTCCTTCGTATTGGGGACGGTCATCGGGGTCATCGGGTTGCGCGGAGTGCGCGCACTGCGCCGAACGTCATAACGGGGGAGCCGACACCGTGGTCATCCTTTTCGCGCTGCTCGCGCTCGCCGTCCTGGTGACGGGCAACTGGTACCTGTGGCGCCGCCTGTTCCGCGACACCACCCGGGGGCCGGGCTGGGCGCGCCGTACCGGCGCCGCGGTGATCGCAGGTGGCTGGATCCTTGCCATCGGCGCACTCGTCGGCGAACGCACGGGAGCCCCGTTCTGGCTCCAGCAGGTCATGGCCTGGCCTGGCTTCCTGTGGCTGGCGTTGTCGATATACCTGCTGCTCGCGGTGGTGGTCGGCGAGGCCGTACGGCCGCTGCTGCAGCGCTACCTGGAGAGACGGGCCCCGGCCGCCGTGACCGCCGTACCGCGACCGGAGCCCGTGCGGTCGGGTGCGGCCAACGAGACGACGGCCACTGAGCAGCCCGAAGACAACGACACACCTCAAGAGGTACTGCTGGCGGCCCCCTCCCGCCGCCTCTTCGTCTCCCGCGTGGTCGGCGGCGCGGCCGCCGCGGCCGCCGTCGGTACGGTCGGCTACGGCACCTACGGCGTCCTGCGCGGCCCGAAGGTGAAGCGGGTCACCGTTCCGCTGGCCAAGCTGCCCCGCGCGGCGCACGGTTACCGGATCGCCGTCGTCAGCGACATCCACCTGGGCCCGGTCCTCGGACGCGGCTTCGCCCAGAAGGTCGTCGACACGATCAACGCGACCCAGCCCGACCTGATCGCGGTCGTCGGCGACCTGGTCGACGGCAGCGTCAAGGACCTCGGCCCGGCCGCCGCGCCCCTGAGGCAACTCCGGTCGCGGCACGGGGCGTTCTTCGTCACCGGCAACCACGAGTACTTCTCCGGCGCCGAGCAGTGGGTCGAGGAGGTACGCCGGCTGGGCCTGCGCCCGCTGGAGAACGCCCGCACCGAGCTGCCATGGTTCGACCTGGCGGGCGTCAACGACATCGCCGGAGAGAGCGACGGCCAGGGCCCCGACTTCGCCAAGGCCCTCGGCGACCGCGACACCACGCGCGCGTGCGTCCTGCTCGCCCACCAGCCCGTGCAGATCCACGACGCCGTCGAGCACGGCGTCGACCTCCAGCTCTCCGGCCACACCCACGGCGGCCAGCTCTTCCCCGGCAACCTCATCGCCGCCGCCGCGAACCCGACCCTGGCCGGCCTGGACCGCTACGGCGACACCCAGCTCTACGTCTCCCGCGGCGCCGGCGCCTGGGGCCCACCCACCCGCGTGGGCGCCCCCTCGGACATCACGGTGATCGAACTGGCGTCGAAGCAGGCGTGACCATACGCACGAACAGCGTGACCATACGCACGAACAGCGTGACCGTACGCACGAACAGGACGGGGACGCGATGGGCGTCGACGTGATGCTGATGCGGGTGGACCAACCGGGCACAAGCCCCCGGCGTCGCCGGCTCACCAGGATCGACGCCCACCTGGACACCGCCGACACCTTCGCCCGCCTCTGCGCGAGCAGCGGCCTGCCCATGCTGGGCCGTGTCGACCTCTACGGCTCCCTGCGCCTGACACCGGGGCAGATGGACCAGCTGACGGACGAGCTCACCGTCCTCGCGGGCCGGGTCCCTCTCGCGACGGACCGCGAAGTCCTGCGCCAGGTCGCCGCGCTCGCCCACCGGTGCGCGGCGGACCCGGCGACCGAGCTGCACCTCGAAGGGGACTGACGGGTTCCGCGGCCGCCCACGCCGATGCCGAGAGAAAGCTGTGAAACCCCCCTGACACACCCTTGGGTAAGAGCTTTCTCATCTCACCAGAATCCTCTTCCCCCGGCTGAAACCCGCGTGATTAGGTGAGCCGCGCCACTTAGGTGAGTGGCATTTTTGGAGGCACACCACCATGCGATCAATTCGCATGCGCGTTCTCGCGGGACTGCTGGTGCTGGCGGCCGCGGGAATCGGCGGCTGGCAGCTGTTGCCGTCGCAGGAGGACACGGGCAAAACCATCAGGGTCGGTACGACAGACACCGTCACCTCGCTCGACCCGGCCGGCGCCTACGACGCCGGCTCCTGGGCCCTGTTCAGCAACGTCTTCCAGACCCTGCTGACGTTCGGTCCGGGCGGCGCCGAGCCCGTGCCGGACGCCGCGAAGAGCTGCGGCTTCCAGGGCAGCGGCCTGCGTACCTACCGCTGCGAACTGCGCGGCGGGCTGAGGTTCCCCGGCGGCCGCGCGATGACCGCCGAGGACGTGAAGTACTCCTTCGACCGGGTCAAGAAGATCAACTCCGATGTCGGCCCGGCCTCCCTGCTCTCCACCCTCCAGTCCGTGGACGCCGACGGCATGACCGTCACCTTCCACCTGTCCTCCGCGGACGCCACCTTCCCGTTCAAGGTGGCCACCGGCGCCGGTTCGATCGTCGACCGTGACAGCTACCCGGCGGCCTCCCTGCGCACCGGCAGCTCCGTCGACGGCACCGGCCCCTACGAGCTGAGCTCGTACAAGAAGGGCCGCGAGGCCGTGCTCAAGCCCTACGGCGACTACAAGGGCGCGGTGAAGCCGGGCCCGCCGATCGAGCTGCGCTACTACGCCGACGGCGAGGCCCTCGACAAGGCCTGGAACGCCAAGCAGGTCGAGGTCGCCACCCGCCAGCTGCCGCCCAAGGTCCTCGCCGGTCTCAACCCCAGCGACCCCGGCCAGCGGGTCTCCGAGGACGACAGCTCCGAGACCCGCAACCTCTACTTCAACACCCGCAAGGGCTCGCCCCTGCACGACGTCCGCGTCCGCAAGGCCATGGCCTGGCTGATCGACCGCGACCAGCTCGCCGCGACCGTCTACGACGGCACGGTCGACCCCCTCTACTCCCTCATCCCGACCGGCATCACCGGCCACACCACGTCCTACTTCGACGCCTATCCCAAGCAGGACCCGAAGCAGGCCCGCAAGCTCCTCGCCGAGGCCGGCGTGAGCCTCCCCGTCCGCTTCACCTACGGCTACGGCCTGGGCAGCGGTTCCGCCGCCGACGAGGCCAAGGAGATCAAGCGGCAACTGGAGGCGACCGGCCTGTTCAAGGTCACGGTCAAGGGTTACGAGTGGACCGACTTCCAGAAGCGCTGGGCCACCGGCAAACTCGACGCGTACGCCGTCGGCTGGGTCGCCGACTACCCCGACGCGGACACCTTCACCGCGCCGCTCGTCGGCACGGACGGCACCATGAACACCGGCTACAGCAACAAGACCGTCGACAACCTCATCAAGAACAGCCGGCAGTACGCCGACCGCGGCCAGGTCTCCCTTGTCTTCCGCGACCTACAGCTGACGGTCGCCGACGACGTGCCGGTCATCCCGCTGTGGCAGCGCAAGGAGTACGTCGTCACCAGCGAGGACGTAGGAGGCGGTCAGTACCTCGACGACGGCGACGGCGTGTTCCGGCTCTGGAAGCTGAACTGGATCTAGGGGGCGACGCGGGCGGGCGGTCAGTCGGTCTTCACCCGACGGTGATCACTCGCCCTGCCTCTTGACGGCCGGATCCGGCAACACCTTCGTCATCCCCGGCAGGAAGTCCGTGAACAGCTCGTGCACCTCCCGCACCAGCGGCCGCAGCACCCGGAACCGGGCCAGTACGACACCGCGCGCGGTGAGGCGGGCGCCCCGCTCCGCCAGCCGGTAACTCCGCTCGCGCCCCTCGGTCCGGTCGAAGATCCAGTACAGGACGAGCCCCATCTGGGAGAGCCACATCAGCTCGGGCAGGATGTCGCGCAGCTCCTCCGGCACCTTCGTCTTCGCCCCCGCCAGCACCTCCCGGTGCACGCTGATCGCCTCCACGCGCGCGTGCTCCGACTCGGGGGAGAAGGGGCTGAGCGGGCTGTCCGGGTCAGCGGCGTTCTTGAAGAACTGCACGGCGAACTCGTGGTAGGGAGTGGCGACGTCCAGCCAGACCCTGAGGACCCCCGCAAGCCGCTCGCCCAGGTCGGTCTCCCGCTCCAGGACCTCGCGGACCGCCGCCCGGTGCTCGGCGGCGAGGCGGTCGTAGAAGCCCTGGATCAGGTGTTCCTTGCCCTCGAAGTAGTAGTACGCGTTGCCGACGGAGACCCCGGCCTCCTTGGCGATGGCCCGCATGGTCGTCTTGTCGTACCCCCGCTCCTGGAACAGCCGCATCGCGGTCTCGAGGATCAGCGCACGGGTCTGCTCGGACTTGGTCTGGGCGGGGCCCTGAGCGGGGCCGTCGTGGTTCGCAGGCACGTAAGGAGCCTAACGAGTGACGCAGCCGCCGCTGTCACAGCCCGGTGGGGACCAGCTCCAGCCGGCGCTCGGGTGGTACGACCACCCGTCGGACCTGCGGTACACCTGCCCGCCCCACAACGTGCCGCCCCGCTGCGTCCCGCGCCACTTGGCGGCGGCCAGCACCGCGCCCCTGGCGAGCCGGGCTCCGGCCGGGGTGCTCAACCGGTGGGCGAGCGGCCGGTGTTCACGCAGCGCCCAGAGCGTCACGATCCAGGCGGCGGCGTCCCGGTAGACCTGCCCCGAGTCGCCGACGACGGTGACCTCGTCGAGCGTGGCCCGGTGGTCGAGCCCGGGGAAGCGCCGCCGGGCCTCCTCCGACCCCGCGGGCACCATCTCCAGCGGCACCAGCTGGGGCTGTCGTACGAGCCAGTCGCGCAGATGGGTGCACAGGCCGCACTCGGCGTCGTACAGGACGGTGAGCCGGCGGACCGGGGCGCGAGCGGCGCCCCGGTCCTCGGTGGTCGTCACGGTGCTCACGCCCCCTGCGTCCCGACCCAGCCCTGCGGCGCCACGGGCGGTACCTGCTCCCGCTCCATCACTCCCCGCCGCCGGATCTTGTTGAGCACGTACACGTTGCCCAGGTGCATCACACCGAGCACCAGCAGCACCACGCCCAGCTTGGTCGACAGGGCCTCGAAGATCTCGCGTGTGTCCGTGATGGTGTCGTCACCACTCAGATACAGCGCCACGAAGCCGAGGTTGACGAGGTAGAAGCCGACCACCAGGAGGTGGTTGACCGCGTCGGCGAGCTTCTCGTTGCCGTGCAGGACGTCGGCCAGGAAGATCCGCCCGTTGCGGCTGAGCGTGCGGGCCACCCAGACGGTCAGCGCGATGCTGACGACCAGGTAGATGACGTAGGCGATGACGGTGCGGTCCATGCCCCACCCCTTCTTGAACGCGTTCAAAACGCTGACAGGGGTGACTGTAGACCTGTTTTTGAACACGTTCAACCGGGGGGCGTGGGAGGGCTGGTGTCAGGCCCTGCGCCCCAACTCCGGGCGCTTGGAGTAGTCCGTGAAGCCGATGACGTTGCCCCATGGGTCGGCGACCTCGACGGTCCATCCGGTGGCGACGGAGAAGGGGCCGTCGAACGGCGGGATCCCGGCATCGGCCAGCCTCTTCGCCGCCGCCCGTGCGTCCGGCACCTCCAGCCACACCCGCGGAGACGGCCAGGGCGGCGGCCGATGCCCCACCCCCTCTTCCTGCTGCAGCAGGATGCCGGGCGTCTCACCCCCGACCTTCAGCGACGCGATCCCGCCCTCGTCGAACCGGAACCCGAGCACGAACCCGGCGCGCTCGTAGAACCTCACGGCCTCACCGAGATCCCCGACCGGCAACAGCACGTTGTCGAAGCCGAGCAGCTCGTACGACTCTTCATCTGACATGCCATCAGATTAGGTGGATGGGACGGCGATGCCGGGGCAGACAGGCCGAGGGCCGCCGGACGTGGAGTCCGGCGGCCCTCGCCCTGGTGCTGCGGTGGCCCGGTGGGCTATCCGATGGCGATGCGGGTCTTCCAGTAGCTCGCCGCGCCGACGATCTCCGTTCCGGAGCCCGACAGGACGGTCTTGCCGCCGGAGTAGAAGCGGACGGACCCGTCGGAGCGGACGGCCCAGATGTCGGGCACGGCGTCGCCGTTGGCGTCGGGCGTGCCCATCAGCAGCGGGATGCCGGCGCTGGACCAGCCGGCCGCGCCGTACTCGGTGTCCGCGCCGCCGGCGGAGTTCGCACCGGCCGCCAGGGAGTTGAGGTCGACCCCGCCCCCGCTCGCGGCGATGCCCTTGCGCAACAGCAGCCGCGAGGACGCGTCCGTGCGGTAGACGATGTCGGTGACGCCGTCGCCGCTGACGTCCATGACTGTCACCAGGTCACGCTCGGTCCACGCGGAGGAGGACAGGCGGACGGCCTGGTCGATGGTGGCGCCGTGGTAGCCGGTGAACACCCACAGAGCGTCTCCCACGGTGGCGAGGAAGTCGGTGCGGCCGTCACCGGTCATGTCGCCCGCGGCGACGATCTGCGTGAGGGTCGACGGGCTCGGCGCGCCCGCCGGCAGCAGGATCTCCTGGCGGCGGTCGATGTCGACCGCGCCGTAACCGTCGCCGGGGTAGACGAAGAGCTTGCCCTCGACCCGCACGACGAGGTCCTGGAGGCCGTCGCCGCCGTAGATGTCGCCGTTGTGGGTGATCAGGGCGCCCTTGAAGTGTCCGTTGGGCGCGGCCACGTACGGCGGCAGGTCGTCGCCGTTGGGGTCCTTCTCGGGGTTGGCCCGGTAGGCGCCCGGCATCGAGTAGTCCAGGTCCCCGGAGCCCTTGGTCAGGTCGGTCGTGGCCTGGGAGGGGTACAGGGCGAGGTTGCCGCCCTCGGTGACGACCATCATGTCGGGCAGCTTGTCGCCCGTGAAGTCGCCGGGGGTGTCGGCCTGGTCGCGCGGGGTCACGTAGAAGAAGTACTTCGTGGCCTCGGAGACGTTGCCCGCGCTGTCGACGGCACGGACGTACAGCACGTTCGGGCCGGCTGTCGGCGGCTTGGCGCCCGAGATGGTGGCGCTGACGCTGGTGGCCGTGCCGTTGGTGCGGGCGAGGCTGCCGGTGTAGCTGGCCGAGTTGAAGCCGTACTCGTAGCGCACGACGTCGGTGTTCAGGGCGCGCACGGTGAAGGCGCCGGCGGTGCCGAACTTCTTCGTCGACCAGTTGGCGTCCTCACCGTCGTTGCCGAAGCCGTTCTCGCTGCCGTCGGCGTTGGGGAAGTCGGTGGAGGACACCTTCGGCGGACGGGGAGCGGTGGTGTCCAGCACGAACCGGCAGGGCGTCTTCGGGTACCAGCCGGAGGTGGTGCCCGCGTCGTCGACCGCCCGCACGCGCCAGGAGTACGTGGCGCCGCTCTTCAGGCCGCTCGTGGAGAACTTGGGCGTGGTGCGCAGCGCGGTGTCGGCGTCGCCGCCCGCGGACACCTTGCCGGTCGACTTCAGCAGGTCGCCGGTGGTGTCCCACTGGCCGGTCTGCCACAGGTCGAAGTCGAAGTAGTCGAGGTTCTTGTCCTTGTCGGCGGCCTTGGCTGTGAAGGTGAGGTCGCCGGAGCCCATGCGGACGTACGGCTTGGTGGTGGTGCACTTGCCGTCCGGGCCGAGGTCGAGGGAGTTGGAGACGATCGACGGCTTGCGGTTGTAGACCAGTTCGAGCACGGGTGCGAAGTCGCCGTTGGCCTGGAACTTCTTCCACGCGTACTGGGCGTTCTCGTCACGGGCGCGCATCCCGAAGGTGATCATGTCCTCGCCCTTGTCGGCTGCCTTCTGGGCACCCTTCTTCACGTCGAAGGTCTCGAAGGCGTCCCGGCAGCCGGACTTGTAGCCGTGCGCGAAGCTCTTGGTGGCGAGCTTGTTGCCGTCGTGCAGCTTGGGCGCGTTCTTCCAGTTGGTGTGTGAGTCGATCTCGCCGGTGAGGTGCACGCTCATCGAGCGGGACTGGCACGACCAGGAGTAGGTCTCCAGCATCCGCAGCTTGGCGCTGGTGATCTTGGTGCCCTTGAGGCCCTTGTCGAAGGAGATGTTGAAGAAGGAGCGCGAGGTGCCCCAGGTGTCGGACTCGAAGCCGACGCGGGCCTCGTGGGTGCCGCCCTTGTTGAAGCCCTTGCCGTTGTAGAACGTGGCGTTGGGGTGCCGGTTGTAGGCGGTGGTCCAGTTCTGGGTGTGCTTCTTGACCGACGGGTCGATGAAGACCGGGTAGGTGGTGGCCGGGTCGTTCAGGAAGTCCTGGTCGGGGGTGAGAGTCCACTGGCCCGCGGAGAGGTCCGCCTCCACGAGGTCGCCGCGCGAGTCGGGGGACGGGCCGTCCAGGGAGGGCAGGCTCAGGGTCGCGGAGGAACCGCTCTGCGAGGGAGCGGGGGTCGGCTCGGCCGGCGCGGAGGGCAGCGGGGACTCCGCCACCGTCGGCTCGGGTCCGTCGCTCGCCGACGGCAGCACCTCGACGTCCGTGTCGCTCTGCTCGTCGGACTCGACCGCCTCCTCGGAGGGGCTCGCGGTGTCCGAGGGCGACTCGCTCGTGGAGTCCGTCGGGTCCGGGGACTCGGGCGTGGTCGGCTGGGCGGTCGCGCCGACCGTGCCGTCGGTGACGGCCGGGGCGCCGCTGCTGTCCCACATCAGCGGAGTGGGGGAGACGGCCACCTCGTCGCCGTAGGCGCTCTCGGCGCTGACCACGCCGCTGACCGGGTCGAGCCGGAAGGTCAGGTCGGCCGAGTGCAGGCCGTAGGAGAGCTGCTGCACATGCGGGTCGGCGGCCGCCTGACGGTTCTTCACCACGACGACCTGTCCGAAGCCGTCGTCGTCGGCGACCAGCACCAGGTCGCCGCCGGGGAAGATCTCCGGATACAGGATCCGGTTGCCGTCGACGATCGGCGTGGGCACGGCGCCCGGCCAGGTCAGCTGGATCGCGTAGTCACCGCCGCCGACGTACAGCGTGGCCAGCGGTGTTCCGGTGTCGGCGGCGGCGGTCCTCACGAGGGAGACGCGCCGCACCGTCGAGCGGGAGGAGCGCTCACCGCTGCCTTCGGCCCCGGCGGAGAACACCACCCGGGTGTTGGTGGCCTTGGGCTCCCAGCCCTCCTTGGTGCGGTGCAGGCTCGGGTCGATCTTCCGCCACTCGCCGCCCACCTTGGCCCGGATCGGGGAGGAGTACAGCCGCTTCGTCATCAGGCCGTCCGGCTGTGCCCACGTGGTCGAGGACGCGGTGCGCGCCGTCGTGACCTCGACGCTGCGGCCCGTGCGGGCCGCCTGCGCGAGGGCGGTGGACTCGCTGACCGTCTTCGTCCGGCGATCGTCGCCGGCCCTGTCGTGCGGTGCGTCGCCGGACAGTTCGAAGCCGGCGTAGGCGATGCCGGTCGCGGCGATGGCGCTCGCGAGCAGTGCCGCGGTGGCCCGACGGCCGGGTCTGCGACGCAAGTTGCGCGTCATCGGACGGGTTCCCCTTCCCCCAGAGAGACCGGCGGACCGGACGCAGTGCCCCCACCGGACCTGCCCCCACCGGACGGCTGATGATGACTCAAGAAGGTGTTGTCGTCACCCTGTGAAGATCGATGGCCATCGCGCGGGCCACCACCGAGGTGTGTGCGCGGCGGAGGGTGACCGGACGGTGATGCCGGTTCAGAAATGACTGATTTCGCATCAGGAGAGACAAATCCTGGTCGGATTCGGGTACTTGTAAGTAAGTTTTCAGTAAGAAGACTGAATGCGGCGCGATCACCCGTTACGCACTGTGATCGTGTTCACATGAACACGTGGGACCTGGTATTCGTTCACACCTTGACCACAGAATCTGCGCTGTCTGAAAGTCATCACGCGTGGTCCTTCACCGGCCCCGCTTCGAGTGGTCCGGGGGAACCTCTTCGTGTTCGGCCGCCGCCTTCCGCATGCCCGCCGCAGCGTCGCACGCACCGCCATACCGACCGCGGCAGCCGCCCTGCTGGTGGGGCTGTTGCCCACCCAGTCGCTG
This sequence comes from Streptomyces sp. NPDC043427, assembly GCF_056436655.1. Lineage (NCBI taxonomy): Bacteria > Bacillati > Actinomycetota > Actinomycetes > Kitasatosporales > Streptomycetaceae > Streptomyces > Streptomyces sp. NPDC043427. Next base: position 583,159 of record NZ_JBWKCC010000002.1, on the reverse strand, counting down.
GCGCTGCCACCCGATCCCAACCCGACGTACGACGAGAGCGGCCGGGAGACGGTTCCGCTGGAACAGCTGGAGAACGAAGTGCCCATCGAGGGCAAGGTGTTCTCCCGTCACCTGGACACCCTCAAGGGCCAGGTACCCGACGACCTGCTCGCGGCACCGACCAACACCACGTCCCCGCCGTCCAACCTGGCGGGCTCGGTGACCTTCGGCGCGCCGGCCACGACACCGACGGCGCTGCGCTCCTCCGCCTCGGCCCAGCAGGTCGCCCTGACCCCCGTGGGAACCCTCCCGGTCAGCCTCGGCCAGGCCCCCGACCAGCCGGTGCCCACCGGGACGTGGCAGGTCTCGATCCCGGACCGCACCTCCGCCGTCAGCCAGGGTGTCGACGGTGCCGTCCTGAAGGTGCAGGCCCCGGCCACCGGCGCGGTCCCCGTCTCCGTGAAGCTCGACTACACGAAGTTCCAGAGCCTCTACGGCGCCGACTGGGCCTCCCGGCTGAGTTTCGTGCAGTTCCCCGAGTGCTACCTGACCACGCCGGACGACGAGGCGTGCCAGACGTACGAGGAGCTGGAGACCACCAACGACACGGCCTCCAACTCCCTCACCGCCACCGTCGACCCGGCAGCCGACGGCACGGTCACGCCGGCCTCGGCACCGTCGGCCGCCTCTGCCACCGGTTCCGGTGTGTTCCAGGCCGCCTACCGCGACTCGAACTCCGCGACCCCGGCGGCCGCCACCGGCGACACCGCCGTCATCGGCGCCGTCGACTCCGGCACCGGCAACGGCGGCACTTTCAAGGCGACCCCGCTCGCCTCCGACGGCAAGTGGGAGGTGGCCGGGTCGTCGGGCGCGTTCACCTGGTCCTACCCGCTGACCGTCCCGCCCGCGCCCGCGGGCCCCGCCCCCAAGGTCTCCTTCGAGTACAACTCGCAGACCGTGGACGGCCGCACCGCGGTCTCCTCACCCCAGGCGTCCTGGATCGGCGAGGGCTGGACCTACGACGCCGGCTACATCGAGCGCCGCTACCGCACCTGCAAGGACGACCGCAAGACGCTCGACTCCGGCACGCCCAACAACACGGCGAAGAAGGACAAGACGTCCGACCTGTGCTGGGTGTCGTACAACGCGGCGATGTCCCTCAACGGGAAGACCACCGAGCTGGTCCGCGCCGCCGCCTCGGGCAGCGACCCCGAGACGGACACCGAGACCTACCGCCTGATGCAGGACGACGGCACGCGCGTCGAGCACAAGGTCGGCGCCACCAACGACGACAACAACGGTGAGTACTGGGTCGTCACGACCCGGGACGGCACGAAGTACTACTACGGCCAGAACCAGGTCGGCGGTGGCCACGCCGACACCAACTCCGTCTCCACCGTGCCCGTCTTCGGCAACCACCCGAAGGAACCCTGCCACGCCGACGCCTTCGCCGACTCCCGCTGCGGCGCCGGCAAGCAGCAGGCCTGGCGCTGGGGCCTGGACAAGGTCGTCGACGTCCACGGCAACACGATGGTCGTCACCTGGAAGCAGGAGTCGAACCACTACGCCGTCCGTAAGAAGTTCAAGTCGCCCGAGCAGTACGACCGCGCCGCCTACCCGACCGTCATCGAGTACGGCATGCGCAGCGACCTCACCAAGCCGTCCGCGAAGGTCGAGTTCGGCGTCGAGCAGCGCTGCCTGAAGTCCACGACCGCCTGCGACGCGGCCAACTTCGCCAAGACGGACGACCCGGGCGCCTACCGGCCGTGGTGGGACACCCCCGGCAACCTCAACTGCAAGTCCACGTCCAAACTCTGCCCGCAGTTCCCGTCGTTCTGGACGCAGATGCGCCTGGACACGGTGACCACCAAGGCGGCACGCGCGGGACAGACCGGCCTCGGATCCGTCGACAAGTACACGCTCCACCAGTCCTTCCCGGAGGACTGGTACGACACCGCGCCGGGCCTGTGGCTGAACTCCATCACCCGCACCGGCTACGCGCCCGGTGACACCACCGGCACCGCCCAGTCCGCGGACGGCGTCAGCTTCTCCGCGTACACCGTCGGCTCCACCTCGCCGCTGCACACCCGGCTGAAGGACCGCCAGCTGCCCAACCTGGTCCTCACCGGCAAGAGCGACCAGCGCCCCGCCTTCACCCGCCCCCGCATCGGCACCGTCTCCACCGAGTACGGCGGCGACATCGAGGTCGAGTACACCGGCGGCTGCGCGAGCGAGCCATCCGAGGACAAGGGCCGCAGCAACGGCACCTGCTACCCGGTGCGCTGGTCCCCCGACGGCGACGAGAAGACGCCCGCGAAGGCCTGGTTCAACAAGTACGTCGTCTCCTCCGTCACCGAGACCGACAAGGTCACCTCGCACGGCAAGCCCGTCATCACCACGTACAAGTACTCCGGTTCCGCCTGGGCCAAGAGCGACGACGAGTTCACCCGCCCGGCACTGCGCACCTACAGCGACTGGAAGGGCTACCGGCAGGTCTCCGTCCGTAAGGGCGGCAAGACCGTCTCGGAACAGGGCGACGTCAACCCCCAGTCGTACACCGTCACGCGCTACTTCCAAGGCGTCGGCGGCGAGGTCAAGGACTCCACCGGCACCTACACCCTCCTCGCCGACGACGCGCCGCAGTTCGCGGGCATGACCGCCGAGGTCATCACCTACCTGAACTCCGACGGCAAGGTCCAAAAGCGTGCCCTGACCTTCCCCTACTCCAAGCAGACCGCCTCCCGCGCCCGGGAGAACGAGGACGGGACGGCCGGCGAGCCGCTGCTTGCCCACCGCGTCGGCGTCAAGCGCACCGACGAGATCCAGACGGCGGACCCGACCTGGCGTGCCGTACGCAGGATCACCACGGTCGACGACACCTACGGCCTGCCCCTCCAGGTGGAGACGGTCGTCGTCAAGCCCAACGGCAGCTCCGAGACCCTTTCCGACCAGACCTGCACCACCACGTCGTACGTGCACAACACCTCGGCCTGGCTGATCGGCCTGGCCAAGGAGCAGCGCGTCACCGGCACCAGCTGCGCCACCCAGGCCGCGGCCGACCCCGCCACCAAGGTCAAGTCGATCGAGCAGAACACCTACGACAACCTCACCTACGGCGACGCGCCCACCAAGGGCCTGGTCACCTCCAAGGCCGAGAACGACGGGGCCGGCACGGCGGTGTCCTTCGTCGTCACCACGACCTACGACCCCCTGGGCCGGGTCCGCAAGGTCACCTCGCCCGGGACCGGCACCACCGAGACCCAGTACACCCCCGCCGACGCGGGCGGCCCCGTCACCGAGGTCAAGTCGATCAACGCCAAGGGCCACACCACCACCACGACCTACGACCCCGGACGTGGCCTGGCCCTGACGCTCACCGACCCCAACGGCCGCGTCACCCGCAACGAGTACGACGCCCTCGGCCGGCTGGTGAAGGGCTGGTCGCCCTCGCGTCAGTCCGTCGGCCAGTCGCCGTCCGTGCAGATCTCCTACCAGATGGCGGTGGCCACCCCCGACCAGAACCGCCCGGCCGCGATCACCGTCCAGAGGCTCAAGGACGACGGCACCTACGCCCGCGAGATCACCCTCTACGACGGTCTCCAGCGCGAGGTCCAGAAGCAGACCGAGGCCCACGGCCCCGGCCGGATCATCGTGGACACCTCGTACAACGACCACGGGCTGGTCGACGAGAAGACCGCCTCCTACCTGGCCAAGGGCGAGCCGAGCACCGAGCTGTTCGCGCCCCGGTCCAAGTCGCTGATCCCCAGCTACGTCAAGCACCGCTACGACGGCCTGGAGCGCGAGGTCCGCGCCTCGACCTACCACAGCGGCGACTACAAGTACGCTACCTACACCAGCTACAGCGACACCAGCACCTACGTGGACCCGGTGGGCTCCACGGCCCCGCGCACCCGGACCTACTACGACGCCCTCGGCCGGGTCACCTCGATCAAGCACTACAGCAAGGGCGACTCCGACTCCACCAACGGCCGCACCACGACGTACGACTACGACGCCCGCGGCCTGCGCAGCAAGGTCACCGACCCGGCCGGCAACGTCTGGTCCTACGTGTACGACGCTCGCGGCCGGGTCACGTCCGCCACCGACCCCGACACCGGCACCACGAACACCTGGTACGACGCCGCCGACCGCGCGAACCGTGTGAAGAACGCGCGGCAGCAGGAGACGTTCACCGAGTACGACGTGCTGGGCCGGGTGCGGTACGTGCGGCGGGGCTCCGCCACGGCGACCCCGGCCAAGGAGTACACCTACGACGAGTCGCCCGGCGGACTCGGCAAGCAGACCGCCGCGATCCGCCACACCGACGGCGGCGACTACGTCCAGCGTGTCACCGGCTACGACTCCGAGTACCACGTCAGCGGCAGCGAGACGGTCGTCCCGGCCAACGCCCTGACCACCGGCCTGTCCGGCACGTACACCTACGCCTACACCTACACGCCCACCGGCAAGCCGCAGTCCGTCACCCTGCCCGCGAAGGGCGGCCTGAAGAGCGAGAAGGTCGTCACCCGCTACAACCGCGACGGCCTCGCCGAGTCGACCTCCGGTCTCACCTGGTACACGGCCGACGCCACCTACTCGCCCTACGGCGAGGTGCTGCGCACGGTCTCCGGCTCACAGCCCTACCGGGTGTGGACGACGAACTTCGTCGACCCGCACACCGGCCGTCTCCAGCGCACGGTGACCGACCGCGAGACCTCGGGACCGCACCGCATCACTGACGGCTACTACTCCTACGACGCCTCCGGCACCATCACCTCCAACGCCCGCCAACTGTCGGACGCGGCCTGGGACACCCAGTGCTACACCTACGACGTCATGGGCGAGCTGGTGCACGCCTGGACGTCGAAGATCACGCCGACCGGCACCGGCACCGGCTGCAAGACGGCCGACGGCACGGCGTGGGGCCACCGCACCGACTACGCGCCCTCCTCCGGCCCGGTCGCTGACGCCCCCGACGAGGGCACGGACGCCCTGAGCCCCGACTCGGCGCTGACGTCGACGCTCGCGGCCGCCGCCCCGGACGCCACCACCGTCTCCACCGGCAGCACCGCCTACCGCCAGTCGTTCACCTTCGACTGGATCGGCAACCGCGCCACGCTGACCGACCACGACACGGCGGACGCGACGAAGAACGTCACGTACTCCTACGGCTACGGCAAGAACTCGACGCAGCCGCACACGATGACGTGGACCAGCTCCACCCCTGCCGGCAAGGGCAGCGCCTACACCTACGACGCGACGGGCAACACCACCGTCCGCGACCTGTCCACCACCACGCAGGACCTCGTCTGGTCCTCCGAGAACAAACTGGAGTCGATCACCGACGACGGCAAGAAGACGACTTACGTCTACGACGCCGACGGCAACCGCATCCTGGAGAACTCCCCCTCCGGATCCACCCTGTACCTGGGTGACACGGAGCTGACCACGGACACGGCGGGCACCATCACCCGCGCGTCCAGGTCCTACGCCCAGGCCGGTGCGCCCACCGTCGTCCGCACCACCACCAACGGGGCGACGACCGGCCACAAGCTCGGCGTCCTGCTCGCCGACCAACTGGGCACCTCCGACACCTCGGTGGACGTCGCCTCCGGCCAGGCCGTCACCCGCCGCGCCTTCAAGCCGTACGGCGAGAACCGCGGCACCAAGCCGGCGAGCTGGCCCAATAAGCGCGGCTACCTGGGCACCGGCATCGACGACGCGGCCACCGGCCTCACCCACATCGGCGCCCGCGAGTACGACCAGACCTCCGGCCGCTTCCTCTCCGCGGACCCGGTCATCGACGTCGCCGACCCGCTCCAGATCAACGGCTACGCCTACTCCCGCAACAGCCCGATCTCGACCTCCGACCCGGACGGCCTGCGTCCCGTCGGCGTGTGCGAGGGGGGTGGCGGCTGCCCGCCCGGCACCAGGGAGTGGTTCACCCAGGACAGCAAGGGCCACTGGGTCCAGCACATGGTGCAGCAGGACATGACGTCCCGCTCCGACGGCTCCACACTGTTCACCTACACCCACACCGCCGGGCGCCTGAAGGCCAAGACGTACGTCTCGGTCGGCAAGTACGGCATCTACAACGGCATCGCCCCGCTCGGCGAGAACCGGAGGAAGCAGCAGGCCAAGGAGCTGTTCAACTTCTTCGTCTTCGACACCGAGCAGGCCGGTCAGTGCAAGGACGACGTGTCCTGGGGCAACTGCGGGCCCATGGCAGCGGACCTGCCGTGGGGCAAGGTCTTCAAGCTCCTGAAGCTGGGCAAGGCCAAGAAGGCGGACGACGTCGTCGACGCGGCCACCGACGCCAGGAAGACCCCCAGCTGCAACAACTGCTTCCTGGCCGGCACCGACGTGCTCATGGCCGACGGCTCCACCAAGGACATCGAGGACGTCGAACTCGGTGACCAGGTCCTGGCAACCGACCCGGAGACCGGAAAGACGGCCCCCCGGAAGGTCACCCGCCTCATCCGCACGGACGGCGACAAGTACTTCAACGAGCTGTCCATCGCCACACGGGACGGCATCGAGAAGCTCACCGCCACGCACGAGCACCCGTTCTGGTCGCCTTCCGCGAAGAACTGGGTGGCCGCGAGGGACCTCAAGCCGGGCATGAGCCTGCGCACCGACAAGGGCGACACCGTCGTCGTGACGGGCAACCGCCCGTTCACCGGGCACACCCGGACGTACAACCTGACGGTCGACGACCTGCACACGTACTACGTGCTGGCCGGCTCGACGCCGGTGCTGGTCCACAACTCCACGCCCTGCGATCCGTGGACCTCGTACCGCAAGGTCGACGAGGACGGCCACCCCGTGAACAACACGAGGATGCCGACCGACGAGGTCCTCGACGCGGCGGAGCGGTGGCTCGGCCCGGGCTACACCGAGCCGGTGGCCGGCAGCGGACGGTACGTCTCCGCGGACGGCACCCGTGTCGCCCGCATGGGAGAGACGGACATCACCGGCCAGCACGGCGGCGGACCCCACATGAACTTCGAGCGGCTGGTACCGAATCCGAGGAAGCCCGGCAAGATGATGATCGTCGAGAACCGCCACATCTACCTCGAATAGAAACGATGAACTGATGGATCGCACGATCGATGTCCCCGACCACCGCCCCGGCGAGGCCCTCCGCTTCGCCTGGGAGGACGGTTTCGAGATCGAGCTGAAGGTCAGCGCGACGGAGGTCGCCATCAAGGCGAACCCCGCCGGCCTGGTCTCCCTCGCCCGCCACCTCCTGACCCTCGCCCAGGACGGCGTCACCAACGGCGCCCACCTCCACCTGACGGCGGACCAGGAGATCGAGGGAGAGCACGACCTGATCCTCGAACGCGGAGAGTTCTGAGCGAGCGTTCTGACCGAGTGTCCTGAGCGAGTGTCCTGAGCGAACGGCCAAGGCCCCGCTCCCCATGCGCAACCGGGGGGCGGGGCCTTGCCGTTGGCCACGGCAATGACGGAGAAGTCGCGGTCGGCGTAGCTGGCCCCGTTGTCCGACGTCGTGACCCGGGCTTTCCTGCGATCGCTGCGAGCAGCAACAGCGTTCCCGTGTCCTCCTACTGCGGACGGGACGGCGATGCCGGCGCAGACAAGGCCGAGGGCCGCCGGACGTGGAGTCCGGCGGCCCTCGGGTCAGCGTTCCGGGAGGGGGCTAGCCGATGGCGGCTGCCGCCCCGGCCTCCACCGCCGTCTCCACCGGCGGCACCGCCTACCGCCAATCGTTCACCTTCGACTGGATCGCCAACCGCGCGACGTCGACCGACCACGACACGGCGGACCCGACGAAGAACGTCAAGTACACCTACGCCTACGGCGGCACGACCCAGCCCCACACGATGACCTCGGTCAGCTCGTCCCCGACGGGCAAGGGCAGCACGTACAAGTACGACGCCACGGGCAACACGACGGACCGCAACCTGCCCGGCACCACTCAGGACCTGGCCTGGTCCCCCGAGAACAAGCTGGACTCGATCACCAACGCCGGCACGAAGACGACGTACGTCTACGACGCCGACGGCAACCGCATCCTGGAGAACTCGCCCTCCGGCTCGACGCTGTACCTGGGCGAGACGGAACTAACGACGAACGCCTCGGGCACGATCACCAAGGCGTCCCGCTCGTACGCCCAGGCCGGTGCCCCCACGGTCGTCCGCACGACGACCAACGGCTCGACGACCGGCCACAAGCTCAGCGTCCTGCTCGCCGACCATCTCGGCACGGCCAACACGTCGGTGGAGGTGGCCTCCGGCCAGACGGTCACCCGCCGCGCGTTCAAGCCGTACGGCGAGGTACGGGGGGCGAAGCCGACGGCTTGGCCGAACAAGCGCAGCTACGTCGGCACCGGCATCGACGACACGACTACAGGTCTGACCCACATCGGCGCCCGCGAGTACGACCAGGCCTCGGGCCGCTTTTTGTCAGCGGACCCGATCATCGATCTCACTGACCCGCTTCAGATCAACGGGTACAGCTACGCGAAGAACAGCCCGATCAGCAGCAGTGACCCGACCGGCCTTTGCCCGAAAGATATATGTGACGGCTATGGTCAAAACACGGATACGCCCTCGTACACATCCGGCAGCGGCAGCGGCAGCGGCAGCGGCAGCGGCAGCGCGCCAAGCAGTGCCAGCAAAGCGACGTCTGGGAATAATGGTCGAGACCCTGCTGAAATTCGAGAGGACACGATCCGCCACAATGCAGCTGTGAAGACCATAGCCACGTATCTCCGAGCCTTCTACTGGCAGAATCCCGCAGTACAAGTAAGTACCGGTGTGAAAATCCCCAACGGCGGTACCGGTAAGACCAAGGATGGATTCGCGGACATTGTCGTTTACTTCGACGATTACATTTTTATTTGGGAGGTGAAGTCGGCTAAGACTGCTGAAAAAGCTGCACCGGCACAACTAAGGCGCTATGTCAACGCAATGGGGAAGGAGCAGCGTAAGTATGGAAAAACCGTCCAGCGGGGCTTTGAGCTCCCGCAAATGGCGACCATGGATCCGCTGAACCCGAAGCAGCAGCTGGTCATGCAGTCGACGAGAGCAAGGGTCGGTTCGCCGCACACGGACCGTCGTTACGAGGGGGTCGTCGGCTGGTGGACGCGCAAACAGTCCTCCCGAACTCCCAAGGGCATGGAGCCCTCTACCGTCCCAGCTCCGCTTACCATCCAGGTGTGGCAGCCTACCCCCGCACAACAGAGGCAAATCGCGTGGTCCGCCATGGCGGCGGGCACCGTGTACGTGCTGGGGAAGATGGTGACCAGTCCCTTCGGTCTTGAGTAGGGTGAACAAGTGGATATCATCAGCTCTCTCAACGCCAACCTCTCTCATGCGTTGGTGATCGAACTGACTGTGTTCGACACTGACCAGGTCAGACTGTCCGAGTGTGCGGCCCAGTGGCTTACGGATGGGGTGCGGGAATTCGCGGGGAGGGACATCCTAAGGGAGGTCGGGCGATATCGGATCTCCAAGAAGGGGTCATTGAGCTACCCTGCTTTGAGTCGGCGCGGCGGGGCCAACCGATGGGGGTGTGTTGCTGTGGCACCGCAGGACACACTCGAGGTCCGTTACAACCCTTACACCCTGGACGTCCTGCCTTGGCTGAGGCAAGCCATAGTCGACCGAGCCGAATCGATCTCAGTGACGAGCGGTGTGTTCAGACGGGACGGGGAGATTGGCGAATCAGACCTCGACCTCGCCGCCAAGTTCGACAACGAACTTCCGGAATACGTGAAGTTGATTGTGGAAATGGACGAACAAGAGCTGCGCGCGCCGAAGGGTGCCTCGGCTGTGCAGGATAACCTCCTGCGGACCGTCCGGTGGGCCTGTGATCGATATAACGTGGTCTTCGGGCATGTTTCCTACAGGCATGCCTGTGAGGAGACCGAGTTGGAATACTTCCTGAGAGGTAGCGACGGCGACCCGACGGCTAACACACCTCATTGGAAATCGCATTTGCGTGGCTACTCGTGGCTTATGGTTGTCCCTGAGCAGGTCGCCCGTACGCTGGGCGGCGCCGACGCCTTGCGGGCTTCCGGCGCCTTCCACTCCGTTACAGCTCTGCCTAACCAGGCGCTGCTGCTTCAGGCCACCCCAACGTTCCGGGAGTACCGCGGAGCAGCTGTGGCGAAGGTCCATCGTGTGATGCGGGACGTGCTGATCAGTGGTGAGTTCCGCAAGCCGGCTCCTTTGCCGGGCTTGCCGCCGCCCGACATGATCGTGCTACCGGCTTAGAACCACTAACAAATGAGCGATGGGGAACGCTAGGCTCGTGGCATGAGTCAGAGCGGTTCGCAAGCGGCAGCATTCTTCCGAGATGCCCGTCAGAGTGAAGTGGTCTGGTTTGTTCGGGATGACGAGGGAAGCCCGGCTCCCCTCTCCGCGGACGGCACGCGAAGTCTTCCCTACTGGTCGACCTCAGCCCGGCCCAGAGGGCGGCGAAGATCTGGGGGCATGGGCTACGTGTTGAATCCATGTCCCTGGATGCCTGGTGTGATCGCGATCTGCCTGAAGCCGCCCAAGAGGGATACATGATCGGCATCAACTGGAGCGGACCGCGCCTCGTCGGCTGGAGCTTCACCCCGATGGAAGTTCTCAACCGGCTGGCGGCGGCTGACTAGCTCACGGGATCGCTCGCCAGAGCGCGCGGTCGCCGCTGGCAGATGAGTCGCATCGTAGGTTGAGGAAGGTCGCACGTACTGGGCGGTGCCGACGCTCTGCGCCCCTCCGGCACCTTCCACTCCGTCGCCGCTCTGCCAACGAGGCGCTGCTCCTCCAAGCCACGCGGACGTCCGGGAGTACCGCGGAGTGGCGGTGGCGAACTACCTTGTGTGGTGTGGGATGTGAGTAGCAGTGAGCTCCGTAAAGCGTCCTCTCTGACCAGTGTTCTGCCGCCCGACATGATCGTGCTACCGGATCAACCAATGCGGCGTCCGGATCGCAGGGTGGCTATCAGTGCTCCTATCTGACGGGGGCTGGTAGTGAGGATGGTTCCCGGGGCGTCGCTTTCTCGTAGGAGGATCGTCCCGGTGGGAGCGGCGGCGAGGTAGACGCAGGCGGAGCCCTCTTCGCTGTAGGACGACTTCTGCCAGTTCAGTTCAGTCATGTCTCGTCTCTCAGATGTCCCGGGCGATGTGGTGGATGAGGTCGCGGGAGGCGGAGGGTTTCAGGGCGACTGCCTCCATGCGGTCCAGGACGAGACGGTACTTCTCCAACTGCCCGACCGCGTCGACCAGTTCGCTGCCGTGTGCTGTGTCGACCTCCACGGTGTCGAGCGTCTGCACTGGACCATGGAAGTAGTCGACGGCATGTCCCGTCGTGGGGAATGACGTGCCGTTGAACGGGATCACGTGGACGCTGACATTGGTCAGCTCGCTGACCTCGGTCAGGCGCTCCAGCTGAGCCTTGGCCACCTCGCGGCCTCCGAACTGCATGCGCAGTGCGGCCTCATGGACGATCGCGGTGTACGGCGGTGGCTGCTCGCGGTGGAGGAGGGCTTGGCGCTTGATGCGGTGGGAGATGCGGTACTCGATCTCGTGAGGGCGCAGAGCCGGGACGGCCTCGCGGAACAAGGCACGGGCGTGCTCGGGGGTCTGGAGCAGGCCGGGGATGTTGATGACCTGGGTGACGCGCAATGCAGTGGCGTGGTGTTCCAGCTCCGCCAGGTCGAGGAGGCGGGGCGGCAGGGCGTCCCGATACTCCTCCCACCAGCCGCGTGTACGGTCTGCCGCCATGCCGGCGAGGGCGTCGACGAGCGGTTCGTCCGTGCAGCCGTAGATGTGGGCCAGGGTGCGCACGCGTTCCGCGCTGATGCCAAAGCGGTTGGCCTCGATGTTGCTGACCTGGGCCTGGGTGGTGCCCAGGGAACGGGCGGCCTCGGCTGCGGTCATGCCGGCGCGTTCTCGCAGGCGGCGCAGCTCGATGCCGATGCGCAGGCGGCGTGCGGTGGGGACGCTTCGTGGCGCCATGTCCTCGCTCCGTTCCGTACACCTGGTGGGGTGGTCACCCGCACGAGGTAAATCCCTGAACCTTTTGCTGATAGGTGCAAAACCATCAGGGATTGCAGTCTACGGTGAGGACCGAACCGCTCAACCGGCCCCGCCAACGCCCCGGAAGCGCACCGCGCCATACCCACGTGCGCGGCACTGCCACCGGCCGACGGGGTCGTCGAACGAACCAAGTCCCCCCACCGCAGGAGGCGTTCATGGTCACCGTATCCCCGTCGGAGTGCGAAGAGGGCCCAACGTGGGCATACGCGCTTCAACTGCCCCACGATCCGCGGGCCGCTCGCATCGCCCGGGTTACTCTCAGGGCTGTTCTGGCCGGGCACGGCATGACCCAAGTGCGGGACACGGCTGAACTGTTGACCTCCGAGCTGGTCACCAATGCCTACCGGTACTCCACCGGTCCCGCGACTCTCCGTCTCAGAGGCCTGGGCCGGAGCCGGCTGCGGGTGAGTGTCTGGGACGCCAACCCTCACATCCCGTCGCCCTTCGACAAGCGGTCGGGTCCCCTACGCCCAGTCCCGGCGGGAGCGGACGGTGGGCGTGGGCTGTTCCTCGTCTGTCACTACGCGCAGGCGTGGGGCGGCTACCCGCTCGGGGGCGACCTCTTCGGGCGGGGCGGGAAACTGCTGTGGTGCGAGGTCGGGCCCTCGGTCGACAGCGGTGCGGTCGCGCCGGTTCTGAGAGTCGGGCGGCACGGGGAGCCCGGCGCTATCGTGGGAACGCGACACGCTCTGTAATCAGTGGAGGACCGTGGTGACCATCATGGCCGAGCGTCCGACAGCCATAAACGCTGCTCAGCCCGGAGCGTTCGAGGACATGCTCCGGATTGTCGAGCAGATGGACACACCGGCTGGCTACAAGGCCGAGCTCATTCGGGGGAAGATCGTCGTGTCGCCGTGGTCGAAGCTGCGCTACAAGAAGGTGATGAAGTCGCTGCGGCTTCAGCTGGAGCGCCATACCCCGGAAGGGCATGACGTCGACGTGGCGCCCTTCCTCTTCACCTTTCCTGGATCAGAACGTGCGTTCGGCCCTGATCTCCATATCGCTGACGAAGCCGCCTTCGACGCTGACGGCAGGCACGCTGACGGCGAGGCGCTCTCCCTCGTGGCCGAGCTGACCTCCGACTCCACCAAGGACGTCGACTGGCTGGACAAGCTGGACACGTATGGCCGTGTCGTGCCCGTGTATCTGCTGCTCGACATGAAGATGCAGGAGATCAACGCGTTCTGGGATCCGTCCCCCAAGGGGTACCGATCACGCACCAACATCCCGTTCGGACGGTCCCTGCATGTTCCCGCCCCGTTCGACTTCGAGCTCGACACATCGGAGTTCGTCGGCGACTCCGAGGACGCCTCACGCCAGGTAATTGAGTGAGTGTACGAGGGAGTACTGGTGAGCGCCGCGTCCGACGACGGGCTGGAGGATGAGTTGGCGTACCGGCGGCCGATCCCGCCCCCGGAGGGCTGGACCGCGGACGACCTTGACCGGATTCCGGGCCTCCCGTCGCATACGGAGTTGATCGACGGGAGTCTCGTCGCGAGGAGTCCGCAGACCGCGTTCCACGCGCGCACTGCGCGCCTGCTGGACAACGCGCTGCTGGCGCAGGTTCCTGACCACCTCGATGTCGACCGGGAAATGACAGTCAGGCTGGACAACAAGAACCGGCCGGAGCCGGACATCGTGGTGTTCGCCGTGGAGGCGGTCACTGGTCCCGACCAGACCTGGTACGAGCCCGAGCACATCGTCCTCGCCGTCGAAGTCGTCTCGGCCGACTCCCGGGAACGTGACCGCGAGGTAAAGCCGCGTAAGTACGCGGCAGCCGGGGTCCATCACTTCTGGCAGGTCGAGCAGGACGACAACGGCCTTCCCGTCGTCTACGTCTACGAACTCGACCCGGCTACGAAATCCTACGGTCTCACCGGCATCTTCCATGATCGGCTCAAGGTGTCTGTTCCCTTCGACGTCGAGATCGACCTGACAGCGATCAACCGACGCGGGGGCGAGTCCTGAAGCACAGCGCCGCGGTCAGAACGCCGCCTCCGCGATCCGCATCACGTACGGCAGCTCCGGGGTCCGGCCCGTCGGGTTGAGGGAGTACACCAGGAGTCGGCCCAGGTCGCGGGTCGCGAAGACGCCGCTCGTGTAGCCGGGGTAGGAGCCGCTCTTGCCCCAGACGGTGGTGCCGCCGGGGAGGACCGTGCGCTGGAGGCCGCCGTAGCTGAACTGTTTGTCGCCGGTGACTCCGGTGGGGAGGGTGAAGAGGGGCTTCTGCTGCGCGGGCGGTAGGAGACGGCCCCGGTAGAGGGCCGTGAAGAAGCGGGACAGGTCCGGGGCGTTGGAGATCATGCCGCCCTCGGCCCAGGCGTACGGGCTCTGGACGCTCACGTCCGTCAGACCGTCGGAGCCCGGTTCTCCGCCCGAGCCCGGCCGCACGATCGCTCCCCGCGTGTACGGCGCCGGTATCGACCAGTCGTCCAGTGCCGGCACCGAGGTGTCGCGCAGGTGCAGGGGGCGCAGGATGCGGGCGTGGACCTCGTGGGCGTACGAGTGGCCCGTCACCTTCTCCACGATCAGGCCCGCGATGAAGTAGTTGATGCCGTTGTACTGGGTGACCTTGCCGGGCTCGGTCGGGTGTCCGCAGGAAAGCGCCGACTCGACCACCTCCCTCGGGGCGACGTCCTCCTTGGCGCAGACGGGGATCTGGAGGCCGCTGGTGTGGCTGAGCAACTGGCCCACGGTGATGGGGCGGTAGTCGGAGGGGAGGAGCCCTGGCAGCAGGTCCTGGACCGTGTCATCCAGGCTCAGGCGTCCCTCGGCGGCCAACTGCAGCACGACCGTGGACGTGAAGATCTTCGTGATGCTGCCGATTCTGAAGTGCGCGTCGGGGGACGGGACGGAGGGGCCCGCGGTGCCCGTCCAGCGGCCGTCCCGTCCGGTCATCCGGATCAGGCCGCCCGTCACGTTCGGGTCGGGCAGACCGGAGAGGGCCGCCCGCAGGGCCGTCTCGTCCAGTCCCGGGTACTGGTGAGCAGCTGAGGCTGTGCTGGAAGTCGGCACCGCCCCGGCCGCCACCGCCGGTGCGGTGCCGAGCGCCAGGACGGCCGACAATGCGCCGACTGCCACTACGAGGGCTCCGCCTCGACTCCCCCTGCGTAACGATGAGTTCGCCATGCACACGAGTCTCGCGTCCACCGTCGGATCCGGCATCGGGAAGATCCCTGACACGTCCCTGGCGTAGCCCCGAGCCTGCCCCGACTCAGTCCTTCGGCTTCGATCGGCCCGCCTTGAGAATCTCGGCCACGTCCAGCGTGACCTCGGCGCCGATCGAGTCGGGGAGGGTGACGGACTGACCGGCGGCGTAGATCTGGTGGCTGTCGTACCCGTCCGAGAGGGGGCTCGTCAGGATGTGGAGGAGCTCGTCTTTGCGATCGACGATCACGTAGACCGGGATCGCGGCGGCTGCGTACGCACGGGCCTTGTGGCGGAGGTCCAGTTGGGGGTTCTCCGCGGTGACCTCCAGGACCAGTCGAAAGCATGAAGGGGCGTAGCAGTTGTTCTCGATCATGTGGGCGTCGATATCCGCGTCCACGACAGCCAGGTCGGGAATGGCGTAGTCCTCCGGGCCTGTGGGGAGCCAGACCGCGACCTTCTGGATGACGCAGACTTCGGAGCCGTCCAGCCCGGCGCGTAGGCACGCGACCGTTACGTCCGTGAGAACGGCTGCGTGCGGGCCGTCGGGCAGTGGGGTCAGCGCCAGCACGCCGTCGATGATCTCGAAGCGGTGGCCCGGGTTGCGTTCCATGAGCCAGTCGGCCCAGGTGATGAGAGGGCGGGCCGGGTGAGGCGTCGACATGCTGACATCCTCCCGGCGGGCCGCCCAGGAGCAGGGCTCCGCCCGCAGCATCTCACCCGAATGGGAATCGGTCGGCACGCCCGAGGGCCCCGCCCCCGGCGCGAACCGGGAAACGGGGCCCTCGTGGACGTACGGAGGAAACGACCTCAGTAGCGGCGCGTGATCAGCGCCCTCTTCACCTCGGCGATCGCCTTCGTCACCTCGATGCCGCGCGGGCAGGCGTCCGTGCAGTTGAAGGTGGTGCGGCAGCGCCACACGCCGTCCTTGTCGTTCAGGATCTCCAGGCGCTGCTCGCCCGCTTCGTCACGGCTGTCGAAGATGAAGCGGTGCGCGTTGACGATGGCCGCCGGGCCGAAGTACTGGCCGTCGTTCCAGAAGACCGGGCACGAGGACGTGCAGGCGGCGCAGAGGATGCACTTCGTCGTGTCGTCGAAGCGCTCGCGGTCCTCGGCCGTCTGGAGGCGCTCACGCGTGGGCTCGTTCGTGTCCTTCGTGATGAGGAAGGGCATGACGTCCCGGTACGCCTGGAAGAACGGCTCCATGTCCACGACCAGGTCCTTGAGGACCGTCAGGCCCTTTATGGGCTCGACCGTGATCGGCTTCTCGGGGTTGATGTCCTTGATCAGCGTCTTGCACGCGAGGCGGTTCTTGCCGTTGATCCGCATCGCGTCGGAGCCGCAGATGCCGTGGGCGCAGGAACGGCGGAAGGTGAGGGTGCCGTCGATGTCCCACTTGATCTTGTGGAGGCCGTCGAGGACGCGCTCCTTGGGGTCGATCTCCAGCTGGAAGTCTTCCCAGGTCGCCTCCGCCGAGACTTCCGAGTTGAAGCGGCGTACCCGGAAGGTGACGGTGATGTAGGGCGAGTCGGCGAAGCCGGGCTCGGGCGTGCCGGCCGCGTCCGCCTTGTCCAGAGTCGGGGTTGCCATCAGTACTTACGCTCCATCGGCTGGTAGCGGGTCTGGACGACCGGCTTGTAGTCCAGGCGCACGGTCTCGGTGCCGTCGTCGCCCACCTCGCGGTACGCCATGGTGTGGCGCATGAAGTTGACGTCGTCGCGGTTCGGGTAGTCCTCGCGGTAGTGACCGCCGCGGGACTCCTTGCGGGCCAGGGCGGAGACCGCCATGACCTCGGCCAGGTCCAGGAGGTTGCCGAGCTCGACGGCCTCCAGGAGGTCCGTGTTGAACCGCTTGCCCTTGTCCTGGATCGAGACGTTCTTGTAGCGCTCGCGCAGCTCCGCGATCTTCTCGACCGCCGTCTTGATCGTCTGCTCGGTGCGGAACACCATGACGTTCGCGTCCATGGTCTCCTGCAGCTCGCGGCGCAGCTCCGCCACCCGCTCGGTGCCCGTCGCGTCGCGCAGCCGCTCGATCTGGGCGACGACCAGCTCCGCCGGGTTCTCCGGCAGCTCGACGAAGTCCGCCTTCTGCGAGTACTCCGCCGCCGCGATGCCGGCCCGCTTGCCGAACACGTTGATGTCGAGGAGCGAGTTCGTGCCGAGGCGGTTCGCGCCGTGGACCGACACGCAGGCGACTTCGCCGGCCGCGTACAGGCCGGGGACGACTGTCGTGTTGTCCGCGAGGACCTCACCCTCGACATTCGTCGGGATGCCGCCCATCGCGTAGTGCGCGGTGGGCTGGATCGGGATCGGGTCCGTGTACGGCTCGATGCCGAGGTAGGTGCGCGCGAACTCCGTGATGTCCGGGAGCTTGGCGTCCAGCTGCTCCGGCGGGAGGTGCGTGAGGTCCAGGTAGACGTGGTCGCCCTCGGGGCCACAGCCACGGCCTTCGCGGATCTCCGTGTAGATCGAGCGGGACACCACGTCTCGCGACGCGAGGTCCTTCATGACCGGCGCGTACTTCTCCATGAAGCGCTCGCCGTCCTTGTTGCGGAGGATGCCGCCCTCACCGCGGGCGCCCTCCGTCAGCAGGATGCCCATGCGCCAGATGCCGGTCGGGTGGAACTGGAAGAACTCCATGTCCTCCAGCGGCAGGCCCCGGCGGTAGACCGCCGCCTGGCCGTCACCCGTCAGCGTGTGCGCGTTCGACGTCACCTTGAAGAACTTGCCGCAGCCGCCGGACGCGTAGATCACGGCCTTCGCCTGGAAGACATGGATCTCGCCGGTCGCCAGCTCGTACGCCACGACACCGGCCGACTTCTTGACGCCGTCGACCTCGGTGATCAGCTGGTCGAGGACGTAGAACTCGTTGTAGAACTCCACGCCCTCCTTGACGCAGTTCTGGTACAGCGTCTGGAGGATCATGTGGCCCGTGCGGTCCGCCGCGTAGCAGGACCGGCGGACGGGCGCCTCGCCGTGGTTACGGCTGTGACCGCCGAAGCGGCGCTGGTCGATCGTGCCGTTCGGGGTGCGGTTGAACGGCAGGCCCATCTTCTCCAGGTCGAGGACCGAGTCGATGGCCTCCTTCGCCAGGATCTCGGCGGCGTCCTGGTCGACCAGGTAGTCACCGCCCTTGACCGTGTCGAAGGTGTGCCACTCCCAGTTGTCCTCCTCCACGTTCGCCAGCGCGGCGGCCATGCCGCCCTGCGCGGCGCCCGTGTGGGAGCGGGTGGGGTAGAGCTTGGTCAGCACGGCGGTGCGGCTGCGCTTCGTGGACTCGATGGCCGCGCGCATGCCCGCGCCACCGGCGCCGACGATGACGGTGTCGTACTTGTGGATCTTCATGATTCTCGCAACCCCGTGCCTAGCGGATGTTCGGGTCGAAGGTGAAGATCACCAGCGTGCCCAGCAGGATGGTGAACACCGTGGCGGTGTAGAGCAGGCCCTTCAGCCACAGCCGGGTGTTCGCGCGCTCCGCGTAGTCGTTGATGACCGTGCGCAGGCCGTTGGCGCCGTGCAGCATGGCGAGCCACAGCATGAGGAGGTCCCAGACCTGCCAGAAGGGACTTGCCCAGCGGCCCGCCACGAAGGCGAAGCCGATCTTGGAGACGCCGCCGTCCAGGACGAGCTGGATCAGCAGGTGGCCGATGACCAGGACGACGAGCACGACGCCGGACAGGCGCATGAACAGCCAGGCGGCCAGCTCGAAGTTGCCCCGGGTCGACTTGGGCGTCTTCTTGGTCCGCTTGCGCGGGGCCTCGATGAACGGCGCCGGGTTGTCGACGGAGTAGCCGGTCCCGCCCTCGACGGGGCCGATCCCGGACGCGGTGGTGTCAGTGGTGGCCATCTGTCTCAGCTCCCGAACACTTCACGAGCGGCGTGGCCGAGGACGGGGTAGATCGCCCCGAGCATCAGCACGACCCAGACGCCTACGACGGTCCAGAGCATCTGCTTCTGGTAGCGCGGGCCCTTCGACCAGAAGTCGACGGCGATGACACGCAGGCCGTTGAGCGCGTGGAAGAGGATGGCGGCGACGAGGCCGTACTCCAGCACGGCCACGATCGGCGTCTTGTACGTGGCTACGACCTTGTCGTAGTCCTCGGGGGAGACACGCACGAGAGCGGTGTCCAGCACGTGTACGAACAGGAAGAAGAAGATGAGGACGCCGGTGACTCGGTGAGCCACCCAGGACCACATTCCTTCCCGGCCGCGGTACAGCGTTCCAGCCGGCACGGAAGTCCCTCCGGGAGCGGGGTATTGGGGCCGCGCCGGCTTGTGCTGTCGGTCGGGCCCGGCCGGGTACGGTCCACCGGCCCCCAGCATCGTAGCGACGGTTGCCTGCGGCGCTTACGGCGGGCCTACCTGTGTGATCAAAGTGGCACGCGTATGGGTCAGGCGGGGCGGCTTCTGGGGCGGGTTGTCCGGTTATCGGCCGTCTGCGGGTTCGTTTGGGCTGGTCGCGCCCACGCGGCGGAGCCGCATATCGACTACAGCCCCGCGCCCCTGAGGGTCTCCAGCAGACGTCCTCTTGCGATGCGGCGGAGTTCGTCTGCCGCCACCACCCGCTCGTCCTCCGGATCGTTTGCCAAACGTGACCGGATGACCTCAAGGACGCGGTCCAGGACCTCGTCCGGCGGGACGCCGTCCAGGCAGATGACGAACGAATGTCCGAAGCGGGACTCGTACGCCGCCTGGGCCGCGTTCAGTGCCATGTGGGCCGCTCCGTACGCGTCCTCCGGGAGGGGAGGCAGGGTCTCCGCGGCCAGGGCCTCCGCCAGGTCGCCCCAGGTCAGGTCGTAGGCCGCCTCGTCGGATGCGGCCAGGAGGGAGTCGGCGTCCGGGTAGGGGCGGTGGGTGGTGAGGCGGTGGGCCCAGTGGAGGCTGCGCAGGCAGGTGAGGAGGGTGCGCTCGGCCTCGGCCGCGGGCGCGTAGTTGAACGCGTCCAGCAGGGCCGGGGGCGGTGTACAGCGGCTCTGCTCGGGTAGCGCGGGTATGGCTACTCGGCCGGGAAGGTGCGCAGGCAGCGTGGGTCCTCGCGTCACGTGTGTTTAGGCAGGGGATGCCGTGAAAGGTGTGTCGTCAGGCTATCGAGAATGGTCACGTCGTGTCCGACGGATACACGAATTTCACCCGAACGGAAGAGTTTCAGAACGTGCGGTGTACGCACTCCGGTCGACTCGGTCATAGGTTGGCATGGTGAGCCGCCACAGGCGTCGCCGGGCGCCGGAGCAGAAAGTACGGCGGAGGGCGCTGGTCGTCGGGGCCGCGGCCGTCGCCTTCGGCGTGGGGCTGGGCGTGTGGGCGTCGGGCGACGAGGGCGTGCCGGCGGGCTCGGCGGCGCCGCGGCCCTCCGAGGCTCCGCGGGCTCCCTCGGCCGCCGCACCGCCCGAGCCGGCGCCCAGTCCGACGCCGAGCCCCACGCGTTCCTACCCGCTGTCCAAGACGCCGCGGACCATACCCGCCGTCAGCGCCCACACCCCCGCGCGGGGGCCGGGGTGGCGGCCGGCGCGTGATCACCGGGTGGTCGTGAGCGACAAGGACCTCGCCGACGAGGGGCGGCTCATCGCCGGTGAGCTGGGGATGAAGTACGCGGGCGAGAAGGACGACGTGAAGGCCGGGGACGTACGGCTGGCGCTGAACGACGACAAGGGCGCGAACCCGGAGTCGTACTCCATGACCGTGAGCGGCGGGCGGGTGACCATCAGCGGGCCGGGCGACGCCGGGGTGTTCTACGGCACCCGCACGCTGAAGCAGGAGGTGCACGGCGGCGGTACGGCGCCGGAGGGAGTCGTACGCGACGAGCCGGCCAAACCGCAGCGGGCCTTCTCGTTGGACATCGCGCGCAAGCCCTTCACGGCCGGCTGGATCGAGGACCGGGTCCGGGAGCTGGGCGACCTGAAGTACAACCAGCTCGGCCTGCACTTCTCCGACGACCAGGGGTTCCGGATCCAGTCCGACACGCACCCGGAGATCGTGTCGCAGCAGCACCTGACCAAGGCGCAGGTGAAGGAGATCGTCGCGCTGGCGGCCGCCCGGCACATCACCGTCGTGCCGGAGATCGACTCGCCGGGCCACCTGGGCGCGGTGCTCGCCGCCCACCCCGACCTGCAGCTGCGCAACGCGCAGGGAGGCGCGGTGAGCGGCGCGATCGACATCTCCAAGGGCGCGTCCGCCGACATCGTCGACGACCTGCTGAACGAGTTCGCCGGCCTCTTCCCCGGTGGGCAGTGGCACCTCGGCGGCGACGAGTACCAGGCGCTCGTCGTGTCGAACCCGGAGGCGTCCTTCCCGCAGCTCGCCTCCACCGCGCGGGAGAAGTACGGCTCCGGCGCCACCGTCGCCGACCTCACCACCGGCTGGCTCAACGACCGCGCCGACACCGTGCGGGCCCACGACCGCTCGATACGGGCCTGGAACGACGGCTTCTTCCGGGCGACCTCCGTGCAGCCCGCGAAGGACCTGAAGGCCGCGTACTGGACGGGCAAGGAGATCGGGGCGCGGCTGCCCGTGGAATACCTGGACGCGGGCCGGCAGGTGATCAACTACAACGACGAGTACCTGTACTACGTCCTCGGCGAACCCCAGACCTTCGTCTATCCGACGGGGCAGCGGATCTACGAGCAGTGGACGCCGCGCGTGCTGCGCGGGAACGTCGCCGTGGCGTCCCGGTACGACGACCAGATACTCGGCGGGTCCTTCTCCGTCTGGGGCGACCTCCCGAACGCGCAGACGCAGGACCAGGTCGCGGCGGGGATACGGATGCCGCTGCGGGCCACCGTGCAGAAGCTGTGGGACTCCGGGAATCCGCCGCTGTCGTGGACGCAGTTCCAGGCGCTGGCGAACGAACTGGGCTGAGCGATGAGTGATGCGTTGGCCGGAAACGTACTGTGACACTGTGGGGCCGTAGCGCGCAGTAAGGGGAAGTGCGGGCTCCGCAACCGATGGCGCCCCGGTGAGGGAGGCGTGGATGAGCCTGGTGGATCTCATCGCTCAGGCCGACGACCGTGGACTGGCCGCGAGCGGGTTGGCTTGTCTCGATCGGTGCGTGCCTCTGCTGGGCGGGGACGACGAGGTGCTGCGGCCCCTGTGGGGGAGTCTCGCGGACGGATCCGACGCGGCCGCCTGGAGCGAGCTCCTCGAGCAGGCGCGCGGCAAGCTGGACCCCGTGGAGGGCACCGACGACGAGGCCGCGCTGCTCGCCGGCCGGATGCTCGCGGCGGCGCCCGACGTCCCGTCCGCCGAGGAGGTGCGGATGTGGGCCGACGCCTGCTCCGTCGCCTCCCTCCAGATCCACCGCCTCCTCGACCCGGCCAAGGCCGCCTCCCCGCTCGACGGCTGCCGCGAGGGCCGCACCGAGGGCATACCCCCACTCGTCGCCGCCGAACTGCGCCGCCAGGTCACCGTCCTCGAAGTACTCGCCGGTCACGGCACAGCCGGCCTGCGCCGCGCCCTGGAGGTGTCGACGGAAGGGCGCCGGGTTCTGCGTGCGGTGGTGTCGCGCAGGGCACGGCGGCGGGGCTGAGGCGACCGGGGCACCCGGCGGGGGATTTGTCGGGTCGAGAACGCCCCTTCAGATCATCAGCCACTTCACCACCGCGTCCCCGGACCGCGCCGTCTGGGCGTAGAACGCGGTCAGGTCGCGGTGGGCGCCCTTGAAGAGGCCGTGGGTCCGGTGCTCGGTGGTGGGGCCGCCGTAGCGGGGGACGAGGGTGGGGCGGGCGGCCTGCCAGAGGGCCTCGAAGTCGGTGGTGGTCAGGAACGCGGCCGCGCGGACCACTTGGGCGGCGGTCAGCATGAGGAAGGGTGGGAGGTGGCGGTCGGGGTGGAGCACCGGGCGGCCGCCGAGGACGACGTGGGATCGGGGCCCGTCGGGGGTTTGGTGCGGGGGAGCGCCGACGTAGAGGAGTTCATGGTCGAGGTAGCCCTTGTCCAGCACCTCCTCACGGTGCCGTCCGACGCGCTCGCGCACGGTGTCCCAGTCGTCCTGGAAGAGCCTCTGCAGCCAGGGCGCGCTGTTGCGGAGCGCGGGCGGCGGCACGGACCGGAGATGGAAGTACATGCTCATCGGTGAGAGGAGCGCACGGGGGCGCCGAAGCGTCACTCCGGAGCCAAACCCCCTGTGCGGCAAGGGTCTTGTGTCGGTCGTGCGGCGGACGTGGGGCAATCCTGCGGCGGTCTCGAACAGCGGCCCAGATCCAGTGACACGAGCCCACCTGCCCTCGCTTTTCCTTGTATGACCACAGGGACGAGTGTGACGACGAGGACGATGAGCGAGAGGGCCCCGCAGGCGAACCGGCCCCACGCGGCGACGAAGCCGGTGCGGTGGGCGGCGGACGTGGTGGCGACCATGCGCGAGGGCGCGCGGGTGCGCCTGGACTACTCGGCGCAGAGCGTGTGGCGCGTCGACCGGATGATCGAACAGCTGCGGCACGAGGGGACACCCGCCGCCGCCCTCGACAACGTGCTGCGCGGCTTCGGCGCGTACGCCGGTGAGGTGATCGTCCGCGAGACCGGCGCCGAGTGGTGGGCGACCGGCGGCGACCACTGGGTCCGTACGCCGGACGGCCGCCTCTGGGACCCCGTCGACGAGGCCCGCCGCTGCTTCGGCGGCCACGGCTCGCTCCGGCTCATGTGCCGGGACGCGGCGACCGGCGAGCGGGGCTGACACCACCGGCTCCACAGCCTGGGCCGCCCGGGTGTGGCGATCGACACGTCCGTGACCCGTGATGTTTGCGGGACCGCGTCCGCTTAGCAGCGAGGGGAGCCGTATCGGCCCCGTGCGGAGTGGAGGGGTGGGACCGGCATGGACGAGGTGGACGTGCGCGCGACGTGCGCGAGAGACATGCGCCGGCACGCGACGGTGTTCGTCACCCGTGTCACCGCCCGCAGCAGGCTCCCCCTGGACTACTCCGTGGCCAGCCTGCGCGTCGTCGACTTCCTGATCGACGGGCTGCGCAAGGGCGGCGCCGACCGCGAGGGCGCACGCGAGACGCTCCTCGGCCTCGGCGCGTACGTCGGTGAGGTGCTCGTGCGCCGCGCGGGGGCGGCCTGGGTGGACTTCGACGACGACCAGCGCGCCTACTTCGGCCGGCCGGTCGGCGTCCGCATGCCCGACGGCCGGGTCTGGAACCCCCTCGGCCGGGTCCTCAACCGCTTCGAATCGGGCGTACCGGAGGACTCCCTCCAGACCTTCTACCTCACGCTGCACGGGCGGATCCGGCGACCGCTGGCCCAGGGAGTGGTCGAATGAGACACCGGGGCCCTGTGGCAGCGGGCCTTCGCCGGTCTGGTCGAACTGCGCGTGCGTACGCCGGTCGAGTCGCCCTTCCGGGCGGCGTGGGGCGGGGATGAGGCGACGCTGTGGCTGAGCGTGCTGTGACACTTCGGACGGGCGCGACGCTGTTGAGCGTGGGGACGTGGACACGGCCGGAACGTGTCGCACGACCGGCGACTGACCACGGCTCCGCTCCGACCACCGCACGAACGAGGACAGTCTTGGGCCAGGGAGGGCAGCCCCGGCGCGCGCAGGCGTACGACGGGGAACTGGGCGCGGCGGTCGCGCGAGCCCAGGACGGCGACGAGTCGGCGTTCGCCGTCGCGTACCGGATAGTGCAGCCCGGGCTGCTCGGCTATCTGCGCGGTCTCGTCGGGGACGACGCCGAGGACGTCGCGTCCGACGCCTGGCTGGAGATAGCCCGGGATCTTGGGCGGTTCAAGGGGGACGGTGCGGGGTTCCGCGGCTGGACCGCGACGATCGCCCGGCACCGCGCCCTCGACCATCTGCGCCGCCAGCGGGTACGGCCGCGGGCGTCGGCGCTGGAGTCCGACCTGGTGGAACTGCCGGGCCCGCACAGCACCCACGAACAGGCCCTGGAGTCCCTGTCCACCGAGCGCGCCCTGGACCTGGTCCGCGGGCTGCCGCGGGACCAGGCCGAGGCCGTGCTGCTGCGTGTCGTGGTGGGCCTGGACGGCCCGGCCGCCGCCCGCGTGCTCGGCAAGCGCCCCGGCGCGGTCCGCACCGCCGCGCACCGGGGTCTGAAGCGCCTCGCCCGTCAGTTGGGCGAGGAGAGTGTGACGGATGACGTCCCCCGGACGCTGGGGGAGTCGAAATGAACGGTGACGGCGGCAGACCGTATGGATCAGTGGGATCTGGACCGGTCGGGTCCGGATCGGATCGATCCGGGTCGTTCGGGTCCGGGGCCGTCCGGTTCGGTTCCGTCCGGTTCGGATCGGTCGGGTTCGGATCGGTCGGGGTCTGGATCAGCTGCAGTGACAGGCTCCGAGCGGTTCGGTTCGCGCCGATGCGGCCGGGGGGCGGGACAGGGACCCAGGAGCACAGGAGTACAGGTACACAGGGACGGAAACGGACATGGGTGAACGGCTGAACGGCGGCGGGTTTCCCGGCCGTCGGCGGGTGCACCCTGGCGACGCCGGACCCGGCTCAGGACGGGTGGACGACGCGGCCGGGGTGGAGGCGCTGCTCGCCGCCGCCATGCGCGGGAACTGTGTCGACACCGAGGCCGAGCAGCGGGCCGTGGCCGCGTTCCGCGCCGCCCGCGACTCCGGGGAGCACCGGGCGCCTGCGCGTACGCGGCGCCGGGACGACTGGCGGCCGCGCGAGCAGCGGCGTGGGGCGCGGTCGGTGAAGACCACGCTGTCCGTGCTGGTCGCGAGCCTCACCCTGGGCGGTGTGGCGTTCGCGGCGATCGGCACGGGCGGCTCCTCGGACGACGGCGCCGGTGACGGCAGGGGCCGCTCCGAGCAGACGGCCGGCACCCCGGGCCTGTCCGGCGGGCGGCCCACCGTCACGCCGTCGCCCGCCGACTCCGGCCGACCGGACCACCCGGGCACCGCCCAGGACACCGAGGCCCAGTGCCGCGCGTACGAGCAGGTCGGCGGCCGGGGCAAGGCACTGGACTCGACGGCCTGGCAGCAGCTGATCGCGGCCGCGGGCGGCGAGGATAAGGTCGCCGCGTACTGCGCCGGGCAACTGGCGGGCAAGTCGGCCGCGCCCAAGCCGGGGAAGAGCGAGCAGGCGGGCGGCAACGGCCAGGGAGCCGAGAGCGGCAACGGCCAGGAGTCCGGGAACGGCAGCGGCCAAGGGGCGCAGAGCGGCGGCCAGAACGCAGGCGACGGCGGCCAGAACGCAGGCGACGGCGGCCAGAACGCAGGCGACGGCAGCCAGAACGCAGGCGACGGCAGCCAGAACGCAGGCGACGGCGGCGGTCAGGGTGCCGGTAACGACGGCGGGGAAAAGGCCGACGCGTCCAAGGACCAGAGCAAGGAGCAGGGCCGGTAGCGTCCGGGCGCGGCCCTGTGCATGTCCACACGCGGTGCATGTCCACATGCACCTGGGCGTGTGGACATCCGCGTTTCCAGGGGCCAAGGCAACGACCGGGGCCGCCACCCCCCACAGGAGAGGCCCCGGCCGTCGCACGGCACGGGCGGCGCACGGCGGCCCGTACTCACTACAGCGCCGAGCGTGCGGTTTGTGTCACACCTCATGAGTCACGAGTTAGTTGCATGCTCTACGGACATGGACGCGCGGCGGTTTCACGCCGTAACGTGCCTTTCGCGCCGGACTGTGGAGGCCGGAGACCAACGCGACCACCGCGGTCCCGCAGGCCGCGACCATCGATCGAGGAATTACGACGGCGAGAACCCGGTCCGCGACAGCGGTGCCGGATTGGGCGCAAGAGGGGCGCGCGGTGCTGGGGGACGACGCGGAGCTGACAGCCGCGGTGCTTGCGGCACAGAACGGCGACGAGACCGCGTTCCGGGCTGTGTACCGCACGGTGCATCCACGGCTGCTCGGATACGTCCGGACACTCGTCGGCGATCTCGACGCCGAGGACGTCGCCTCCGAGGCGTGGCTGCAGATCGCCCGTGACCTCGCGCGGTTCAGCGGTGACGCGGACCGGTTCCGGGGCTGGGCCGCCCGTATCGCCCGCAACCGCGCGCTGGACCACATCCGGATGCGGGGGCGGCGGCCGGCGATCGGCGGTGACGAGACCGAGCTGACCGGGAAGGCGGCCGAGTCCGACACGGCGGGCGAGGCGATGGAGTCCCTGGCCACCGACCACACCCTCTCCCTCATCGCCCGGCTGCCGCAGGACCAGGCCGAGGCGGTCGTCCTGCGGGTGGTCGTGGGCCTCGACGCGAAGACCGCCGCGGAGACGCTGGGCAAGCGGCCGGGGGCGGTCCGCACGGCGGCGCACCGGGGGCTGAGGAAGCTCGCCGAGTTGCTCGGCGGCGATCCCGAATCGGCCGACGCACTCGACGCACTGCCCTCGCAGCGGGACTCGCGTGGCCGTGCGGTGACGCCAGCGGGTGTGACGCCGGCGAGCGCGCGGACGCAGAAGGGCATGTGATGGCCGACGAGCGCTGTGTCTTTCCGGGGGACAACCCCCGGACCCCCGGCCGGTGGCTGAACCGCGACACGGCGGAGCGTCTGCTGCGCGGGGAGCCCTTGGACAACGCTGTCGCCCCCGACGCCCGTGACCAGGCACAACGCCTCGCCCAGGCCCTCGCCGCACTCTCCACGCCACCCCTCCCGGCCGACGCCGAGCCATCGGGGGAGGCCGCGGCGCTGGCAGCGTTCCGCAAGGCGCGGGACGAGAGGGCGGCGGAGGCGTTCCCGGAGACCGGCGAGGTCCGGGAGCTCGACGCAGGGATCGTCCGGATCGGTGGGCGCATCGGCGGACGGAGTGATGGGCGGGCCGGTGGGCGGGCCGGTGTACGGGCCGGTCAGGGTGAGCGGCGGTCCCGATGGGGGCGGTCGCTGCGGCTCGGGTTGTCCGCCGTGCTGGCCGCCGGGATGGTCGGAGGGGTCGCGGCGGCCGTCGGGGTGGGCGTTCTGCCGAAGCCCTTCGGCGGCGTCGAACCCGCACCCGGCGCCTCCGTGTCGGCCCCCGCGACGCCCGACGAACATCCGCTGCTGTCTCCCTCGCCGGAACTCGCACCGGGCGGCGAGGCCGGTCCGGCCACACCCGACGGCTCCTCCGGCAGCGCTTCGCCGAGGGAGACGGCCGGCGGCACGCGGGGCGAGGACTCCGACGACCCGAGTGCACCCGACACCGGCTGGCGCGGGGCCGCCTCCGCCTGCCGCGACCTGCGCGACGGCCGGGAACCGGACGCGACCCGCCGGCGCATGCTGGAGGCGGCGGCCGGCGGCTCGTCCCGCGTCCGTGGGTACTGCCGGGAAGTCCTCGCCGGTGACGCGGCCGGCCAGGACACCGGGAACGAGGGCAGGAACAAGGGCGACGAGCAGGACAGGGGCCGCCGGGACAACGGCCAGGGCCGGGGTCATGGTGGCAAGGGCGGCAGGGGAGGCGACGAGAACCCGGGCGGCAACGACGCTCCGGGTCACAGAGGCGGCCGGGGCGGCAAGGACGGCAAGCCCCGCGCAGGCGACCACGGCGGCGCCCACCGCGGCGACCATGGCGGCGGCCACCGCGGCGACCATGGCGGCGACCACCGCGGTGGCCACCACCCGGGCACCGGCTCGGGGCATCACCTGGGCCCGGGCCATCACCCCGGCACCGGTAAGGGCCACCACCCGGGCACCGGCACAGGCCACCACAACGGCGCCCTGGCTCCCACTCCCCTCCACGCCCTGGCAGCCACGCCCTGGCAGCCCGGCACAGCACGGCCCTAGCACCCGCCCTCGCCCCGCCGCGCGACTTCCCCGCCGAGCGAACAAGTCGCCGTCCGCACCCACTCCTGGCGAAGGGCTCGACCTACGCCGTCCTCCGATCCGCCGACCGGGCCCCCGCCTTCTGAACTACCGACCACGAAGCGCCGCTTCCCCCCCACCCCCTCACACCCCACCCACCCCTCTGACCTGCGACAACACCCCCCGCCGAAATTTTTTCGCGCGGGGTGTGACGTTTTGGAGCGGTGGTGCGCAGTACTCAGTGAGCCGACTGGTCATCGGCCCTCGCACAGAGCCGGGGTTCCCCCCGTACCCACGGCTCGTGCACCTGGCGCGGGCGGGACACGTTCCCCCGGTCCCGTCCGCGCCCCAAACCCTTCCCAGTGCCTCGGCAGTAGCGCTCACCAGTAGACGACGACCTTGTCGCCGTTCCTCACCTGGGCGAACAGCGCCGAGATCGCCGCCTCGTCCCGTACGTTCACACAACCGTGCGACGCACCGGCGTAGCCCCGGGCCGCGAAGTCCGCCGAGTAGTGGACGGCCTGGCCGCCGCTGAAGAACATGGCGTACGGCATGGGGGAGTCGTAGAGCGTGGACACATGGTCCCGGGACTTCCAGTAGACGTGGAAGACACCTTCCCGGGTCGGTGTGTACTGCGAGCCGAAGCGGACCGCCATCGTCGACACCGTGCGCCCGTCGACCATCCAGCGCAGTGTCCGTGTCGTCTTGCTGATGCACAGCGCACGGCCCGTCATACAGCGCGGGTCCGGCGCCGCGGCCGGCTGACCGCCGGTCAGGTACAGCTCCCACCGCCCCGGTTCGTGCGTCATCCGCACCAGCCGCTGCCAGGTGACCGTGTCCGTCTTTCCCGTCTGCGGCAACCCGCGCTTGCCCTGGAAGCCCCTGACGGCCTTCTCGGTGGCCGGGCCGTACGTCCCGGTCGGCCCCTCGAAGAGCCACGCGACCTGCCGCAGCCGCGCCTGGAGTTCCCGGATGTCCCGCCCGGTGTCGCCGCGGGACCACAGGACCCGCGCGGGCGGCGCCGTCGGGGCGGGCGGCGCGGCGCTCGGCTTGTCGTCGTCCTCCGCGGGTGAGGACTTGGGAGTGGGTGTCCGCGTCGACGGACCCGTCGGCGTCGCGCTCGGCACCTCGACGTGCACCGGCGACCGCGACCGCCCCTCCGCCCCTCCGCCCTCGACCTTGCAGCCGCTCACCGCCACCAGGGCCGCCACGCCCGCGAGTACCGCGATCGATCTCCCCATGCCCGTAGTACGCACCTCTGCCCCCCATCGACTCACCGTTGACCCGCGCACGAGTCCCCCCTGAGATGTTTCCCCCGGAAGACGGGTGGCGAACGGGACGGCATTGCGGTGTCCGGGACCGCGGCGCAGGCTGTGAGACAGGTCCCAACAAGGCTGTGAGGAAGGTCCCAGCGTGCTCCCCTCCACGGGGTGCACGCCCGCCGCTACAGTCCGTCGAAGGGTCGGTCTGTACCAGCAGGTAACTGCGAAGAACTGCTCAGCGGGAGGCATCACACCATGGCGCGCGAGTCGGAGTCCGGACTGCCCATCGAACCGGTCTACGGGCCCGACGCCCTGGCGGGCTGGGACCCCTCGGAGAAACTGGGTGATCCGGGGTCGTACCCCTACACCCGTGGCGTGTACCCGTCGATGTACACCGGCCGTCCCTGGACGATGCGCCAGTACGCCGGCTTCGGCACCGCGACCGAGTCCAACGCCCGCTACAAGCAGCTCATCGCCAACGGCACGATGGGCCTCTCGGTCGCCTTCGACCTGCCCACCCAGATGGGCCACGACTCCGACGCCCCGATCGCGTCGGGCGAGGTCGGCAAGGTCGGCGTGGCCATCGACTCGCTCGACGACATGCGGGTGCTGTTCGGCGGGATCCCGCTGGACAAGGTCTCCACGTCGATGACGATCAACGCGCCGGCCGCCCTTCTGCTGCTCCTGTACCAACTGGTCGCCGAGGAGCAGGGCGTCAGCGCCGACAAGCTCACGGGCACGATCCAGAACGACGTGCTGAAGGAGTACATCGCGCGCGGGACGTACATCTTCCCGCCGAAGCCGTCCCTGCGCCTGATCGCCGACATCTTCAAGTACTGCAAGGCCGAGATCCCGAAGTGGAACACCATCTCGATCTCCGGCTACCACATGGCGGAGGCGGGCGCGTCCCCCGCGCAGGAGATCGCGTTCACCCTCGCCGACGGTATCGAGTACGTCCGCACGGCCGTGGCCGCGGGCATGGACGTCGACGACTTCGCCCCCCGCCTGTCGTTCTTCTTCGTCGCCCGTACGACGATCCTGGAGGAGGTCGCCAAGTTCCGCGCCGCCCGCCGGATCTGGGCCCGGGTCATGAAGGAGGAGTTCGGGGCGAAGAACCCGAAGTCCTGGATGCTGCGCTTCCACACGCAGACGGCGGGCGTGCAGCTGACGGCCCAGCAGCCGGAGGTGAACCTGGTGCGTGTCGCCGTCCAGGGCCTCGCGGCGGTCCTCGGTGGCACCCAGTCCCTGCACACCAACTCCTTCGACGAGGCGATCGCCCTCCCCACCGACAAGAGCGCGCGCCTGGCCCTGCGTACCCAGCAGGTCCTGGCCTACGAGACGGACGTGACGGCGACCGTCGACCCCTTCGCGGGTTCCTACGTCATCGAGAAGATGACCGACGAGGTCGAGGCGGCGACGCTGGAGCTGATGACCAAGGTGGAGGACCTCGGGGGCGCGGTCTCCGCGATCGAGCACGGCTTCCAGAAGGGCGAGATCGAGCGCAGCGCCTACCGCATCGCCCAGGAGACGGACGCGGGCGAGCGCGTGGTGGTCGGCGTCAACCGCTTCCAGCTCGACCTGGAGGAGCCGTACGAGCCCCTGCGCGTCGACCCGGCGATCGAGGCCCAGCAGGCGGAGCGGCTGGCGAAGCTGCGCGCCGAGCGCGACCAGGCGGCGGTGGACTCGGCGCTGGCGGCCCTGAAGAAGGCCGCCGAGGGCGAGGACAACGTGCTGTACCCGATGAAGGACGCACTCAAGGCCCGGGCGACCGTGGGCGAGGTGTGCAACGCGCTGCGGGAGGTCTGGGGGACCTACGTCCCCTCGGACGCGTTCTGAGTCTCGAATACGCCGGAGGGCATTGTCGTACCCCCGTGCGACACTGCCTCGCATGTTCGGCATCATCGATCTGCCCACCTACCTGGCGGGCCTCGTCCTCATCATCCTGCTGCCCGGCCCCAACTCCCTGTACGTGCTCTCCGTCGCCGCCCGACGCGGTACGCGCACCGCGTATCAGGCCGCGGCCGGGGTGTGGTGCGGGGACACGGCGCTGATGACGCTGTCGGCGGCCGGGGTCGCCTCGCTGCTCCAGGCCAACGCGGTGCTGTTCGGGATCGTGAAGTACGTCGGCGCGGGCTATCTGGCGTGGCTGGCGGTCGGGATGCTGCGTGCCGCCTGGGCGATGTGGCGGACGCGCCGGGAGAGAAGCGCGGAGGAGGGCGGGCCGGTGGTCGCCGACGAGCGGCCCTTCCGCCGGGCGCTGGTCATCAGCCTCTTCAACCCCAAGGCGATCCTGTTCTTCGTCGCCTTCTTCGTGCAGTTCGTCGACCCCGGGTACGCCTATCCCGGCCTCTCCTTCGTCGTCCTGGGCGCGTTCGCGCAGCTCGCCAGCGTCCTGTACCTCAGCGCGCTGATCTTCGGCGGCACTCGCCTGGCCACCGCCTTTCGCCGCCGCAAGCGCCTCGCGGCAGGCGCCACCTCGGCGGCGGGCGCCCTGTTCCTGGGCTTCGCGGTGAAGCTGTCGCTGGCCAGCGCGTAGGGCGTGTCGCGAACGTCCCGCCTGCCCTCTTGGCGTGTTCAGCGGGGCAGGGCGCGGCGTGCTCCCGCGCGGGGGGCCGGGCCGAGGGCGTCGCGCAGGTCCTGCAGCGCGGTGACGAGGGTCTGGCCTGTCTGGTCGACGGGCGCGAGGCGGTCGATGACGGCGCGGCTGCGGGCGGTGTCCTCCGCCTCGATGCGATCCATGATCTGGTCCAGCGTGGACCTCAGGCGCTCCTGGTGTCGCCTGTGGTGTTTCTCGACCGCGTCGATCAGCAGCCGGCCCTGGCTGCGGGTCACGTCCTCGAAGGCGGTACGGGCCTGCTTCACCTGTTCGTCGATCATGTTCTTGCGCTCCTGGCGCGCCTGCTGGACCTGGGACTCCCGGTCCTTGAGGAAGTCCGTGATCTTGGCGATGGCGATGGCCGTGACGACGGCGGCTCCCACCGGGACGGCGATGGTGGCGAGGCTGAGGCTGGTCGTCAGCCACACGGCACCGCCAGCGATCGGACCCGCCACGCCGACGGTGTTCGCCGCGGCCTGCACCACGCCGTAGACGGTCAGGGGCCGCTGCCCGTCCGTCTCCATGGGGAAGTAGCTGGTGTCGAGCGGCTCGGGCGAGACCAGCTGGGTACCGCGAAAGGGGTCAACTCCCGTCATCGAAGGTCAGATTGTGATATCGCGCCTACCCGGAGCCGTGCGAGATGCTCTCCCGGACCGGCCGCGGTGTCGCCCGCCCAGCCGACGTAGCCGTCCGGTCGTACGAGGAACAGCCCGGGGCCGTACGCGGCGGGGGCGGGGCCCTGTACGACGTGCACCGGCCCGTCGACCGGCGGGGCCTCGGTGTCCAGGGCGAGGAGTGTCCAGTGCGGTCCCCGGAACGCGTCGAAGAGGCGTACGCCGTTCACCGTCGCGTCGGGGGCGCGGTCGCCGGCCCGTAGGGGGCCCGGCGTCGTGCGGGTCTCGGCCGTGAGGGACGACTCCCGGTAGCCCAGCCCGAGTTGCCGGGTCGCCTCACCGCGGCGGGCCTCGCCGCGGTGGACGCGGGTGGACAGGCCCAGCATCTGGGCCGCGACGGCCCGCCGCTCCTCCTCGTAGGAGTCCAGCAGGGCCGGGTCCGCCCCGTCCCGCAGGACCGCGCCCAGCTTCCAGCCCAGGTTGTAGGCGTCCTGGACGCTGGTGTTCAGGCCCTGTCCGCCGGCGGGGGAGTGGACGTGCGCCGCGTCCCCGGCGAGGAACACCCGGCCGGAGCGGAAGCGGTCGGCGAGGGCGGCGCGGGGGCGGAAGTCCGAGGCCCAGCGCACCTCGGTCACGTCCTCGGGGGCGAGGTGGGAGCGGGCGGCGACGACCTCGCGGATGCCGTCGAGGGAGAGGTCGACCTCGGTGCCTTCCGGGAACTGCGCGACGACCTGGAAGTCCTCCGTGCCCGTGAGCGGGCAGATCGCGAGGAAGCCGTCGCCCTCCCCGCGCGGTGGGAAGACATGCCAGTGGTCGCGGTCCAGGCCGCTGATCCGCGTGTCCGCCACCAGCATCGGGCTCGGGTCGACGGTCTCGCCGGTCATCGGGATGCCGAGCGCGCGCCGCACCGCCGAGCGGCCGCCGTCCGCGGCGACGACGTACCGGGCGCGCAGTGCCCCACCGGAGGCGAGGTGCAGGGTCACGCCCTGCTCGCCCTGGGCGACGGAGACGACTTCCCGCCCGAAGGCGACCCGCCCGCCGAGTTCCGTCAGCCGCGCGTAGAGGATCTCCTGCGTGCGCCACTGCGGCACCATCCACGGCGCGGTGTACGGCGAGTCCTCGCTCGCCTCGGCCGGGTCGAACATGCGGTGCTCGCCGACGCGCTCACCGTCCTGCCAGATCGCCCCGACGGGATAGTCGCCGCCGGCCGCGAGGATCGCGCCGAGGACCCCGAGGTCGTCGAAGACCTCCATCGTGCGCGGCTGGATGCCCTTGCCGCGCGACCCCGGGAACAGCCGCTCGGCCCGTTCCACCACGAGCGCGTCCACGCCCCTGCGCGCCAGGTCGATGCCGAGCGCGAGGCCGGTCGGGCCGGCGCCGACGATCAGCACCTCCGTGTCGACCGCCATGGGATCGGTCAGGGGATCAGTCATGGGATCAGTCATGGGACCCACTCTCCTTAACGTTGTTAAGTGTCGCTGGGCATGAGCGTGCCCTTAACGCTGTTAAGCTGTCAAGCGTGGTTACGGAACGACGCGCGCCCCTCGACCGCACCAGGGTCGCGGACACCGCCCTGAGGCTCCTGAACGAGGTCGGTCTCGACGGCCTGACCCTGCGCGCCATCGCCAAGGAACTGGACGTCAAGGCGCCCGCGCTGTACTGGCACTTCAAGGACAAGCAGGCGCTGCTCGACGAGATGGCGACCGAGATGTACCGCCGGATGGTCGCCGGCACCGCCCTCGACCCGGACGACACCTGGCGGGAGCGGCTGCTCAAGGCCAACCGCGGCCTGCGCTCCGCGCTGCTCGGCTACCGCGACGGCGCGAAGGTCTTCAGCGGCTCACGCTTCACCGGCATTGAGCACGCCGGACAGATGGAGGAGACCCTGTGCCTGTTCACGGCCGCGGGCTTCACCCTCGCCCAGTCGGTCCGCGCCACCACGACCGCGTATCTCTACACCCTCGGCTTCGTCACCGAGGAGCAGGGCGTGCGGCCCCTGCCCGACGAACGCCGCGAGGGCTACGACGTCGAGGAGCGCGCCCGCATGATGGCCGACTTCCCGCTGTCGGCGGCCGCGGGCGCGGAGATCTTCGAGGACTACGACCGGCATTTCGAGGAGGGCCTCGCGCTGGTGGTGGCGGGAATCGAGGCCCGGTACGGGATCACATGAACGGGGCCGGCGTCAGCGCCCCGAGTTCCGGGCGTTGCGCAGGGCCCGCGTGACGACGGGCGGCAGCAGGTCCTTGGCGATCCGGCGGGCGTAGCGTCCGCGAACCGGAGCGGCGGGCGTGGCCGCCCGGGGCTCCGCGGGGGCCGGGGCGACCACGGGCTCCTCGACGTGGTGCCGGGACGGCGGGAACTCCGGGGCCTTCATGCCCTTGGACTTGAGGCGGATGATCCGGTGTCCGGCCGCCTCCTGCACGCTGAGGTGACAGTCGGTGCGGGCCCGCACCATCGCCAGCAGCTCCTCCTGGACCGGGCCCGGGTCCTCCCAGGTGCCGTACAGCTTCTGGGTGCTGAGGCAGATCGGGCGCAGCCCCCGGTTGAGCACGGCCTCCCAGACCGCTATCGAGACGCCGGGCGTGTGCTCGGAGCGGAAGTCGTCCAGGACGACCATGCCGCCGGGGAGCAGGGCCTCCCGGGCGGCCGTGATGTCGCCCTCCACGTGCTCGTACAGGTGCGAGGCGTCCACGTGCACCCACCGGCAGGAGCGCGGCTTCACCTCGGTCGGCACCACGGAGCTCGGGCCGTGCAGGACGCGCGGCAGCTCGTCGTGGAAGGCGAGGTAGTTCTCCTCGAAGGCCCGCCGGGTGAGGGCGGAGTACGACTTCGCCGACTCCGCCCGGTTGGCGTCGTCCGGCGCGTCGCCCTCGAAGAGGTCGCACACGGTGTAGTCCTCGCCCTCGCGGCGATGGCGTCCGGTGAAGATCGCGCTCTTGCCCATGTACACCCCGACCTCCAGCAGGTCGCCCCGCAGCCCGGCGCTCTCCTGCCGGTCGAGGAACCAGTCGAAGAGCATTTGGTCGAGGACGGGGAACCAGCCCTTGACGTCGTCGAGCGTGTGGGGCGGATGGATCGAGCCTGATGTCGCTGTCATGAGAAAGAGCACTCCCTGGTTCGGCCGTGAACTGCCTGGCGCCTGCCCGACCGGCGGATTTCACTCCTCGCCGCGGATGAATTCCGGGCCAACTCCAGCTTTCGCGCGACTTACCGGACCGGCGGGCGCGAGAGCGCCTTGCGGATCCTCGGGGTGAAGCGGTCCTCCACCAGCTTGTTCAGCAGCCACGCCAGCACCAGCATCGAAACGACGGTCAGTGCGAACGTGGCGTACGACGGGATGCCCAGCTTGCGGTGCAGGACCTCGACGACGACCCAGCCCAGGTGCTCGTGCACCAGGTAGAAGGGGTACGTCAGCGCGCCCGCGACGGTCAGCCAGTGCCAGTTGGCCCAGTGCAGCCAGCCGAGCGCGATCGCCGTGACGGCCAGGAAGCCCAGCGTCACCACCAGCATGATCCCGACGGACGTGCGGTACGAGAAGAACTCCGGGTTCGGCGCGTGCCACAGCCGGTCCACCGCGTAGTGCTGGCCGATCAGCCAGCTCACCACGACGATGCCCCAGGCGTACGGGTCACGCCGGTCCCGGTGCACCAGGTGCAGGCCGACTCCGCCGATGAAGAACGGCGCGTACTCGGGCATCAGGACGATGTCGAGCAGCGGCATCTTCGCGTTCTCCGCGATCGCGGCCGCCAGGGTCCAGCAGGCGCAGAACATGATCACGCGCCGGCGGTTGGCGCCGGGCAGCACCACGCACAGCGCGAACAGCGCGTAGAAGCGGACCTCCGCCCACAGCGTCCAGCACACACCGAGCACCCGGTCGACGCCCAGCGGCATCTGCAGCATCGTCAGGTTCACCAGCGCGTCGCTCGGTGAGACGGCCTTGTAGGTCACCACCGGCAGCGCGAACACCGCCGTGACGAGGATGATCGCCGCCCAGTACGCGGGCAGCAGCCGGGCGGCGCGGGAGGCGAAGAAGGAGCGCAGCGGACGCCCCCAGCCGCTCATGCATATGACGAAGCCGCTGATCACGAAGAAGATCTGCACGCCCAGGCAGCCGTAGGCGAAGTACCCGTGCAGCGTGGGGAACTGGAGCTTCGGCGAGGTGCCCCAGGCGTGCGCTATCTCGCCGTCCCGCCCGCCGTAGTGGTACGCGGCCACCATCAGCGCCGCCACCAGGCGCAGCCCGTCCAGCGCACGCAGCCGGGTCTCCCGGGGCCTGCCGGGCTTCACGGACTGCGGCGGGCCGGGCGTGCCCGCGGCAGGCGTGCCCGCGGCAGGCGTGCCCGCGGCAGGCGTGTCCGCGGCAGGCGGGAGGACGGCGCGGACCACGGTGCCCGTGGACGTCACGCGGGTGTCCCCGGGCGTGTCGATCACAAGATTCCCCTCGCTGGAACTCAGCCGGATCACAGCACACTAATTCGATTCAAACGTCGGCTTTGGTTGACGACGCAAGGCTTCGCCCGGCTGTCCACGCGTGTTCACCCGGGCGTCGCCTCCCGGCCCGACACCGGTCGCTCATGAGGGCCGGCCCGACAGGCCTCAGCGCCCCACGGCCCGCCGCAGCGACCGGGCCCGCCGCGCCACCCGGCGCACCGTCGCGTTGCGCGGGATGAAGGCGAGCTGGGCCGGCACGGCGCCGGGCAGCCCTAGGGAGGTGAGGCGGCGGCGCTTGAAGTACCGCCAGGTGTGCGGGTTCAGATGCCGCGCCAGATACGTTTCGGCGGCCGCCCGCAGGCTCGGGTAGATCTTCGCCTGCATCGCGAAGCCGACCGCCCGCACGAGCTCGTTCAGGCCGTCCACGTCCATGCTCCGGCGCTGGTCGGCGACCGCCTGCCGGTCCGTCAGCTCCGGCAGCAGCGCGTCCACGATCGTCACCGGCACCCGGTTGCTGTTCTCGTACGGCGTCAGCCGCTCCAGGAGCGTGGCGGTGCCGACGCGGGCCACGGGCAGGTTGAACAGCGCGGAGGCGGTCAGCAGGGCGGTGGAGAAGCACCCGACGACCAGCGCGGGACGCATCCGCTGGTAGAGCACCTCGGCCAGGACCGGGGTGTCGAGCACCGTCAGCTCGGCGCCCAGCTTCTCCGCCTCCTGCTCCAGCGCGC
Source organism: Streptomyces sp. NPDC043427 (assembly GCF_056436655.1). NCBI lineage: Bacteria > Bacillati > Actinomycetota > Actinomycetes > Kitasatosporales > Streptomycetaceae > Streptomyces > Streptomyces sp. NPDC043427. The sequence continues at coordinate 544,673 of NZ_JBWKCC010000002.1, read as the reverse complement.
GCGACCAGCGGGCCGGCGCCGAGGGATGCGGCTTGAACACCACGCGCGTGTGGCCGAGCCCGACGGCGCCCTTCAGCATCCGTACGTGCAGGTCCTCCTCCTCCTCGGGGGTGAGGATGCCGAGCGCGGAGAGGTACTGGCCGAGCAGCAGCGCCGGTTCGTCGATGGACGGCAACACGTCACCCGTGTCGACGAGCTCGGCCAGGACCTTCACGAAGGCGTCCGTCGGCACGATCTCCGGCGCGACGCCGAACTCCGTGAGCAGCAGGGGCGTCAGGCCCGGCACGAGGTCCAGGTGGAGAAGGCGGTCGATGCGGGTGCCGACCAGCGGGTCGATCTTGTTGCGGGTGGGTCCGTAGCTCATCAGGCCGTCGGCGTAGACGGTGACGGGCGCGCCGGTGAAGATCTGGGTGAACCCGAGCGCGGGATTGACCTGGATCGACTCGACGGCCAGCTCCACATCGTCCTCGCCCAGCCCCCACAGCAGCCGCAGATGCCGCTCCCACAGCGGGACGTCGTCCATGCGCGGCGACCAACCGCCCGGGTGGAAGGGGGAGATGGCCTCGTTCCACGACACCACGTCGTCGAAGCGCGTACGCAGCTGCGCGAAGCCCGGCATCTCGTCCAGGGCCGGCGAGACCTCCGGGGTCGCCGCGTTGTTGCAGACGAGCAGGATGCGCCGGTCGGCGGGGCGGAAGCAGTCGGAGTCGAGGGCGGCGGCGAGCGTGGCGGTGCCGTACAGCGTCGACGCCATGAAGATCTGCGTGGTCATGCGGCGACCCCCGTGGCGGCCGGGCGGCGGCGCAGCCGGCGCAGCCGGGTCGCGCGCTGCACGTCCATGGAGTCCAGCGCCTCGTCCAGGACGTCCTGCGGCATGCGGCGCAGGGCCACGGAGCTCATGGACTTGAGTTTTCTCGCCACCGCGGGCTCGAACCTTTCGATGGATCCCAGATGATGGGAAATGATGGCGCAATACGTACGAACGGCCTTCGGCAGGAGTTTCTCCGCCTCGCGGTCCTGCGCGGTTTCCGCGATGACCTGGTCGAACGCCCGAATGAAATCGAGTTGTCGCACATCACCGATCTGGGTGAGCGATGAGGCGACGCCACGCCGGTAGTAGACGCCCAGCAGCCCCACCGTGGCGAACGAATCCGCCTCCCGGTGCAGCTTCCAGATCCACGGCCGGTCCTCCGCGGTGCGCAGCCCGTCGGTGAAGTGCAGCACCCCCTTGTCGACCAGCCGGCGGTGGTAGACACCCGCCCACGCGTAGGCGTAGTCGACGGAGGTGGAGCGGTCGGCGGGCAGGATCGCGTCCCGCGGGTTCATCACCACGTTGCGCCGACCGTGCGGCACCCGGTGGATCGAGCGTGCCCGCGCGGTGCACTGCACATGGTCGGTACGCAGGAAGTCGCAGCCCAACTCCTCTATCGCGGAGACCAGTCGGGGGTAATAGCCGGGTGCGAGCCAGTCGTCCCCGTCGAGGAACGTCAGGTACTCGCCCCGCGCCTTGTCGATCCCGGTGTTGCGCGCGGTGGCCAGCCCTCCGTTCTTCGCGTGTCTGACGAGCACCGCGCCTGGCAGCTCGCGCTCCGCGCGCGCGAGAATGTCCGGCGTCTCGTCGCGCGAGCAGTCGTCGACGAGGATGAATTCGAAGTCCTCACGCGCGTTCGCACGCAGGCTCTTCAGGGTGTCGGGCGCGTATTGCTGCACGTTGTAGAACGGCACGATGACGGAGAGCTTGACCACGAGGTTGACGTTAGGCGCAGGCCCGGCATTCGTCTTTACCGTCGACTTGATGCCAGGTGAACGGCATGTGGCGAAGCAGTGAACCGGGTCTTTTTGCGGGCCGTTGACGGCCCGATTCGCCATTCGTCGATGTGCTGTTAACCGTTTGTTGTATTCGGGTTGGGCGGAACCTCGGAATGCCTTCCTACGGTCTTCGACGTGCCAGCAAGTGCAACGAAGGGCCTGCGAGTCGCCGTTCTCGCGGATTCCGACACCCGGTGGAAATGGGGTGCGCTCACCGCGAAGCGCACGGTTTCCGCCGAATCGGACATCCGTCTGGACGGCTACCTCCTGCGCGGCCGAGCCACCCCCACCGCCCGTCAGCTCCGCGAGGTCGGCGTCCACGCCGACTCCCTGCGCGAGGTGACCGCCGTGGAGTTCCTGCGCGCGATGAGCGAGGAGTCGTACGACGTTCTCGTCCTCTCGCTCGTCGGCGGCGGCGTCCAGGCGATGCTGCACGGCCTGCGGCGCGCCTGGGACGGCCGGTCGAAGCGGCCCGTCGTCGTCACCGGCTACGTCGGTGTCGTCTACGAGAAGCTCGCCGACGGACTGCTGCTGCGGCACGGCGCGGACCTGGTCCTCGCCAACTCCCGCCAGGACGCGGAGCGTTTCCGCGACGTCTACGAGGGAGTGGGCGCCGACGCCTCGTCCGTCACCGAAGTAGCCCTGCCCTTCCTGGGCGGAGCGCCCTACGAAGGTGAACACGACCCGTACACCGTGGTGTTCGCCGCGCAGCCCTCCGTGCCGGACAGCCGCAAGGACCGTACGTACCTCCTCGACCGGCTCGTCCAGCACGCGCGGCTGCACCCCGAGCGAGAGGTGCTGCTGAAGCTGCGCTCCAGGCCCGGCGAGCACACCACGCACCTGGAGGAGCTGCCCTACCAGAAGCTGGCGCAGCGCTCCGACCTGCCGCCCAACTTCCGCCTGGTGTACGGGCACATGGGCGAGGTGCTCGACCGCACCGACCTGCTGGTCACGGTCAGCTCCACGGCCGCCCTGGAGTCCCTGCACCGCCGCATCCCCACCGTGGTCCTCACCGACCTCGGCGTGCGCGAGGTGCTCGGCAACCACCACTTCGTCGGCTCCGGCTGCCTCGCCTCCTGGGACCAACTCGACGCAGGACACCGCCCGGTGCCCGACGAGGAGTGGGTCGCCCGGCAGGGCGTCGCCGCCGACGGCTCGTACGAGACCGCCTTCGACGCGGCCCGCGAGCGGATCGCCAAGCTGCTCGCCACACCCGAACTGACCCCGCTCGCGCCGTACTACACGCCCGAGACCGCGCCCGGCTATCTGCCCGGCATCCTCGCCCGCCACCACCTCGGCCCCGACGGCACCCCGCTGCCCGGCGCCCCCGCCGCCGACAAGGAGCCCGGACCGGTCCGGCAGATCGTGCGCCGGGCGGCGCGCGGCGCCTACCGGCACGGCGTGCAGCGGGTGGCCCCCGTCATCCGGCGGATGGGCGAGCTGTGAACGAGCCGAACCCTGCCCAAGGAGTAGACCCCATGTCCCAACCGGAAGCGGGCCCAGGCACCGCGGTGCGCCGGGTGCTCGCGGTGATCCCCGCGCGCGGCGGCTCCAAGGGCGTGCCCGCGAAGAACCTCACCCCCGTCGGCGGCATACCGCTGGTCTCCCGCGCCGTGCGCGAGTGCCGCGCCTCCCGCCTGGTGACCGACGTCGTCGTCTCCACCGACGACCAGGCGATCGCCTCCGCCGCCCGCCAGGCCGGCGCCGAGGTCGTGCTGCGGCCCGCCGCCATCGCCGGCGACACCGCGACCTCCGAGGCCGCCGTCCTGCACGCCATGGACGCCCACGAGGCGCTGCACGGCGACACGGTGGACGTGGTCCTGCTCGTGCAGTGCACCAGCCCGTTCATCGTCCGCGAGGACATCGACGGGGTCGTGGGCGCGATCGTCGAGAACGGCGCCGACACGGCCGTGACGGTGGCCCCGTTCCACGGCTTCATCTGGAGGGACGCCGACACCGAGGCCAACTCCGGTGAGACGACCGGCGGTTACGGCGTCAACCACGACAAGTCCTTCCGCCCTCGCCGCCAGGACCGCCCCCAGGACCTCCTGGAGACCGGCGCCGCCTACGCGATGCACGCGGCGGGCTTCCGCAAGCACCAGCACCGCTTCTTCGGCCACACCGAGCTCGTACGGACCGACCCGGCCCGCGTGCTGGAGATCGACGACCCGCACGACCTCGCCCGCGCCCGGGCCCTGGCGCCGCTGTTCGACGCCGACCGGCCCGGCGCCCTCCCAACCGCCGACGACATCGACGCGGTCGTCCTCGACTTCGACGGCACCCAGACCGACGACCGGGTGCTGGTCGACTCCGACGGACGGGAGTTCGTCTCCGTGCACCGCGGGGACGGACTCGGCATCGCCGCGCTGCGCAGAAGCGGCCTGAAGATGCTGATCCTGTCCACGGAACAGAACCCTGTGGTCGCCGCCCGGGCCCGGAAGCTCAAGCTCCCGGTCCTGCACGGCATCGACCGCAAGGACCTCGCGCTGAAGCAGTGGTGCGAGGAGCAGGGCATCGCGCCGGAGCGCGTGCTCTACGTCGGCAACGACGTCAATGACCTCCCGTGCTTCGCCCTCGTCGGCTGGCCCGTGGCGGTCGCGAGCGCCCACGACGTCGTGCGCGGCGCCGCACGCGCGGTCACCACCGTCCCCGGTGGCGACGGCGCGATCCGAGAGATCGCCAGCTGGATCCTCGGCCCCTCTCTCGATTCCCTCACCAAGTAAGGACACCCCTGTCATGAGCAACTTCCGCCTCCGCCAGTTCGGTTCGAAGACCGCCGGCCCCGGTCACCCCGTCTACGTCGTCGGCGAGATCGGCATCAACCACAACGGTGAGCTCGAGAACGCGTTCAAGCTGATCGACGCGGCCGCCGAGGCCGGCTGCGACGCCGTGAAGTTCCAGAAGCGCACCCCCGAGATCTGCACCCCGCGCGACCAGTGGGACATCGAGCGCGACACCCCCTGGGGCCGGATGACCTACATCGACTACCGCCACCGCGTGGAGTTCGGCGAGGACGAGTACCGCCAGATCGACGAGTACTCCAAGGAGAAGGGCATCGCCTGGTTCGCCTCCCCGTGGGACACCGAGGCCGTCGCCTTCCTGGAGAAGTTCGACGTCCCCGCCCACAAGGTCGCCTCCGCCTCCCTCACGGACGACGAGCTGCTGCGCGCCCTGCGCTCCACGGGCCGCACCGTCATCCTCTCCACCGGCATGTCCACCCCGAAGCAGATCCGCCACGCCGTCGAGGTCCTGGGCAGCGACAACATCCTGCTGTGCCACGCCACGTCGACGTACCCGGCGAAGGCCGAGGAGCTCAACCTCCGCGTGATCAACACCCTGCAGGCCGAGTACCCGAACGTCCCGATCGGCTACTCCGGCCACGAGACCGGCCTGCAGACCACGCTCGCCGCGGTCGCCCTCGGCGCCACCTTCGTCGAGCGCCACATCACCCTCGACCGCGCCATGTGGGGCTCCGACCAGGCCGCCTCCGTCGAGCCGCAGGGCCTGACCCGCCTCGTCCGCGACATCCGCACCATCGAGGCCTCCCTCGGCGACGGCGTCAAGAAGGTCTACGACTCCGAGCTCGGCCCGATGAAGAAGCTGCGCCGCGTCGCCGGCGTCGTCGCCGAGGCGGAGATCGCGGCGGCGGCGGGCGAGCCGGTGGCGGTGTGAGTCCAAGAGACTCCGACTTACGGGACGGTCACACGCCGATGAGCCCCCGCGCCGGGAAACCCGGCCCCAGCCCCCACACCCTGGCCTTCGTCGAAAGTCCGGTCCAGCTGCTCAACACGCTGGAGTGGGCGCACGCACACGCACCCACGCTCCGGACCGAGGAGGGTCCCGGCGCGGGGTTCACCCTGGTCGTCCTGTCCCCGACCGACCCGATGACCCGTGGCCAGCTGCGCCGTATGGCCGAACTGGCCCGCGAGGAGGGTCATGACGTGCGCTGGGAAGAGGCGCGGGGCGGTCCCGCGGCCCCGTTCCAGACGATAGGCGGACTGACCTCGCTGCTGCGGCGGGCCCGGCGGGTGGTCATGGGGGACCCGTTCTCCCGCTATGTGCAGCTGCTGCTGACCATCACCCGCGCCCGTGAGCTGGTCGTCGTCGACGACGGCACGGCGACCATGGAGTTCGTCGGCCAGCTCTCCCGGGGCGAGCGCCTCGTGCGCTGGCACCGCAAGGGCGGCCGCCCCGGCCCCCGCGACCTGCTCTTCGCCCCCGTGTCGTCCTCCGCCCGGCGCCGGCTCACGCCGGGCGGGGACCGCCGCGTCGAGGTCTTCTCGTCGATGCCGATCGAGGAGACGCCCCGGGGCGTGACGGTCACCGCGAACGACTTCGCCTGGACCCGCTCCCGCTTCGGCCCGCCCCGCATCACCAAGGGCGCGGACATGGTGGGCACGTCGCTGGTGGAGACCGGCGTGGTGGACGGAGACCGGTACCTGGAGGCCGTCAAAGCGCTGGCCGGCGCCCATGGTGCGGCACGGTATTTCGCGCACCGCAGGGAGAGCGCGGAGAAGCTGCACCGGCTGGCGGCCGAGACGGGCCTCGAGATCGTCCGCCCGGACCTGCCGCTGGAGCTGATCGCCCGCCGTGGCCCGATCGGCCGAACGATCCTGAGCTTTCCCTCGACCGTCGTCCACACCCTGCCGCTCGCCCTGGCCGGTACCGACGTCAAGGTCGCGGTCTGTGACATCGACCCCGCCTGGCTCACGGAGAACGCCTCCCCGAGGGCCCAGGGCTTCCTGTCCGGGGTGACGGGCACGGCACGGGACGTGCACCGGCTGTCGATGGTTCGCGCGGTGTAGGGCGGCACGGATTACCTCAGGGGTAATCGCCGTGGGCGGGCGGTCCTGCCTACGTTCGGCCCAACGTCCCCCGCCGGGACGCGCCCGAACGAGCGACCGAGGGAGCCACCGTGTCCGCCACGCCCGCCTACGGCTTCGCCCACCTGCGCAGCCGCCGCCCCCACCCCGACATCCTCGCCTACCTGGAGCGCATCCAGGCGACCCTCGACCCCTTCCAGGGCCGCTTCGTCATCCACGGACCGCCCACCGAGGTCGTCGAGGGAACCTGGCCGGGCAGCATGGTCCTCATCGAGTTCCCCGGCCTCGCCGAGGCCCGCGCCTGGTACGCGTCGCCCGCCTACCAGGCCATCCTGCGCCTGCGCACCGACCACATCGAGGGAGACGTCCTCCTCATCGAGGGCGTCGGCCCCGACTACGACCCGCGCGAGCGGGCGGCGAAGCTGCGCACGCAGGACACCTAAGGTCTTTCGTTTGGATCAGGCCGGACCCCGCTCCCTGATCCGGCCTGATCCAAACGAGAGGCCCTAGAGCTCGCCCGAGCCCGTCCCGGAGTCCGGGCGCTGATCCCGCGTACTGGACAGATCGGCGTGATGCACACGGGGCGTGGTATCCGTGAAAGGAGTGGATGGGCTCTGAAGATCCGGTCGACGTGCCGAAAATCACGGAGTTTACCCATCACCCCTGGTTCCTATGCGTCGGGCCGCCAATTTTTCTTCCCGGAAGGGTTGAATTTTTGTTGATCGAGCCAGTTGGCGGCTTCGGCGTCCTACCCTTCAAAGGGTGACGCAATTGATGTCCTCAGAGTCCGAGGTCGATCCGGCCGGGGAAGCGACCCTCCCCGGCGAACTGCCCGAGGCGCTCCGCGCCGAGCTCATCGCGTTCCGACGCGACCTGCACATGCACCCTGAGCTCGGCAACCAGGAGTTCCGTACGACCGCCGCGATCAAGGCCCGGCTGGAGAAGGCCGGGCTCAAGCCGCGCGTACTCGCCGTCGGGACCGGACTCGTCTGTGACATCGGCGTACCCGACGGGGGCCGGGTCGACGGGCCACCGATCCTCGCCCTGCGGGCCGACATCGACGCCCTGCCCATCCCGGACGTCAAGACGGAGTGCCCGTACCGCTCCACCGTGCCCGACCGCGCACACGCCTGTGGACACGACGTGCACACCACCGTCGTCCTCGGGGCCGGGCTGGTCCTCGCCGAGCTGCACCGGCAGGGGCGGCTGCCCAGGCCCGTGCGGCTGCTCTTCCAGCCGGCCGAGGAGGTGCTGCCCGGCGGTGCCGCCGACGCCATCGACTGCGGGGTGCTCGAAGGGGTCGGCCGCATGATCGCCGTGCACTGCGACCCGCGCGTCGACGCCGGGAAGGTCGGGCTGCGCAACGGAGCCATCACCTCCGCCTGCGACCGCCTGGAGATCGCCCTCGACGGACCCGGCGGCCACACCGCGCGCCCCCACCTCACCACGGACCTCGTCACCGCCGTCGCCCGCGTCGTCACCGACGTGCCCGCGCTGGTCGGCCGCCGCGTCGACACGCGCGCCGGGCTCGCCGTGACCTGGGGCCGGATCGAGTCCGGCCACGCCCCGAACGTGATCCCGCAGCACGCCGAGCTCTCCGGGACCGTGCGGTGCCTGGACATCGACGCCTGGCGGCAGGCCCCCGACATCGTGGTCGCCGCCATCGACGAGGTCGCCAACCTGCACGGCGCCAAGGGCGAGATCAACTACATCCGTGGCGTCCCGCCCGTCGTGAACAACGGGGAGGTGACCGATCTGCTGCGGGAGGCCATGGTCGCCCGGCGCGGGGACGACTCCGTCGAGACCACCGAGCAGAGCCTCGGCGGCGAGGACTTCTCCTGGTACCTGGAGCACGTGCCCGGAGCCATGGCCCGGCTGGGCGTCCGCCCCCCGGGGGAGCGCACCGTGCGGGATCTGCACCAGGGTGACTTCGATGTCGACGAGTCGGCCATCACGGTGGGCGTCGAGTTGTTCACCGCGGCGGTTCTGCTGGACGCGGCGACCCGAACGGTGTAGGCCGAAAGGGTGTCCGTTCGGCACCCTTTCGTCTATTTGTGTCACGGGGGTGTAACCGCTGGTAGAAGCTTGTAACTCGCCGGCGCCACGAATCGATAACGGCCCCGGAAAACCCCGTTCCCCTGCCCTTCTACGCGCGTTACCGTTCGCCGCAATCGCCACCTGAGGCGGCACAATTGGGGAAGCGGGCCGGCGACGGTGCCGTGGGGACGAAGGGGTGCTTGCTGTGCGTCTGAACTCTCGGAGGACCAGGTTCTCTCAAGCAGCGGTGACCGTCGCGGTCGTCGCACTCGCGGCCGCCGGCTGCGGCGAGTCCAGCTCGGGCTCGAAGAGCAGCGACACGTCGTCCGGCGCGTACTCCGGCAAGGGCATCGGCCTCGCGTACGACATCGGCGGCAAGGGTGACCAGTCGTTCAACGACGCCGCCTACGCCGGCTTCCAGAAGGCCGAGAAGGAGTTCAAGATCGGCGGCCGGGACATCGAGCCGCAGGACGGCGAGTCCAACGCCGACAAGGTCCAGCGCCTCACCCAGCTCGCCCAGGCCGGCTACAACCCGGTGATCGGCGTCGGCTTCGTCTACGGACCGGCCGTCAAGGAGGCCGCCGCCAAGTTCCCCAACACCACCTTCGGGATCATCGACGACGAGACCGTCAAGGCCAAGAACGTCGCCGACATGGTCTTCCACGAGGAGCAGGCCTCCTACCTCGCCGGGGTCGCCGCGGCCAAGGCCACCAAGAAGAACCACATCGGCTTCATCGGCGGTGTCGACATCCCGCTGATCCACAAGTTCGAGGCCGGGTACGTCCAGGGCGCCAAGTCGGTCAACCCGAACATCAAGATCGAGTCGCAGTACCTGACGGAGACCGCCCAGGAGGGTGGCTTCTCCAGCCCCGACAAGGGCAAGGACGCGGCGAGCGGTCAGATCGAGGCGGGCGCCGACGTGCTCTACCACGCGGCGGGCCTGTCCGGTCAGGGCGTGATCTCCGAGGCCGCCGGCAAGAAGGTGTGGGCCATCGGCGTCGACTCCGACCAGTACTCGCAGAGCGCGCTCGCCGCGTACAAGGACTACATCCTCGGCTCCGCCCTCAAGAACGTCGGCGGCGCGGTCTACGACCTCGTCAAGTCCGTCTACGAGGGCAAGCCCCTCGCCGGCGTCGTCCGCGGCAGCCTCTCCAACAACGGCGTCGGCTTCGCCGACACCAACCCCAAGTACCAGTCCATGAAGGACGTCGTCGCCGCCGTCGACAAGGCCAAGCAGGACATCATCGACGGCAAGATCACGGTCAACACGAAGTGACCCACCCGTGAGACAAGCCCCCCTACGCCGGACCGGCACGGGGGGCTTCGTCATGCGGGCGCGCGCCATGCCGTGACGGAGCCCCTCGAAGCCCGGCCAGGAGCCTGGGCACGGCGGGCGGCGCGCAGCTTCGACGGGGGCTGCCCTTTCGGTGAGGCCTGGGCGTGGGTGTGTGGGGCTCAGGCGGGGGCGGCGGGGCCTGGCTGTGACGGTCGCCGCTTTTTGGCGAGGCCACCTGTCCGGCGAGGCCACGGCGCGGGGAGCGGTCCGGCCCAGGAGGGGGCGGTCCAGCGCGTGGGCCGCCCCCTTCGGCGACGCCGCTCTTGCTGTTCGCTGCTGTCTCCGCGCGGCCGTCTGTCCGGCGAGCCGGCTCGACAACCTGCACCCCTCCCTCGGGTGCCCTGGAGGGGAGCGCCAGCTGTCGGGCCGCCCCGAGCGGGCGTTCCTGCGTACCGGGGTTCCAGTCCCTCGGCAGTGCGGTGAAGCCCCGCTTCCGTGGCCGATTTCCGCCTGCGGCGCGTATGAGCGGGGTTGCGCTCCGAAGTCGCCCCAGGTGGCGCGGGGGTGGCCGCGGATGGGGTGGTGATCCGTTCAAAACGGTCGGATAACACTGTCGCCAGCTGGGTTTCATGTTGAATCTACGCGCGTTACGCTGCGGCGGAACCAGCGCCTGGTACGGGCGCTTGCACAAAGGAGTCTCGTTCCATGCGCCGGGTGTCCCGAATTGCCGCTGCGGGTGTCGCAACCGCGGCCCTCGCTGTCACCGTTTCCGCCTGTGGAAGCTCGTCCACCTCGTCGTCCAACTCGTCCTCCTCCGGTGGCGGCGACAAGGGCCTCGCCCTGGCGTACGACGTCGGCGGCAAGGGCGACCAGTCCTTCAACGACGCCGCCACGGCCGGCCTGGACAAGGCCGACAAGGAGTTCGGCTACAAGAGCACGGCCGTCGAGCCGCAGGACGGCGAGTCGGACGCGGACAAGGTGCAGCGCCTGGAGCAGCTCGCCAAGTCCGGCTACAACCCGGTGATCGGTGTCGGCTTCGCCTACGCGTCGGCCGTCAAGGAGGTCGCCGCCAAGCACCCGAAGACCACCTTCGGCATCGTCGACGACGAGCAGATCAAGGCCGCCAACGTCGCCGACCTGGTCTTCCACGAGGAGCAGGCCTCCTACCTCGCCGGTGTCGCGGCCGCCAAGGCCACCAAGACCAACACCGTGGGCTTCGTCGGCGGTGTCGACGTCCCGCTGATCCACAAGTTCGAGGCCGGCTTCAAGCAGGGCGTCGAGGACACCAAGAAGGGTGTCAAGGTCAAGTCGCAGTACCTGACGGAGACCGCCCAGGAGGGTGGCTTCGCCAGCCCCGACAAGGGCGAGAACGCCGCCGAGGGCCAGATAGACGCCGGTGCGGACGTCGTCTACGCCGCCGCCGGTCTCTCCGGCCAGGGCGTCATCAAGGCCGCCAACGCGCACAAGATCTGGGCGATCGGCGTCGACTCGGACCAGTACAAGCAGGCCGCGCTGGCCAAGTACAAGGACTCGATCCTCACCTCGGCCATGAAGAACGTCGAGGGCGCGGTCTACGAGCTCGCCAAGTCGGTCCACGACAAGAAGCCCGCGACCGGCGTGGTCCGCGGCAGCCTCAGCAACGGTGGCGTGAGCCTGTCGAACTCCAACCCCGCCTTCGCCGACAACACCGCGATCCAGGACGCGGTGAAGAAGGCCGAGGAAGGCATCAAGAACGGCACCATCAAGGTGAAGACCTCCTGACCTTCCGGTTGTGGCCCGGTCAGGGTCTTGGCCGAAAGGGCGCTGTGATGACAGCGTTGCGGCCACCGAACGGGGTACGGGGAGGATGCCTCACCGTACCCCGGCCGCCACGCTCCCGTCTGTCGCGCGAGAGTGGCGGCCGGGGCACCCCGTCCGCGCGGCAGAATGCTCGGAACGGATCGGGTACTGAAAGAACCGGTCAGGTCCGGGCACTATTTAAAGCAGGGGCGCTACGCGCGTAGAGCGGCCCCTTTCCCAAGGAGAGTGCGCCATCGACGCGTCCAGCAGCCCTCCGCTCACCGCACAGTCGACGATCGCGGTCGAGCTGGCGGGGATCACCAAACGATTCCCGGGTGTCGTCGCCAACCACGACATTCACCTGACGGTCCGAAAAGGCACCGTCCACGCCCTCGTCGGCGAGAACGGCGCCGGCAAGTCGACGCTGATGAAGATCCTCTACGGCATGCAGAAGCCGGACGAGGGCACCATCGCCGTCGCGGGGAACCAGGTCTCCTTCTCCTCGCCCGCCGACGCCATCGCCCGCGGCATCGGCATGGTCCACCAGCACTTCATGCTGGCCGACAACCTCACTGTCCTGGAGAACGTCGTCCTGGGCAGCGAGAAGCTGCACGGCATCGGCGGCGGCGCCCGTAAGAAGATCAAGGAGATCTCCGACCGCTACGGCCTCGGCGTCCGCCCCGACGCCCTCGTCGAGGACCTCGGTGTCGCCGACCGCCAGCGCGTCGAGATCCTCAAGGTGCTCTTCCGCGGCGCCACCACCCTGATCCTCGACGAGCCGACCGCCGTGCTGGTCCCGCAGGAGGTCGACGCGCTCTTCGACAACCTGCGCGAACTGAAGTCCGAGGGCCTCTCCGTCATCTTCATCTCGCACAAGCTGGGCGAGGTGCTGTCGGTCGCCGACGAGATCACCGTCATCCGGCGCGGCACCACGGTCGGCTCCGCCGTCCCCTCCGAGACCACCCCGCGCCAGCTCGCCGAGATGATGGTCGGCAGCGAGCTGCCCACCCCGGAGACGGCCGAGTCCACGGTCACCGACAAGGCCGTGATCCAGGTCCGGAACCTCACCGTCTACGCCAGCGGCGGCGCCTCCCTGGGCGCGGACGCCGAGCCCTCGGGCGGCGTCAACCTGGCCCCGGAGGGCGGCGAGGTCAAGCGCGTCCTGGACGACGTCACCTTCACCATCCACGCCGGTGAGGTCATGGGCATCGCCGGTGTCGAGGGCAACGGCCAGACCGAGCTCATCGACGCGCTGATCGGCACCAAGAACGCCGACTCCGGCGTCATCCACTTCCTCGGCGAGGACATCACCCCCTGGCCCACCCGCAAGCGCCGCGAGTCCGGCGTCGGCTACATCCCCGAGGACCGCCACCGCCAGGGTCTGCTCCTGGAGGCCCCCCTCTGGGAGAACCGCATCCTCGGCCATGTCACCGAGGCCCCCAACGCCAAGGGCTTCTGGCTCAACCCCAAGGGCGCCCAGGCCGACACCCGCCGGATCGTCGAGGAGTACGACGTCCGTACCCCCGGCATCGACGTCACCGCCGCCTCCCTCTCCGGCGGCAACCAGCAGAAGCTGATCGTCGGCCGCGAGATGAGCCACAACCCGAAGTTCCTGATCGCCGCCCATCCCACCCGCGGTGTGGACGTCGGCGCGCAGGCCCAGATCTGGGACCGTATCCGCGAGGCCCGCCGCGAGGGCCTGGCCGTCCTGCTGATCTCCGCCGACCTGGACGAGCTCATCGGACTGTCGGACACCCTCCGCGTGATCTACAACGGCAGGCTGGTCGCGGACGCCGACCCGGCCACCATCACCCCGGAGGAACTGGGCTCGGCCATGACCGGTGCCGCCTCCGGTCACCTGGAACACGTGGAAACCGTGGAAACCACTGAGGAAGCTGCCGGTCCGGAGGACGAGGCCCGATGAAGAAGTTCGACAAGGACCGCGTGCTCATCGCGGTGGCCGGCCCGGTCATCGCGCTCGTGGCGGCGATCCTGCTCACCTCGGTCGTACTGATCGCCTCCGGCAAGAACCCGTTCGAGCCGTACCGGTTGATGCTGGAGCAGGTCGGTTACTCCGACGTGCAGGTGCTGATCATCAACCAGGCGTCGCTGTACTACATCGCCGCACTGGGTGTCGCCCTCGGCTTCCGCATGAACCTGTTCAACATCGGTGTCGACGGCCAGTACCGCCTCGGCGCGATGATGACCGCGGTGGTCGGCGCGCACGTGGCGCTGCCGTCCTTCCTCCAGATCCCGCTGTTGCTCCTTGTCGGCGCGCTCACCGGCGCCTTCTGGGCCGGCATCGCGGGCGTGCTGAAGGTGACCCGCGGCGTCAGCGAGGTCGTGGCGACGATCATGCTCAACGCGATCGCCACCAGCCTCATCGGCTACCTCACCCTCCGCGAGAACTTCGGTGTCCTGGTCGGTGACAACGTCACGACCGGTGAGATGAAGGAGTCCGGCTGGGTGCCCGGCATCAACCTGGGCGCCGACGTCGGCGAGATCTACGGCCTGGTCTTCCTCGCCGTCGCCCTCGGCATCGGCTACTGGCTCGTCCTCAACCGCACCCGCTTCGGCTTCGACCTGCGGGCCACCGGCGAGTCCGAGACGGCCGCCGCGGCCTCCGGCGTCAGCGCCAAGCGCATGGTCCTCACCGCGATGCTGATCTCCGGCGCGGTCGCCGGCATCTCCGGCCTGCCCCTGCTGCTCGGCGACGCCCACACCTACAGCCTGAGCTTCCCCGCGGGCCTCGGCTTCACCGCCATCGGCATCGCCCTGCTCGGCCGCAACAACCCGGGCGGCATCGCCCTCGCGGCCCTCCTGTGGGCCTTCCTCGACAAGGCCTCTCCCGCCCTCGACTACGCGACCCCGGTGGCGTACGAGAAGGAGATCGCCACGATCATGCAGGGCCTGATCGTCTTCGCGGTCGTCATCTCGTACGAGGCCGTACGCCAGTGGGGTCTGCGCCGCCAGCAGAAGCGGGTCGGCGCCGAACTCGCCGCGGCCGCCCAGAACCAGAAGAAGGAGGTGGCGGCCTGATGAGCACCGTGACCACCGCCAAGCCGCAGGCGAAGCAGCCCGGCAAGGGCCGCCGCATGTCTCTCCCGGTACTCCTGCTGATCATCGCGGGCGTGCTGGTCCTCACCTCGGTCGTCCGCCTGATCAGTGGCGCGGACGGCATCACCTCGACCGGCCAGATGTCCACCGCGCTGCGCCTCGCCGTGCCGATCGGCCTCGCGGGCCTCGGCGGTCTGTGGGCCGAGCGCGCGGGCGTCGTCAACATCGGCCTCGAGGGCATGATGATCCTCGGCACCTGGTTCGGCGCCTGGGCCGGCTACCAGTGGGGCCCGTGGACCGGTGTCGTCTTCGGCATCATCGGCGGCGCGCTGGGCGCCGTCCTGCACGCCATCGCCACGGTCACGTTCAACGTCAACCACATCGTCTCCGGTGTGGCGCTGAACATCCTGGCCCTCGGCACCACCCGGTACCTGTCGAAGTTCACCTTCGAGAACGCCCCGCAGGGCTCCTCCAAGCAGTCCCCGCCGATCGACTCGCTCGGCACCTTCGACATCCCGGGTCTGACCGACTGGCTGGACACGCTCAACGAGAAGCACTGGTTCCTGATCTCCGACATCGCGGGCCTCGTCGGCGGTCTGGTCACCAACCTGTCGCCGCTGACGGTCGTCGCCGTCGCCCTCGTACCCACCACGTGGTACGTGCTGTGGCGCACCGCCTTCGGTCTGCGCCTGCGCTCCTGCGGCGAGAACCCGGTCGCGGCCGAGTCCCTCGGTGTGAACGTCTACAAGTACAAGTACATCGCCGTGATCGTCTCGGGCGGCTTCGCCGGTCTCGGCGGCGCCTTCCTGTCGATCGTCGCGTCCAACGTGTACCTGGACGGCCAGACCGCCGGCCGCGGTTACATCGGTCTCGCCGCGATGATCTTCGGCAACTGGATGCCGGGCGGACTGGCGCTGGGCGCGGGCCTGTTCGGCTACACCGACAGCCTCAACCTGCGCGGCGGCACCACCAACGTGCACGCGCTGATCCTGCTCCTGGCGATCCTGCTGGTGATCGGGGCGGCGTACCTGGTGTGGAAGAGGAGGGCCGTCAGCTCCGCGATCACCCTCGGGGTCTCGGCGCTGATGTTCCTCTGGTACGCCAGCGTGGACGAGGTCCCGCGCCAGGTCGTCTCCGCGGCCCCGTACGTCGTGACCCTCCTGGTGCTCTCCCTCTCCGCCCAGCGGCTGCGCATGCCGAAGGCGGACGGCATGCCGTACCGGAAGGGGCAGGGCAAGTGACCCCCGCCGCCACGCCTGCCGACTCGGTCGACTGGCAGAAGCTGCGGACGGTGGCCCGGGACGCCATGTCCCGGGCGTACGCCCCGTACTCCGGCTACCCGGTCGGCGTGGCGGCCCTCGTCGACGACGGGCGGATCGTCTCCGGCTGCAACGTCGAGAACGCCTCGTACGGCCTCGGCCTGTGCGCGGAGTGCGGGCTGGTCTCGGAGTTGCAGAACACCGGCGGCGGCCGGCTCACGCACTTCACCTGTGTGGACGGCAAGGGCGACGTCCTCGTCCCGTGCGGTCGCTGCCGCCAGCTGCTGTACGAGTTCGGCGGCCCGGGCCTGCTCCTGGAGACCCCGGCGGGAATCCTGCCGCTGTCGGAGATGCTGCCGCAGGCCTTCGGGCCGGGCCATCTCCCCAAGTAACTCCTGTGCGGCCCCTCTGAAGCACTCAGGGGGGCCGCGCACTTTTCTGAACGTTCGGAAGGAAAGCCATGGCCATGGACGCCGTCTCCGTCATCCGCACCAAGCGGGACCGCGGTGAGCTCAGCGACGAGCAGATCGACTGGGTCATCGACGCGTACACGCGCGGCGGGGTCGCCGACGAGCAGATGTCGGCCCTCGCGATGGCCATCCTGCTCAACGGCATGAACCGCCGCGAGATCGCCCGCTGGACGGCCGCGATGATCGCCTCCGGCGAGCGCATGGACTTCTCGTCGCTGTCCCGCCCCACCGCCGACAAGCACTCCACGGGCGGCGTCGGCGACAAGATCACGCTGCCCCTGGCCCCGCTGGTGGCGGCCTGCGGCGCGGCGGTCCCGCAGCTCTCGGGTCGCGGGCTCGGCCACACCGGCGGGACGCTGGACAAGCTGGAGTCGATCCCCGGCTGGCGCGCGCTGCTCTCCAACGAGGAGATGCTGTCCGTGCTGGACGGGACGGGCGCGGTGATCTGCGCGGCCGGCGACGGCCTCGCCCCCGCCGACAAGAAGCTGTACGCCCTGCGGGACGTCACCGGCACGGTCGAGGCGATCCCGCTCATCGCCTCCTCGATCATGTCGAAGAAGATCGCGGAGGGCACGGGCTCGCTGGTGCTGGACGTGAAGGTGGGCACGGGCGCCTTCATGAAGACGCTGGACGACGCCCGCGAGCTGGCGTCCACGATGGTGGGCCTGGGCACGGACCACGGCGTGAAGACTGTCGCGCTGCTGACGGACATGTCGACCCCGCTGGGCCTGACGGCGGGCAACGCCCTGGAGGTCCGCGAGTCGGTCGAGGTCCTGGCGGGCGGCGGCCCGGCGGACGTGGTGGAGCTGACGATCGCCCTCGCCCGCGAGATGCTCGACGCGGCGGGCGTGAAGGACGCCGACCCCGCGAAGGCCCTCGCTGACGGCTCCGCGATGGACGTCTGGCGCCGCATGATCGCGGCCCAGGGCGGCGACCCGGACGCCCCCCTGCCGACGTCGCGGGAGCAGCACGTGGTGAAGGCGGGCGCATCGGGTGTCCTGACTCGTCTCGACGCCTACGACATCGGCATAGCCGCCTGGCGCCTCGGCGCGGGCCGCGCCCGCAAGGAGGACCCGGTGCAGGCGGGAGCAGGCGTGGAACTCCACGCCAAGCCCGGCGACACGGTCACGGAGGGCCAGCCCCTCCTGACCCTCCACACGGACACGCCGGAGCGCTTCGAGTACGCGCTCCAGGCGGTGGAGGGCTCGTACGACATCGAGGCCGCGGGGACGGAGTTCACGCCGTCCCCGGTGGTGCTGGAACGTATCGCCTGACCAGGCGATTTCCCTTTCGGGTGAACGGGATCGGTGGACCACCGCCGGTCCCGTTCGGCATGCTGGGATCGGTGACGCACCGATTGGAGACACCGCCATGAGCGCACTCAGCGTCGAGCCCGAGTCCCCAAGGGGAACGGGCTGGGACGAGATCGTCCGTGTCTGGGAGGAGACGGACGCCCCCGAGGGCAGCAAGGTGGAGATCATCGAAGGGGTCGTCACCGTGTCGCCTCCACCGTCCGAAGAGCACAACGACACTGCTGAGCTGGTTCAGGAACGCCTGTACGGCGCAATTCCTCCTGACTGCAACTGGGGCATTTATCAGACACTCGGGCTGTCATGCCCCGAGACGGGCAGCTTGTTCATGCCCGACCTGTGTGTGGTACCCAGGGAAGCATTGCGTCGCGGGACGCGAGTACACGCCGGCGAGGCTGAACTGGTGGTCGAGGTCACGTCTCCGAGCAATGCGAACCATGACCGGATCAAGAAAGCCCACGGCTATGCCGTAGCCGGTGTGCCGCTCTACCTCCTCTTGGATGCCTGGCAGTCCGGTCGCCCGACAGCGACGCTGTACGGTGAGCCGCAGAACGGCACTTACCGTGTGCTTGCCTCAGTGGAGTACGGCGAGGAGTTGACACTGCCCGCCCCGTTCAAGTTGGTTCTGGACACCGGCATCTTCCCGCTCACCTGAATCGACTTAGCCCGCCAAGTCGTCCCCGATGAGTTGTGGTTCCCCACCAGGTCTACAAATCGTGGACGCCACGACACCCCCCGTACTCGTACTCGCAGGCCCCGTCACCCGGGATGAGGTGACGCGGCTGTGTGATGGCGTGCGGGCGCTCATCGCGGACACCGGGGCCATAGTCGTCGTATGTGACGTGGGAGGGCTTGGCCCACCGGGCCTCGGGATCGTCGATCTGCTCGCGCGGCTTCAGCTCGCCGCGCGGCGGGCCGGGGGACGGATACGGCTCCGCGACCCCGATCCGGGGCTACACGCTCTGCTGGACCTCGTCGGGCTTCGGTTCGAGGTGGAGGGGGAGGTCGAAGAGCGGGAACCAGCGCTGGGTGTCGAGAAAGCAGTGGAACCCGGTGATTCGGCTGTCTGAGAGTTCGAGGACCTGGACCGCCCAGGCAGTGAATCCGCCGTTCTCCTCGTCGGGCTTGTACTGGGCGAAGCCCGGCAAACCGTTGACCTGGACGGGCACCAGGTGGGATCCCTCGCAGGCGGAGCCGAGGGTCGTCATGAAGCCGGTGATGTCGGCGGTGCCGCGCAGCCACAGGTCGAACGGCGGCATCGTCATGATCGCGTCCTCGTGGAGGAGGGCGGTCAGGGCCGTCATGTCGTACCCCTCGAACGCCGCCACATAGCGCTCCAGGAGTTTCTGCTGCTCCTCGTCCAACGGGTCCGAGACGGAGCCCTCGGGCCCCTGGCCGTCCCGCTCGGCGAGGGTCGCCCGGGCCCGCTGCAACGCGCTGTTGACCGACGCGACCGATGTGCCGAGCAGCTCGGCGACCTCGCTCGCCTTCCACGCCAGCACCTCACGCAGGATCAGCACCGCCCGCTGCTTCGGCGGCAGCTGCTGCAGCGCCGCCATGAAGGCCAGCCGGACCGACTCCTTGGCGACGGCCGCCTCCGCCGGGTCCTCCACGGTCGGCAGCACCCGGGTGTCCGGCATCGGCTCCAGCCAGGTGTGGTCGGGGCGCGGGGAGAGGGCCGCCTGGGCGAGCGGGGTGGACTCGCTGAGGTCCATCGGCCGGGCGCGCTTGTTGCCCGCCGTCAGCATGTCCAGGCACACGTTCGTCGCGATGCGGTAGAGCCAGGAGCGGAGGCTGGAGCGGCCCTCGAACTTCTCGAGGCTCTTCCAGGCGCGGACCATCGTGTCCTGCACCGCGTCCTCGGCCTCGAAGGAGGAACCGAGCATGCGGTAGCAGTACCCGGTCAGTTCGACCCGGTATTTCTCCAGCTGGAGATCGATGTCTGTCGTCGCCGTGCCGTTGCTCATCGTGGTCCACCCACCCCTGTGGCCGTTCTGTCACACCCTTGTGCGCCCAGTACTTCGGAAGCTATCGCACCCCACTGACAATGGCCCCCCGAGCGCGCGAAAGCGCAGGTCAGACCAGTTGCCGTACGGACATCAGCAGATGCCGGTGCGATCCGTCCGCGACCCCGTCCGCCGCGACCGACTCCAGCAGCGCCCGCTGCCCCGCCCCCAGCAGCTCAAGCCGCAGCCGGGGCGCCTCGAAGGAGTTCAGCGCGTCCAGCAGGTACGCCGGGTTGAACGCTACGGTGACCTCCTCGGCACCGCTCAGCGACGCCGGCAGCCGCTGTGCCGCCACGTCGTCGCCGTACCCGGCGCCCAGCAGCACCGACCCCGGGCCGGGCCCGCCGGAGAAGTCCAGCCGCACCGGGCTGTTCGCCTCCGCCACCACCGCGACCCGCCGCACCGCGTTCCGCAGCTCCTCGCACCCCATCTCGGCGACCGCGGCCCCCGCCGTGTCGAAGAGCGACCCGTACGCGGGCAGCCGCCCCTCCAGCTGCCGAACGACGCTGCGCATCCCGCCGCCCTCGAACCCGACAAGACCACCGCCCGCCGTGGCGTCCAGCCCGATCCGCACATCACCGCACCGCGCCAGCGACCGCGTCACGTCCAGCAGCCGCCGCGCCGGCAGCAGTGCCTCCGCCTCCCCCTCGACCGCTCCCGCCTCCGGCTTCCACTCCAGCCGCCGTACCGCGTACCGGTAGCGGTCCGACGCGGCCAGCGTCATCGTGTCCCCGGCCAGCCGCACCTGGACTCCGGTGAGCACGGGAAGCGTGTCGTCGCGGCCCGCCGCCACGGCGACCTGGCCGACCGCGGCCGCGAACGCGGCGGCGTCCACGGAGCCGTACACCTCGGGCGGCAGCGGCGGTGTCGGGTACTCCTCGCGGGGCAGCGTCGACAGGCCGAACCGTGTGCCGCCCGCCTCCACCGTGAACCGCGTGCCCTCAAGGGCGCAGCTCACCGGCCCGTCCGGCAGCACCTTGCAGATGTCCAGCAGCCTGCGCCCCAGGACGAGCACGGTGCCGTCCGCCACGACCTCCGCGTCGGTGTCGATGCGCGCCGCCGTCTCGAAGTCGAACCCCGAGATGCTCAGCCGGCCCGCCGCCGCCTCCAGCAGCAGCCCGCCCAGCACCGGCACGGGCGTACGGGCGGGCAGCGCGCGTGCCGCCCATCCGACCACCTCGGCGAGGACCCCGCGCTCGACCCGGAACTCCATGAACAAACCCCCTGCTCGGCCCAGTTGACCCGTGGACGCTATCCGCGCCCACTGACAACCGGCCCCGAGCAGGGGGAACGTACGCGCAGAGGGAAGGAATCAGGCAGCCAGCATCTGCCGCCGTCGCTCCACCCGGGCCGCCCGCGACCCGAAGGCCGTGATCGTCACGACCCCGAGCACCGCGAGGACACCGACGCCGACCGTTCCGGCCCAGCCGCCCGCGTGGAAGGCGATCGCGCCGACCGTGCTGCCCGCGCTGGAGCCGATGTAGTACGCCGACTGGTAGAGCGCCGAGGCCTGCGCGCGGCCGGTCGTGGCCGTCTTGCTGACCGCCGAGGACGCCACGGCGTGGCCCGCGAAGAAGCCCGCCGTGATCAGGACCAGGCCCAGCAGGACCAGCGGCAGGGAGTCGGCCAGCGACAGCAGCAGGCCCGTCGCCGTCGTGCCGCCGCCCAGGTACAGGGCGCCCCGGCGGCCGAAGCGGCCCACCAGCCGGCCCGCGGTCGACGCCGACAGCGTGCCCACCAGGTACACCAGGAAGATCGAGCCGACGATGCCCTGAGGCAGGGAGAACGGGGCCTCCGTCAGGCGGTAGCCGATGACGGTGTACACACCGCCGAAGACCGTCATGAACAGCGCGCCGATCGCGTACAGGCGGCGCAGCAGCGGGTTGGCCAGGTGGTCGCGGACCGTACGGGCCAGCACCCGCGGCCGCAGCGAGCCCGGCGTGAAGTGCTGGGGCGCCGGGAGCAGCAGCCGGAACGCCACCGCGCACGCCACCGCGAGCGCGCCGATCACTCCGACGGCGACCCGCCAGCCCCACTCCTGGGCGACCCATCCGGTGATGACGCGGCCGCTCATGCCGCCGACGCTGTTGCCCGCGACGAACAGGCCGATCGCCGTGATCAGCGCCTTCGGCCGGACCTCCTCCGCGAGGTAGGCGGTCGCCGACGCGGGCAGCCCGGCCAGTGCGGCACCCTGGAGCGCCCGCAGCACGACCAGGACACCCAGCGAGGGAGCGAAGGGAACCAGCAGTCCGATACTCACCGCGACCGCGAGCGACGCCGTCATGACCGCACGCCGCCCGAACCGCTCCGACAGCGCGCTCATCGGCAGGACGAACACCGCCAGACCGCCCGTCGCGGCCGCCACCGTCCAGCTCGCCTCGCTCGCCGCGACCCCGAACTCGCCGGAGATCAACGGAAGCAGGGCCTGGGTGGAGTACAGCAGCGCGAAGGTCGCGACACCGGCGAGGAAGAGCGCGAAACTCATCCGGCGGTAGCCGGGCCCGCCGGGGGCCATACGGGAGTCGGTGGTGGCGGGAACGGAAGCGGTGGCGCCCACGACGGTGGACGCCCCGGTATCGGCGGGAGTCATGCTTCGACGGTACGGACGCAGCCGATCATCCGTCCAATGCATGGAATCGTCATAATCGTTCCCATGGTGCATCAACCAAGGTCACAGCAGCGGCTGTCACCAAGCAGTGACACAGAAGACATGACGATGTTGCTGGCTCCCCGCCTCGCCTACTTCGCCGGAGTCGCCCGCACCGAGCACGTCACGCGCGCCGCCCAGGAGATGAACGTTCCCCAGTCCACCCTCTCCCGCGCGATGGTCCGCCTCGAACAGGACCTGGGCGTCGACCTGTTCGCCCGCCACGGCCGTACGGTCTCCCTGACCCCCGCCGGCCGGACGTTCCTCGCCTCCGTCGAACGCGCCCTCGCCGAGGTCGAGCGCGCCGCCGAGGAGGTCCGCGCCGACGCCGACCCCGCCACCGGCAAGGTCGCGTTCGGCTTCCTGCACACCATGGGCGCCGAAACCGTCCCCGGCCTCCTGCACGCCTTCCGCGCGGACCACCCCCGCGTCCGCTTCAGCCTCGTCCAGAACTACGGCGAGGCCATGATCGAACGCCTCCGCGCCGGTGAACTCGACCTCTGCCTCACCTCGCCCGTCCCCGACGCCCCCGACCTGGTCGCCCGCCGCCTCGACGAACAGAAACTCCGCCTGGTCGTCCCCGCCGACCACCGCCTCGCCGCGCGCCGCCGCATCCGCCTCTCCGAGGCCGCCGACGAAACCTTCGTCACCCTCGAGCCCGGCTACGGCCTCCGGCGCATCACCGACGACCTCTGCCGAGACGCCGGCTTCACCCCGAGAATCGCCTTCGAGGGCGAGGAGGCGGAAACCCTACGAGGCCTGGTGGCAGCGGGCCTGGGCGTAGCCCTCCTCCCCCCACCGGCAGTCCCACGCCCAGGAGTGGCGGAACTGACGGTCACGGGCCAGAGAGCGGTAAGGGAAATCGGCGTGGCGTGGCTGGCGGGCCGCCCGGACACACCCCCGGTGGCAGCGTTCAAGAAGTTCCTGCTGTCCAAAAGGGGCCAGCTGCTGCCGACCTGAAAGGGGCGCGGGGCTGTGTCGATGTGCGGCTCCGCCGCGTGGGCGCGATCAACCACACACCCCGTACTCCACAGCCGACCAAAAGCACCCCGCCCTACCGCTTCACCGACTTCCCGAACCCAGAAGCCAACGGCATCCGCAACCCCAACGGCGGCGGAGCGGCAAGCGCATCCTCGACAGGCCGGGCGAACGCCCGCCCGAACAAACACCCGAGCACAAAGTCCGCAGCCAGCGCATGCACCTCATCCCGGTACTGGTGCAACCCGTGCCCGTCGGAATGCACCTCGAACCGGCACACCTCCCGGTTCGCCTTCTTCGCCCGCGCAGCCAGCCGGAACGACAACTCCGGATCACTGCGCTCGTCATTCGTGCCGTGCACGATCAACACCCGCCGCCCCACCAGCTGCTTCACCGGTTCGGGTGCCACCGCCACATCCTCCTCCGGCAGCCAGGGAGCAATCGCCAGCACGGAGTTGACGGCATCGTGCCCGCCCGCGTGCAACGCGGCCCGTCCACCCATCCCGAGACCCACGAGGCAGACCGGCACATCCCCGTACCGCCGTACGACCTCGTCCGCGGCCCACGCCGCGTCCCGGGCCAGATGCGCCTCGCTCCCGTTCCACCCGCGGTAGCGGTAGTGCACGACATGCGTGGCCAGCCCCTCCTCCCGGCCCCGCAGGGACAGGCGGCGCCCGAGCGCGCGGACGGACGCGGCCGCGAACATCGGGGACGGCCTGCGGTCGGAGACCTCGTCGCCGCCGGGGAGCAGCAGCACCACCCCGCTCACCGTCGTCGGCTCCGGCCCGATCGCCTTGCCCAGCCGGGCCGTTCGGGCCGGCGTCGCTTGCTGTGCCATGACAGAACAGTGTCAGAAGTGCCGGTGTACGCCACTAGGACGTGCGGTCACCGTTACGTATCGACAGATTCGTACAACGAGCAATCTACGCGCGTAGGCGTTACAGTGCGAAAATGACGAGCCAGACTGACCGGACGGGAACCACCCCGAGCTCGGACCAGATCCGCCGGGCGCCCAAGGTTCTGCTGCACGACCACCTCGACGGCGGGCTGCGCCCCGCTACGATCGTCGACCTCGCCCGGGAGACCGGGTACTCCCACCTCCCCGAGACCGATCCCGGCGCGCTCGGCGTCTGGTTCCGCGAGGCGGCCGACTCGGGCTCCCTGGAGCGGTATCTGGAGACGTTCTCGCACACGGTCGGCGTCATGCAGACGCGGGACGCGCTCGTCCGGGTCGCCGCCGAGTGCGCCGAGGACCTCGCCGCGGACGGCGTCGTCTACGCCGAGGTGCGCTACGCCCCCGAGCAGCACCTGGAGGCGGGGCTGCGCCTCGAAGAGGTCGTCGAGGCCGTCAACGAGGGCTTCCGGGAGGGCGAGCGGCGAGCCAGGGCGAACGGCCACCGCATCCGCGTCGGCGCCCTGCTCACCGCGATGCGGCACGCCGCCCGCGCCCTGGAGATCGCCGAACTCGCCAACCGCTACCGCGACCTCGGCGTCGTCGGCTTCGACATCGCGGGCGCCGAGGCCGGCTACCCGCCCACCCGGCACCTCGACGCCTTCGAGTACCTCAAGCGCGAGAACAACCACTTCACGATCCACGCCGGGGAGGCCTTCGGGCTTCCCTCCATCTGGCAGGCCCTCCAGTGGTGCGGCGCCGACCGGCTCGGGCACGGGGTGCGGATCATCGACGACATCCAGGTCCACGAGGACGGCTCGGTGAAGCTCGGCCGGCTCGCCAGCTACGTCCGGGACAAGCGCATCCCGCTGGAGCTGTGCCCCAGCTCCAACCTCCAGACGGGCGCGGCGGCCTCGTACGCCGAGCACCCCATCGGACTGCTGCGTAAGCTCCACTTCCGGGCGACCGTGAACACGGACAACCGCCTCATGTCCGGGACGAGCATGAGCCAGGAATTCGAGCACCTTGTCGACGTATTCGGTTACACGCTCGACGACATCCAGTGGTTCTCCGTCAATGCGATGAAATCAGCGTTCATTCCTTTCGATGAACGACTCGCGATGATCAATGACGTGATCAAGCCCGGATATGCAGAGCTGAAGTCCGAATGGCTGTTCCAGCAGACCGCTCCCACCAGCGGTTCTGTGGGGTCGGAGGGCTGATCTGCGGATCGTGCGGGGATCGAAATGCGGCGAGGTTTTCACAATCCGTCCGCATTTCGATGTTTGCGGCGAGTGTGGTTGCGTGTTTACGGTCCATTACCGCTCGGTTCCCCGTCATCCCATTCGAGGACGCATTTCATGAAGCAGTCTGCTGCCAAGACCCTCGGTGTCGCCGCCCTCGGTGCCGCCTTCGCCGCCGCCGGTGCCGGTGCCGCCAACGCCGCCCCGGCCGTCCCGGACGCCACCCAGGCCCTGGACGGCGTCACCAAGACGCTGCCGGCGGAGAACGTCTCCAAGGCGCTGCCGGGCGCCGGCGACGCGCTGGCCCAGGGGCAGACCGCGCTCGGCACGGGCCTGACCGCCGCCCAGCCGGCCGTTCAGCAGGCCCAGGCCAACGGCCCGACCAAGCCGGTCGCCGGACTCCTCGGCGGTCTCCCGGTGGGTCAGGGCCTGCCCCTGCACGGCCTGCCCGTGAACGGCATCCCGCTGGGCTGAGCCGTACGCACCCGCATACGCCGTTGGGGCGCTCCCGTCAGTATCGGGAGCGCCCCAGCGGCGTTCGGGTACGGCGGACTCACCAGGCCGTGCGGGCTGCCTTGTCCTCCGAGGGCAGCAGGATCCACAGAGCGATGTAGAGCAGGAACTGCGGTCCCGGCAGCAGGCAGGACACCAGGAAGATCACCCGCATCGTCGTCGCGGAGGTCCCGAAGCGCCGTGCCAGCGCTGCGCACACTCCGCCGATCATGCGGCCGTGGGTCGGGCGGGCAAGGGCGGTCATCTGCGACTCCTTCGTGTTTGACGGCTCGATCACCTTCGGGGCGCTCTTCGCCCCTGCGGGTCACTCGCGGCCGGCGCGTTGGGGCAGTGGGTCTCGGACGGCCCTGGGCGTCGGTTGAGGCTGCCAGGTTGGTTGCCTCACTGTGCCTTCAACGGTACGGCGACGAAGGGGACGAAGCGTCGCTCTACGGGGCGATCCCGACCCTGGGAATCGTCGGGGTCATACCCTGAGCCGAGTCCTCCTGCCGGACCACCGCCTGCTCTCGCCGCTCCACCCTGCGGCGCAGTCGGCGGCGGACCGCCGGAACGATCGCGAGGTGGGCGAGGGCCACGCCCACGGTGTTCAGCAGCACCGAGTCGACATCCACGACCTGCCCGGGCACCCCGGTCTGCAGCAACTCGATGCCCAGCGACAGCAGCGCCCCCACGGTGACCGTACGGACCAGGGACGACAGGGGTGAGACCGCGGCCCTGCCGTGCGCCAGGGGCAGCAGCACGCCCAGCGGCGCGAGCAGCGCGAGCCCCTCACCGATACGCCGCGCCGCCTCGGGCCGGCCCAGTGCCAGGTCGGCGCGGATACCGGCGAACGGATGCAGGTTGGCCGGCATCACCCAGGGGACGTCGAGCGGCCGCAGCGTCAACCAGGCGACGAGCACGAGGTGTGCGACCAGGAGGACACCCCCTGTCACACGGATGCGGATCGCGGCGCTGCCGCCGATGGAGCCTTGACGCTGCACGCCCCCCTAGACGCGCCCCCCGGCACCTCCGGTTCCGGGAGACCCCCCGGCACACCCCATTTGTGGCTCGGTTCACCTTCAGGGGACGCTTCGGCTCATTCGTCCGGGTCGGACCCTCAGCCCTCCGTGACCGGCGAGGACGGTGGCTCCTTGCTGCCGGGGCGGGAGCGGACCTCGTCGGTGCACTCGTAGCGGTGCAGGGGGTCGGCGCCGGGGCCGCCGAGGATGACGGAGCCGTCGCCCTCCGCGGCCGCCGAGTCGGAGAACGTACAGACGATCTGCGCGAGGGCGTAGGAGGTGAGGTCGCCGGGCGGGGTGCTCAGCCGCAGCGTGTCCTCCGGGTCCTTGGGCGCGGGTCCGCGCACCGACATGCCGCCGCGTACGTCCGTCGTGTACCCGGCCTCTTTCTCCGCGGACGTCGGCGTCCCGGCGAGCTGGTCCAGCAGGCCCTGCGCCACCAGCATGCGCCGCCGGGTGTCCGCCGTACCGTCCGGGACGCGTACGGCCCGGTCGACGGCCACCAGCGACGAGCCGCACAGCAGGAACACCCGCACGGGGACCCCGCTCGAGGACTGCGTCGAGATCTCCGGCCCGGTGAGCGAGCAGCGCGCCCGCGAGGGCGCGGGGCCGAAATCGGTCGGCACCTCCGTGGCCCTGATCCCGCACCCGCTGAGCAGCCCGGCGAGCGTCCCGGCCAGCAACGCAAGCGCGAGCGCGCGGCGCACGTTCAACAGACGCACGTTCACGAGGCGTCCTCCTTGTCCTTCTCGCCCTGTTCCGCCAGCTCGGAGGCGTCCCGTGGCAGCCGCAGCGTGAACACCGCACCGCCCTCCGGGGAGTTGGCGGCGGTGATCTCACCGCCGTGGATATGGGCGTTCTCCAGGGCGATGGACAGGCCGAGGCCGCTGCCTTCGGAGCGCGGGCGGGAGGCGCTGGCCTTGTAGAAGCGGTCGAAGACGTGGGGCAGGACGTCCTCGGGGATGCCGGGGCCGTGGTCGCGTACCGCGATCACGAGCTGGTCGTCCTCCACCCGCACCGCCACCCGCACCGGCGACCCGCCGTGCTTGAGGGCGTTGCCGATGAGGTTGGCGAGGATCACGTCCAGGCGGCGCGGGTCGAGCCGGGAGTGGATGCCGCGCTCGGCGTCGAGTTCGACCGCGTCCAGCCAGGCGCGGGCGTCGATGCAGGCGGTGATCTGGTCGGCGATGTCCACGTCGTCGAGGACCAGCCGGGCGGTGCCCGCGTCGAAGCGGGTGACCTCCATCAGGTTCTCGACCAGGGAGTTCAGCCGCCGGGTCTCACTCACCACCAGCCGCACCGCGGGCTCGATCATCGGGTCCATGCTGCCGGCCTCGGAGTCCAGCTCCTCCTCCAGCACCTCCGTCACCGCGGTGATCGCGGTGAGCGGCGTACGCAGCTCGTGCGACATGTCCGCCACGAACCGGCGCGAGGCGTCGTCCCGGGCGGACATGTCCGCGACCCGCTTCTCCAGCGCCTCGGCCGCCAGATTGAACGTCCGTGACAGATCGGCCAGTTCGTCCGTGCCCGACACCCTGAGCCGCGTGTCCAGCTTGCCCTCACCGAGCCGGCGCGCGGCGATCCCCAGCCGGTGCACCGGCTTCAGTACGGTCGTGGCGGCGGCCTGCGCGAGCAGCGCGGCCCCTATCAGCGCCAGGCCGGTCGCGATCCCCAGCGACCAGGCCAGCGAGTTGAGGTCCTTCGCCTCCGGCTCCAGCGACTTCAGCATGTAACCGGTCGGCCCACCGCCGATCACGCGCGTACCGGCGACCAGATACGGCGTGCCGTCGTCGACGACGCGCTGCCAGTACAGGTGGTACGGCGACTTGTTGCTGTCGCTGACGTCCTGCTGCTTGTTCACGGCCGCCCGCAGAGACCGGGGAACGTCCTCCAGCGAGAAGCCGCTCAGGCCGCCGGAGCTGCCGTAGACGGTCTTGCCGCCGGAGTCCTGGGCGACGAGCAGCACGCTGAAGTGCTGGCTGCTGTTGGCCATCTGGCCCGCGGTGTGCTGGAGCTCGTCCTGCGACGGGTGCTCGGGCAGCGCGCCCGCGCGGTTCTGCATCTCCTGCTCGAAGTCCCGCAGCACCGCGCCCTGGGTACGGGTGAGCACCGCCTCCCGGTTGAGCCAGTAGGCGATCCCGGACGCGGACACGGCGGCGGTCAGAGCCACCAGACCGAAGACGACGACCAGCCGCAACCGCAGGCTGGTGAAGCGCAGCCGTGACAGATGTCCCTTGCGTACCGCGGACCAGCCGCGGCCCCCCTGCTTGCCTTGTGTCACTGAGGAGTGTCCAGCCGGTAGCCCACGCCACGCACGGTACGGATCAGCGTCGGCGACGACGGCACGTCCTCGACCTTGGCGCGCAGCCGCTGCACGCACGCGTCGACGAGCCGCGAGTCACCGAGGTAGTCGTGCTCCCACACCAGCCGCAGCAACTGCTGCCGCGACAGCGCCTGCCCGGGGCGCCGGCTCAGCTCGAGGAGCAGCCGCAGCTCGGTCGGCGTGAGCTGGAGGTCCTGGCCGTTCTTGGTCACCGTCATCGCCGCGCGGTCGATGACCAGGCTGCCGAAGCTCGCCGCGTCGTTGGACTCGCGCTCGCCGCGCCGCAGCACGGCCCGGATCCGGGCGTCGAGCACCCGCCCCTGGACGGGCTTGACCACATAGTCGTCGGCACCGGACTCCAGCCCGACGACCACGTCGATGTCGTCGCTGCGCGCGGTCAGCAGGATGATCGGCAGCTGGTCCGTGCGCCGGATGCGCCGGCACACCTCGAACCCGTCGATGCCGGGCAGCATCACATCCAGCACGATGAGATCCGGCCGCTGCTCCCGCAGGAGCTTCAGACCGTCCTCACCGCTCGCAGCGGTCGCCACACGGTGCCCCTGGCGCGTCAGTGAGAGCTCCAGGGCCGTACGGATGGCGTCGTCGTCCTCGATCAGCAACAGGGAAGGCACGGGCTCATTCTGGCCCATGGCAGGCCGGGGTAGCGACACCTGTACGGCTACGTCCCGGTACCGCTCTTCTCCGTGACCGGACTGTGCGGATCCTGTCAGCGGCGCGGGACGACGACCCCTGTGACAGCTCTGTGACAGTCGGCGGACACGGCCATGAAGTGGGCTCGGCAAGCTTCTCGGCACAGGCAAGGAAGCACGGCCGAACACCGGTAAGTCCACGACGGGGGGCGCGAGATGAGCACGCTGCACGGCATCAGCACCAGGGCAGTGGTCACGCGTCTCCACGACGTGAACGGGGGCCGGGGTTCCGAGAAGTCCGGTGTCGTGAGCGGGCGGGGGTGCGCTCGCGGCGCCGGGCGTCAGCACACCACATACATGTCGGTGGTTGACGCACACACGGGGGAAGCTCACGGGGGAGCGGCGTACGGGGAGGCCACGGGGGAGCGTCGTTCACTGTCGGAGGCGGAGTTCACCGCCTACGTCCAGGAGCGCCGCGCCTCCCTGTACGCAACCGCCTACCACCTGACCGGCGACCGCTTCGAGGCCGAGGACCTGCTGCAGAGCGCGCTGTTCTCGACGTACAAGGCGTGGGACCGGATCAGTGACAAGGCGGCCGTCGGCGGATACCTCCGCCGCACGATGACCAACCTGCACATCAGCGCGTGGCGCCGCCGCAAGCTGAACGAGTACCCGACCGAGGAACTGCCGGAGACGCCCGGCGACACGGACGCGATGCGCGGCACCGAGCTGCGCGCGGTCCTGTGGCAGGCGCTGGCCCGGCTGCCCGAACTCCAGCGCACCATGCTGGTCCTGCGCTACTACGAGGGCCGTACGGACCCGGAGATCGCGGAGATCCTCGACATCAGTGTCGGCACGGTGAAGTCCAGCATCTGGCGGTCGCTCCGCCGGCTGCGCGAGGACGAGGTCCTCAGCTTCGGCCGTGACGAGGAGAACGCCTTCGGCGAGCTCGTCGCCTGAGGCTGGGGGGACACGGGGGAGCAACAAAAGAGGGGGACTCACGGGGGAGTACGGGGGACACGGGGGAAGTACGGGGGAGCACGGGGGAAAGGGAGCGGGACTGGAGGGCCGGGGGGTCCGTCCAGTCCCGCTTTTCGTGTGCGTGACCTCTTCGGCCGCGCTCGCTCAGGCCGCCGTGCGCGTCTGCGCGGAGCGCCCCGCCGCCGCGGCTGCCAGGCGGCCCATCGCCTCGTCCCGGTCGCAGGCGTACGCGCCCAGCGCCGTCTGGCGGGCCACGATGGAACGCTCGGCGCGCATCAGGCGCCAGCCGCGCCGCAGCAGGAACGGCACCGACTTGCGGCCCTCCTGCAGGTCCCGCAGGAAGCGCCGCCGGAAGGTCGTCACCGGGCCGCGGCTCAGGCACAGCGCGTCGGCGAGGACGCCCAGTTCACGGCAGCGGTTCACGATCTCGGCGGCGAAGATGCCCTCCGCGATGAACAACGGGGTCCGCCCGATGTCCACGGCGTCCTCACCGGTGCGGGCGCTCAGCGCGATGTCGTACACGGGGACGTTCGTACGACCGCTGCGGCACAGCTCCACGATCGCGGCGATCGCGGTGTCCGCGTCCCAGGAGTCGGGGTGGTCCCAGTCGATGTCGGAACTGCCCGGCACCAGCGGCAGCGTGGGGTCGTCGCCCTCCTTGTAGAAGTCGTCGAGCCGCAGCACCGGGAGGCCGGAGCGGGCCGCGAGAAGGGACTTGCCGGAGCCCGAGGGGCCGCAGAGCAGCACGACGCGCGCGGATATGGGCGGATGGGAACTCACGGGACACCAGTGTGAGGCATGGAGGGCACCCCGACGACACCGCGGGTCCGCTTTGAAGCCCGCGTCACACCTCAACTACCCTTCGTGTCGACACCATTACCTTACGCAGTAGAAAGTGGGCACCCGCGATGGCCCGACACGCTTTCCCCCGGACCCCGACCGGCCGCCGTGCCCTGGCCGCCCTCGCGACGGCGGGGGTGGCGCTGGGCGTGGGTGCGACGGCCGCGGCCGCCGCCGAGGCCCCGGTCAGCGCGATGCCCGCCTCGCTCGGCACGATCGACCCGCAGGCGGGCGCGGAGGCTCTGTCCGACACGGTCGGCCACGTCACGGGCTCGGTCGCGGGCGTCAAGCCCAACCCGCTCGCGGGCACCGGCGTCGACCCCCTCGACAACGGCGTCGGCACCCAGGTCGCCGACTTCCAGCCGCTGGACTCCCAGGCCGTGACGAGGCCGGTGGCGCAGGCGGAGTCGATCGGGGCGGTTCCGGTGGTGGGGCAGGCGACGGGGCCGCTGGGCGGCTGACCCGCGCGCAGGGAAGCAGGCCGCGCCCCTTCGGACGGAGAGGGGCGCGGCCTGCTCGTTCCTGCTTCGCGGGGGGGGGGGGGCCTACTGCTGCGCAGGGGCCGCCGTCAGTACGACGAGCCCGAGGCGCCGAGCGATCCGGTCGGGTGCCAGACCGTCTTCGTCTCCAGGAAGGCGGTCATGCGGTCGATGCCGGGAGTCGCCGACCAGTCGACCTCGTCCACAGGCTGTGGACGCAGGACGCGCTTCAGGTTGTCGGCCGCCGCGATCTCCAGCTCCTTCGCCAGGTCGTCGCCCGCGCCCGCGAGGTCGATCGCGTTGACGTCCTGGTGCGCGGCGAGCGGCGTCGCGATCTCCGCCGTACGGCCGGACAGGACGTTGACGACACCGCCGGGAACGTCGGAGGTGGCGAGCACCTCGCCCAGGGAGAGGGCGGGGAGCGGCGACTTCTCGGAGGCCACCACGATCGCGGTGTTGCCGGTGGCGATCACCGGGGCGAGTACCGAGACCAGGCCCAGGAAGGACGACTCCTGGGGGGCCACGACGGCCACGACGCCGGTCGGCTCGGGGGAGGAGAGGTTGAAGTACGGGCCCGCGACCGGGTTGCCGCCACCGATCACCTGGGCGATCTTGTCGGTCCAGCCCGCGTACCAGACCCAGCGGTCGATGGTCGCCTCGACCTGCTCGGCGGCCTTGGACTTCGACAGGCCCTCGGCGTCGGCGACCTCGTGGACGAACTGCGCCCTGCGGCCCTCCAGCATCTCCGCGACACGGTAGAGGACCTGGCCACGGTTGTACGCCGTGGCGCCGGACCAGCCGCCGAACGCCTTGCGGGCGGCCACGACCGCGTCACGGGCGTCCTTGCGGGAGGAGAGCGGGGCGTTCGCCAGCCACTTGCCCTTTGCGTCGGTCACCTCGTACACCCGGCCGCTCTCGGAACGCGGGAACTTCCCGCCGACGTACAGCTTGTAGGTCTTGAAGACAGTCAGGCGGTCAGACATCGAGGTACGCCTCCAGGCCGTGGCGACCGCCCTCGCGGCCGAAGCCCGACTCCTTGTAGCCGCCGAACGGCGAGGTCGGGTCGAACTTGTTGAACGTGTTGGACCAGACGACACCCGCGCGGAGCTTGTTCGCCACCGCGAGGATGCGGGAGCCCTTCTCCGTCCACACGCCCGCGGAGAGGCCGTACGGGGTGTTGTTGGCCTTGGCGACCGCCTCGTCCGGGGTGCGGAAGGTGAGGACGGACAGCACCGGGCCGAAGATCTCGTCCCGGGCGATGGTGTGCGCCTGGGTGACGTTGGTGAAGAGCGTCGGGGCGAACCAGTAGCCGGCGGAGGGGATTTCGCAGGCCGGGGACCAGCGCTCGGCGCCCTCCGCTTCGCCCTGCTCGACGAGCGAGGTGATGCGGGTGAGCTGCTCCTCGGAGTTGATCGCGCCGATGTCGGTGTTCTTGTCGAGGGGGTCGCCGAGGCGGAGGGTGGAGAGCCTGCGCTTGAGGGACTCCAGCAGCTCGTCCTGGATCGACTCCTGGACCAGCAGACGGGAACCCGCGCAGCAGACCTGGCCCTGGTTGAAGAAGATGCCGTTGACGATGCCCTCGACGGCCTGGTCGATCGGGGCGTCGTCGAAGACGATGTTCGCGCCCTTGCCGCCCAGTTCGAGGGTGAGCTTCTTGCGGCTGCCCGCGACCGTGCGGGCGATCTCCTTGCCGACAGCCGTGGAGCCGGTGAAGGCGACCTTGTTGACGTCCGGGTGCGCGACGAGCGCGGCGCCCGTGTCGCCGTAGCCGGGAAGGATGTTGACGACACCCCTCGGCAGGCCCGCCTGGCGGCAGACGTCCGCGAAGAACAGGGCCGAGAGGGGAGTGGTCTCGGCGGGCTTGAGGACGACCGTGTTGCCGGTGGCCAGCGCCGGGGCGATCTTCCACGCCAGCATCAGCAGCGGGAAGTTCCAGGGGATGACCTGGCCGGCGACGCCCAGCGGACGCGGGTCCGCGCCGAAGCCGGCGTGGGCGAGCTTGTCGGCCCAGCCCGCGTAGTAGAAGAAGTGGGCGGCGACCAGGGGGAGGTCGGAGTCGCGCGTCTCCTTGATGGGCTTGCCGTTGTCCAGCGTCTCCAGAACGGCCAGTTCGCGGCTGCGCTCCTGGATGATGCGGGCGATGCGGAAGAGGTACTTGGCGCGCTCGGTGCCGGGCAGCGCCGACCACTTCTCGAAGGCCCTGCGGGCCGCCTTGACCGCGCGGTCGACGTCCTCCGCGCCCGCCTGGGCGATCTCGGAGAGGACCTCCTCCGTCGCCGGCGAGACCGTCTTGAAGACCCTGCCGTCGGCCGCCTCCGTGAACTCGCCGTCGATGAACAGGCCGTAGGAGGGCGCGATGTCGACGATCGCGCGGGACTCGGGAGCCGGGGCGTATTCGAATACGGGTGCCATGGTGATCAGTCCACCGTCACGTAGTCGGGGCCGGAGTAGCGGCCGGTGGCCAGCTTCTGGCGCTGCATCAGCAGGTCGTTCAGGAGCGAGGAGGCGCCGAAGCGGAACCAGTGGTTGTCCAGCCAGTCCTCGCCGACGGTCTCGTTGACCAGGACGAGGAACTTGATCGCGTCCTTGCTGGTACGGATGCCGCCGGCGGGCTTCACCCCGACCTGTACCCCGGTCTGGGCGCGGAAGTCGCGGACGGCCTCCAGCATCAGGAGCGTGTTCGCGGGGGTGGCGTTCACCGCCACCTTGCCGGTCGAGGTCTTGATGAAGTCGGCCCCGGCCAGCATGCCGAGCCAGCTGGCGCGGCGGATGTTGTCGTACGTCGAGAGCTCGCCGGTCTCGAAGATGACCTTGAGGCGGGCGGAGGTCGCGCAGGCTTCCCGCACGGCGACGATCTCGTCGTACACCCTCATGTACCTGCCCGCGAGGAACGCCCCGCGGTCGATGACCATGTCGATCTCGTCGGCGCCCGCGGCGACCGCGTCGCGCACGTCGGACAGCTTCACGTCGAGGGCGGCGCGACCGGCCGGGAAGGCGGTGGCGACGGAGGCGACCTTCACGCTCGAACCCGCGACGGCCTCCTTGGCGGCGGCCACCATGTCGGGATAGACGCAGACCGCGGCCGTGGCGGGGGTGGTGCGGTCGGTCGGGTCGGGGTGGACCGCCTTGGCGCCGAGCGCCCGGACCTTGCCCGGGGTGTCGGCGCCTTCCAGCGTCGTCAGGTCGACCATCGAGATGGCGAGGTCGATGGCGTACGCCTTGGCGGTCGTCTTGATGGAACGGGTGCCGAGCGAGGCGGCGCGCGCCTCCAGGCCGACCGCGTCGACGCCGGGCAGCCCGTGGAGGAAACGGCGCAGTGAGCTGTCGGACGCGGTGACGTCCGCCAGAGCGTTTGCTGCGGTGGGTGCATTGGTGGGCATGGTCACCAGACGAGCATATCTACGCGCGTAGCGGCTGTACAGCCCCGGGTGCTCGTTCCGTGCTGTGCGACCACACATGAGCACCGCTGTGTCACCGCTGTGCCACCACTCATGAGCGCCCTCCACCCCGTCGTGCAGAATCGGGACCATGACGACCCCCGACGACCAGTCTCCCGCGCCGCAGCCCCCCGTGCCCGAGCCCAAGGACCGGATCTACCGGTCCCCCGCGGCCATCGCCGGTGGCGTCCTGCTGCTCGCCATCGTGGGCTGGCTCGGCATCGACGCGCTCGTCGCGGGCCGCGACCGCACGCCGTGGCTGGCCCTCGCCACCATGATCCTCGTCTTGCCGCTGGTGGTCGCCTTCACCCTCCGGCCGGCCGTCTTCGCCAATCAGGACCGGCTGCGCATCCGCAACCCGTTCCGCGTGATCGTGCTGCCCTGGGGGCAGGTCTCCGGGCTCCGCTCCGGCTACTCCAACGAGGTCGTCGCCAAGTCCGCGACGAAATACCAGCTGTGGGCCATCCCCGTCTCGCTGCGGGCTCGCAAGAAGGCGGCGCGGAGGCAGGCGCGGGCGGCGGAGGGGGGTTCGGGTGGTCGCGGTCGGTCGGCCCGGGGCTTGGGGGACGGTCTGGGCGGCTTCTCCGGTGGGGGCCGGGGAGGGGTCGTCGCGGACGGGCCCATGCGGGCCGAGACCGACAAGGTCATGGACGAACTGCGCGAGCTCTGGGAAGCCCGGGAGAAGGAGGCGTCCGCGCAGGGTGAGGTGACTGTGCGGTGGGCGTGGGAGATCGCGGGGCCGGCGGTGGCGGGGGCGGCATTGTTGGGGATTTTGCTGGCGGTGAGGTGAGTTTCTTGTAGGGCGGCCGAGGGGGCGACGTCGGTCGAGGTCGTACGGCGGCTTAGGGTCCGCTGTGGTTGATTCGCGCAGTTCCCCGCGCCTCTTGTCGGCGCTTCGCGTGGCCGGAGATGGAGAGAAACACATGACTACGGCCCCCGGGCGCCCCTTGCCCCTGCCGCCCTCCGCGATACCCGACGGCTGTCCGCCCTGGGACGCGGAGCAGGCGCTCCGCTGGACGGAGGCGTTGCCGCCGCGCTGGGTGCCGGTGCGGGTGCGGACGTCGGCCGTGGTGACGGTGCTGCTGTTCGCCGCCGGAGCGGCCGGACTGTTGGCCTCCTTCACCGAGCTGCCCGCCTGGGTCGCCGCGGGTTGCGCGCTGCAACTCGTCTGGCTGGTGGCGCGGCCCGAGGCCCTACGGTTCTCGGCGCCGGTGGTCGTAGGTCTGGTTCTCGTGTACCGGGGAGCGCTGCCGTGGACGGGGGCCCTGGGCCTCGTACTGGCGTCGGCGCTGCTGTGGGCGCCCGCCGAGCTGCGGCTGGCCGCGCGGAAGCGGCAGCGGGAGGCGGTGCGGGCGGCCACCGGGGGCGTGGCGGCCGAGCTGCCGGACACGGGAGGCCCGGTGCGGCGCGGGCAACTGCTCGGCTTGGTCGGGGCCGTCCTGGCCGTCGTCGGTGTCGTACTGGTCGCCACCGCAAGGCTCTGGGACGGGACCGGGGGCCGGCAGTCGGCTTTGGTCCTCGGCTGGTACGTCGTCGGACTCGGCGTCACCGTCGCCCTTTCCGCCGCCCTGGGCCGCAGCCGCGCCGCAGCCCTGCGCCGGGCGCCCGCACCGGTGCTGCGGGTGCTGGTGCGGCAGAACGCGGACATCGACGCCGAGGTGTACGCGGCTGACGACACGGCGGCGCTGCGGCCCCTGTTCACTGTCGCGACCACGGAGGTGGATGAGGAAGAGGACGAGGACGGGGACGAGGACTCCGGCGAACCGGACGACCCTGAGGCCGACGCGAAGAAAGTGGCCGAGATCCTCGACCGTCTCGACGACGACACACCAGGCCCCCTGCGCGAGGCCGTCCTGTACGGGCTGCCCTGCGACGGCGCCGAGATCCTGCTGGTCAGCGCCGCTGAGGAGCCGGACGAGCCGCTCGTGGTGGAGCGGTCGACGGGGCCGGTACGCCCCCTGTCCGACGGTTCCGTACGGCAGCGGATCGCGCACCAGAAGCAGAGCGCGGCCGGAGAGGCCCGGCAGGAGGAGCTGCGGCTGGTGGCCGCGGCTGCCGTCACCGAGGCGCCGGGCGGCGCGAACCCCGACTCCGTGCGGCACTGGCGCGCCGGGTGGGCCGACTGGCTCTACGCCGCGCTGGGACTGCTGTGGTGCGCCGTGCTGGTCTGGGGCGAGACCGGCCTCTGGCGTTACGTTCCCGGCGCTGTCACCGGCGCCGTGGCCGTGTTCATGCTGCCGAACCTCCTCGCCTGGCGGGTCACCGCCGACAGCACCGGCCTGTGGGTCAGTGGGCTGCGCCGGACCCAGCACGTCGCCTGGGACCACATCCGGGTCGTCCTGGCCAAGCGGGGCGAGCTGGTGATCGACAGCCACCGGGCGTCCTTCGACGAGTGGACGGTGCCCTCGGCCCGCTGGCGGTGGCTGGAACGCAGGGCCGACCTGCTGCATCCGCACGAGCGGACGGCCGCCGAGATCGCCGCGATGTGGCGTGAGCCCTCGGCCAGGCCGGGCGGCGAGAGCGACGAGGGGCGGCGCGGGCGGGCGCTGTGGCCGCTGGCGGTGGTCGTCGCGGTGGCGTGGACGGCGGCGCTGGTCCTGCTTCCGTAGGCAGCGTCAGGGCGCGCTCGGCCAAACCAGCGCCATGTACGCGCCGCAGTACGCCGAGCCCGCCACGGCTGCCGTAAGGGCGAGCAGCCGGCAGCGGCGGGAGGTGCGGGAGAGATGCAGGGCGAGGGGGAGGAGCAGCGGGAAGGCGGGCAGGAGGAAGCGGGCGCGCGGAAAGTACACGCCGCCGCTGCCCAGCACGATCGCCAGCAGGACACCCGTGAAGACCAGCAGCGGAACCGGCTGCCGGTCCGCCACCGCGAGGCCGAAGAGGACCACCGAGGCGATCAGCGTCGCGGTCACCA
This sequence comes from Streptomyces sp. NPDC043427, assembly GCF_056436655.1. NCBI lineage: Bacteria > Bacillati > Actinomycetota > Actinomycetes > Kitasatosporales > Streptomycetaceae > Streptomyces > Streptomyces sp. NPDC043427. The sequence continues at coordinate 505,954 of NZ_JBWKCC010000002.1, read as the reverse complement.
CCACGAGGAACAGCTCGGGCGTCGAGTCGTACGCCAGCAGCTCCCGCATCCTTCGCAGGGTCTCCCGGCCGCCGTCCCACTCGTTGTGCCACAACCGCTGTACGGCGAAGTACCCGTCCCAGCGGCCCAGCCTGAGCCCCACCCAGCCGACGTACGCGCACCAGCCGAGCGGCGCGAGGACGCCGGCCACCAGCGCCGAGGGCCTGCCGCGCAGGGACAGCAGGGCGGTGACGGTGACCGCGGCCGCCACCGCGATGCCGGTCGGCCGGGCCACCCCGGCCAGCGCGGCCAGGGCACCCGCCCACAGCCACCGGTCGGCGAGGACGGCGTAGGACGCCCAGGCGGCGAGGGCGGTGAAGAGGGACTCCGTGTAACCCATCCACTGCACGAGGCCGACCGGGAGCGAGGCCCACAGCACAGTGAGCAGCACACCGACGCGCCGCCCGTGCAGCCGGTCGCCGACGGCGAAGATCCCCCAGGCCGCGACCAGCGAGGCGACGACGGCGAGACACAGCCCGACGGTGGCGCGGGAACCCGGGGTGACGCCCGCGACCGCCTTCACCAGGACCGGGTGGAGCGGAAAGAAGGCGAGGTTGTTGGCGTCGTACGCCGTGCCCAGCGCACGGGCGTAGCCATGATCGGCGATACCGAGATACCAGTCGGCGTCCCACCGCGTCGCCAGGATCGGCCAGACCCCGCGATGCTTGCGGTGCGCCCAGAGTGCGAGAACGAGCAGCCCGGCGGCGCGTACGGCGGTATAGGCGAGCAGCGCCGGGGCCGCGCGGCCGAGTGCCGGGACGGGGCGGCCGGGCTCAGGAGCGCGAGGACCTCTCCGGGTGCCCGGCACGAGGCCGCTACGGGCGGTTTCGGGGGCGGTCGAGGACACGGCACGGTCTCCAGGACTCGGCGGACGGTACCGGTCCACCGTTTCCCGGGGAGGGAGGCGGGGCGGGGAGCGTGCGTCAACTGTCGCGGGGAAATCACTCGATGGGGTGCGCGACCGGTCCCTCAGATCCTGTCTCGCCCGGCGCCGGGCCGAGGGCTGTCATCCATGCGCACCCCTACGGCTCGGCCCCACCAACCACACGAACCTACTGCTCTTCGGGACCGTGAGACGAGCAGGAACAGCAGGACCGGTCACCATGCGTTGATGACCGGCGCGTCGGGTTCGTGGTGCCGCCATGCCTCGTTGAGGCGCGTGAGCCGGTCCGCGGCGGCGATGCCGCGCAGGGACGCGACCTTGCCGTCGCTGACTTCGAACGCCACGGCGCCCACGACCCGGTCCTCGATCACGGCGAGGACGGCCGGGGAGCCGTTGACCAGCGCGATATGGATCGCGGGCGAGCCGCCGGCCAGCCGCCGCTTCGCCGGCGTGGGCCTGAAGCCGGCCCGCACGTAGGAGGCGATGCGTTCGGGCGTCTTGTACCGCAGCAGCCGCCTGGCCAGCCCGGCGCCGTCCGAGATCATCGTCGCGTCGGCGGTGAGCAGCGCCACCAGCCGTTCGGTGCGCCCCGAGGTGGCGGCGGTGAGGAATTCCTCGACGATCTTACGCGCGGACGCGGGGTCGACCTCGGTGCCGCCGCGGCGCTCGGCGGCGACCCGGCGTCGGGCCCGGTGGACATGCTGCTGACTCGCGGACTCGGTGATGTCGAGGATCCCGGCGATCTCGGCGTGCGGGTACGAGAAAGCCTCACGCAGGACGTAGACGGCCCGCTCGACCGGCGAGAGGCGCTCCATGAGGGTCAGTACGGCCAAGGACACCGATTCGCGCTGCTCGAAGGTGTCGGCCGGGCCGAGCATCGGGTCGCCCTCGAGGAGTGGTTCGGGCAGCCAGTCTCCGGCAGCGCGCTCGTGGCGCGCCTGCGCCGAGCGGAGCCGGTCGAGGCAGAGATGGGTGACGACCCTGGTCAGCCACGCCTCCGGCACCTCGATGCGTTCGCGGTCTGCGGCCTGCCAGCGCAGGAACGTGTCCTGAACGGCGTCCTCGGCGTCGGCGGCAGAGCCGAGCAGACGGTACGCGAGCGAGGCCAGCCGGCCCCGGCTGGCCTCGAACCGATCGATGGCTGCGCTGTCCATGCGCAGCAGCCTAGGGCGCGACGCGCCCTAGGCTGCGACCTTCACACCGGCCTGGTCGGGCGCGGTGGCCAGGCGGCGCTTGCGCTTCGGTATGCCGAAGGTCGGGTGGGCGATTCCAAATCCGGCCCCGTTGAGCACGCCCGCCTTGAGCCGCGCGGCGGTCCGGCCGCCCAGATACCAGGACTTCGACCGAGCGTCCCCGTCCACCATCTGGAAGATCGCGTCCCGCCGCCCGAGGCTGATGTGGTTGCCGTAGTACTTCAGTCCGACGGTCGGGACCTTGCTGCCCGTCAGGCGCGCGATGATCGCGGCGGTCGCCTGCATGTTGGTGAAGCCGGCCGAGGCGCAGGACATCGGCAGCGGCCGGCCGTTCTCGCCGATCGCGTAGGCACAGTCACCGGCGGCGTAGACGTCCGGGTGCGAGACCGAGCGCATGGTGCGGTCGACGACGATCTGGCCGGTCTGGGCGACCTCCAAGCCGCTGGCGGCCGCGATGGGGTGCACGGCGAACCCGGCCGACCACACGGTCACGTCGGCCGGGACGGACGTACCGTCGGCGGCGATCGCCCGTGTCGGCTCGACTGCTTCGATGCCGGTGTGCTCGTGGACGGTGATGCCGAGCCGGTCGAAGGCCTGGCGCAGGTGACGGCGGGCCTTCGGGGAGAGCCAGGCGCCCAGCTCGCCGCGGGCGGCGAGCGCGACCGAGAGGTCGGGCCGGGACTCGGCGAACTCGGTGGCGGTCTCGATGCCGGTCAGCCCCTCACCGACGACCAGCACGGTGCCGCCCTCGCCCAGGCCGGCCAGGCGCTCGCGCAGACGCAGCGCCGAGGACCGGCCGGTCACATCGAAGGCGTACTCGGCCACGCCGGGGACGCCATGGCGGGCGACGGAGCTGCCGAGCGTGTAGAGAAGCGTGTCGTACGTGAGCTCGCCGTCGCTGTCCTCGCCGGTCACGGCGACTGTCCTGCGCTCGGGGTCGACGCCGGTGACGCGCGCCAGGCGCAGCCGCACCCCGGTGCCCGCGAAGACGTCGGCGAGCTTGCGGAACGAGAGGTCCTGGCCGATCGCGAGTTGGTGGAGCCGCATCCGCTCGACGAAGTCGGGCACGGCGTTGACGACGGTGATCTCGGTGTCGGCGGGGGAGAGCCGACGGGCCAGGTTCCCGGCGGCGAAGGCCCCGGCGTATCCGGCGCCGAGGACGACGATGCGGTGCTTCATGGCGATGCTCCTGTCTCGTTCGCGTGCCCCTTGAACGAGACGGCGCCCCGATTGCTGACAGGAGCCGAGTGTGACGTGGGTCACCGCGCCCGGGTCTGCGAAGAGGCCGACGCGCATCTCGGGGTGGCCTGTCAGATCGGCGAGGTCGCGGACACGCAGGGCTTGAGAACCAGTTGCCCTCCGAAGCCGGGGGATCCGCAGGCGTACCCATGGAGGAAGGCCCCCGCCGATGTACGGCGCCAGGTCGGCACCTGACCAGTGATCGTCGGCAAGGTATCTTCCTCCAGCGGCACGTCGAGTGTTTCTCCGTGCCGCCTCAGGGAGGGAAGACATGCGCATATCACTGCTCCGGCGCCTGGCCGCGTTGGCCACGACGCTGGGGCTCACCTCGCTCGGGCTCCTCGGTGCGGGCGCGGCGCCCGCGCAGGCCGCGATCAGCGACTGCCCGGCGGGCTATTTCTGTGCCTGGAAGAGCGACAACGGCACGGGCACGATGTTCAAGACGAACACGAACAAGGCGACGCTGGGAACCTGGGACAACACGTTCCAGTCCGTAGTGAACCGGACGTCCAAGTTCGCCTGTCTGCACGACGATGCGAACTACAGCAAGACCGGCGGCGTCTCCTCGTGGGCCCCAGACCCCGCGGGCACCGAGTGGGGCTACTCGCACCGTAGCGTCAGCTCGGTGAGCTTCGTCGCCACCGAGCGGGAGTGCTGGTTCGCGGCCTACCCGGACTGGTACGCGCCGACCGCGCCCCAGGCGGCGGGCTTCGGTGATCTGAACGCCGACCGGCAGGCCGACGTCCTCGTCCGGGACAAGGCGGGCCGGCTGTGGTTCCTGCGCGGCGACAGCACCGGGCAGCTGGTCGGCAAGAGCGGCTGGAACGCCATGAACGCCCTCGTCCGGCACGGCGACTTCAGCGGTGACGGCCGTGAGGACGTGATCGCCCGCGAGGCGTCCACCGGGAAGCTGTGGCTGTACCCGGGCGCCGGCACCGGCAGCCTCGGTACGCGAAAGCTCATCGGCAACGGCGGCTGGAACGCCATGAGCCGGATCGTCGCCTACGGCGACCTCTCCGGCGACGGCCGCTCGGACGTGCTGGCCGTCGAGAAGGCCACGGGCAAGCTCTGGCTGTACCCCGGCACCAGCACGGGCACCCTCGGTGCACGCAAGCTCATCGGCAACAGCGGCTGGAACGGCATGAGCGCCCTGGTCGGGGCGGGCGACATGAACGGTGACGGCCGTGCGGACCTGATCACCCGCCAGGCCTCCACCGGGCAGCTGTGGTTGTACCCGGGCAAGGCCGGGGCCCTCGGGTCCCGTGTACTGATCGGCAACAGCGGCTGGAACGTCATGGAGACGTTCCTGGGCCTGGGCGATGTCTCCGGCGACGGCCTCGCCGACCTCGTCACCACCACCAAGAGCAGCTACATCGGCGAGAGCTGCCGGGGTGTCGGCTGCCAGCTCGTGTACCAGGGCCGCGGCAACGGCACGCTGGACTCGCGCGCGGAGACGGCCGACGGCTGGTTCGACCTGAACGGCTTCTTCTGACCGAGGGTGACCGAGGGAAAGGGCCTCCGCTTCCGGCGGAGGCCCTTTCGCATGAGCCCCGGCCCCCGGTTGGCAGCCGGGACCGTGCCTTCAGATGCCGGCCGCTGCCGACAGGTCGCGCTTGATCGTCGTCAGGAGGTCGGCCGCCTTGGCGCGGGCCGTCGGGAGGGCGGCGGGCGACTCGACCGGGACGACGACCTCCAGGTAGCACTTCAGCTTGGGCTCTGTGCCGCTGGGGCGGACGATGACGCGGGCGCCGTCGAGGGTGTAGCGCAGGCCGTCGGTCGGCGGGAGGTGGGCCGTGCCCTGCGTGAGGTCCTCCGCCTTGACGATCGGCAGGCCCGCGAGCTCGGTGGGCGGCTGCTCGCGCAGTCGGCGCATGGCGTCGGCGATGACCGACAGGTCCTGGACGCGCACCGAGAGCTGGTCCGTGGCGTGCAGGCCGTGTTCCATGGCGAGGTCGTCGAGGAGGTCGAGGAGGGTGCGGCCCTGCTCCTTGAGCTCGGAGGCCAGTTCCGTGATGAGGAGCGCGGCGGTGATGCCGTCCTTGTCGCGTACGCCGTCGGGGTCGACGCAGTAGCCGAGGGCCTCCTCGTAGCCGTAGCGCAGGCCGTCGACGCGGGCGATCCACTTGAAGCCGGTGAGGGTCTCCTCGTAGCGGAGCCCGGCCTTCTCGGCGATCCGGCCGAGGAGGGAGGAGGAGACGATGGATTCGGCGAAGGTGCCCTGGGCGCCGCGGGCGACCAGGTGGGCCGCGAGGAGCGCGCCCACCTCGTCGCCGCGGAGCATGCGCCAGTCCCCGCCTGCACCGCCGTCCTTGACGGCCACGGCGCAGCGGTCGGCGTCCGGGTCGTTGGCGATGATCAGGTCCGGGGCCGTCTCGCGGGCCTTCGCGAAGGCGAGGTCCATCGCGCCGGGCTCTTCCGGGTTGGGGAAGGAGACGGTCGGGAAGTCCGGGTCGGGCTCGGCCTGCTCGGCGACGAGGACCGGCTCCGGGAAGCCCGCGCGGGCGAACGCGGCGAGGAGGACGTCCTTGCCGACGCCGTGCATCGCCGTGTAGACGGTGCGGGCGGTACGCGGCGAGCCGTCGGCCAGCACGGCGTCCGTGCGGGCGAGGTACGCGTCGAGGACCGAGTCGTCGAGGATCTCCCAGCCGGAGTCGGGCCGCGGGACGTCGTGCAGGCTGCCGATCGCGTCGATCTCGGCGGCGATCTCCGCGTCGGCGGGCGGGACGATCTGGGATCCGTCGCCGAGGTAGACCTTGTAGCCGTTGTCGCGGGGCGGGTTGTGGCTGGCGGTGACCTCGACGCCGGCGGCCGCGCCCAGGTGCCGTATGGCGTAGGCGAGGACGGGGGTCGGGAGGGGGCGCGGGAGGACCGCGGCGCGCAGGCCCGCGCCCGTCATGACCGCGGCGGTGTCGCGGGCGAAGTCGGCCGACTTGTGGCGGGCGTCGTAGCCGACGACGACGAGACCGTCCGTACGGCCCTGCTCCTTGAGGTACGCGGCGAGACCGGCGGCGGCGCGGATCACGACCGAGCGGTTCATGCGCAGGGGGCCGGCGCCGAGTTCGCCGCGCAGACCCGCCGTGCCGAACTGGAGGGTGCCGCCGAAGCGGGCGGCGAGTTCGGTGTGGGCGCCGGTGTCGATGAGCTCGGCGAGTTCCGTGCGGGTTTCCGGGTCGGGATCCTCGGCGAGCCATGCCTTTGCCTTGGCGATCAGGTCGTCGTCGTGCACGTCGGGGTCAACCTCTCGTCGTCTTGTGTCCGGGCACCTGGGGGCTGCGCCCCCAGACCCCCCTTCGGCCTGGACGGCCTCGTCCTCAAGCGCCGGACGGGCTGAGATTGCCTGACCGGCGTCTCGAAGTGCTCGGCTCTACAGGCGGCCCAGCACCTGGGCCAGCAGGCTGCCCATCCGGGTCGCCGAGTCGCGGCCCGCCTGGAGGACCTCCTCGTGGTTGAGGGGTTCGCCGGTCATACCGGCGGCGAGGTTGGTCACGAGGGAGATACCCAGAACCTCGGCGCCCGCCTCACGGGCCGCGATGGCCTCCAGGACCGTGGACATGCCGACGAGGTCCGCCCCGATGGTACGGGCCATGCGGATCTCGGCCGGGGTCTCGTAGTGCGGGCCGGGGAACTGGGCGTAGACGCCCTCCTCCAGGGTGGCGTCGACCTCCTTGCACAGGGCGCGCAGCCGGGGCGAGTACAGGTCGGTCAGGTCCACGAAGTTCGCGCCGACGATCGGGGACGTGGCGGTGAGGTTGATGTGGTCGCTGATCAGGACGGGCTGGCCGGGGCGCATGCCCTCGCGCAGGCCGCCGCAGCCGTTGGTCAGGACGACCGTCTTGCAGCCGGCCGACACCGCGGTCCGCACGCCGTGCGCGACGGCGGCGACGCCGCGACCCTCGTAGTAGTGGGTGCGGCCCAGGAAGACCAGGGCCCGCTTGTTGCCCATCCGGTACGAGCGGATCTTGCCGCCGTGCCCCTCCACCGCCGGCGGGGGGAAGCCGGGCAGCTCGGTGACCTGGAGCTCGGCGTCGGGCGCGCCCAGCGCGCCCACGGCCGGCGCCCAGCCGGAGCCCATCACGAGGGCGACGTCGTGGGTCTCGGCGCCGGTCAGTTCGCGCAGGCGCGCGGCCGCGGCGTCGGCGGCGGCGTGGGGGTCGCCCTGGATGTCGTCCGGAAGAAGAGATGCGTTCACGCCGACGAGATTAGCCGGTCCCGGCCTACGCGCGTAGATGACAGAGCCAACGGGAGGGCGATCGTTGTCTTGTCGTTTCCAACCAAGGGGTCGCCGCGCGACCGTCAGACGTCCGTGATCAGGACGTCCCTGTCGTTGAAGACCTCGACGACGAAGATCAGCAGACGGCCGCGGCTGACCGTGTACTCCCGAGGATGTTCCGGGTGAGGCGGATCGTGCGGTCGTCGCCGGTGGACCCTATGGGCCGCGACTTCGAGAGGAACGGGGCGCGGGCCGGCAGGGCGATGCCCTTGTCGAACGCGGCGCGGTGCTGGTCGTCGAGCCGGTCGCGGGCCTCGGCCGCCTGCACCGTGCAGTAGACGTCGTACGTGAGGGGGGCCATGCGATCTCCCACGGGTACGCCGATGCCTCGAGTCCAGGAGCCACCCCCTTTCAGCAAGGCCTCTTCCGCAGCTCCATCACGTAATCGTGCGGCGCGCCCGCCGACTCCGCCGCGTCCGCGACCTCACCGAGGTAGCGGGCCGAGGGGAGTCCGCCCTCGTAGGCGTTCAGGACGTACACCCAGGCCGGCTCCTGGCCGTCGAGGGTGTGGACGCGCACCCGCATCCGCCGGTAGATGTCGAGACCCACGCCCTCCCAGCGGTCCAGCGACTCCTCGTCCATCTCGGCGATGTCGTAGAGCGCGACGAAGACCTGCCCGATCGGGTCCTCGACGATCGTCGCCAGCGCTCCCTCCCAGCCCAGCTGCTCGCCGCCGAAGGTCAGCCGCCAGCCGTTCAGCCAGCCGGTGGCGCGCAGCGGCGAGTGGGGGGCGCGGCGCGTCATCAGTCGGGCGTCGAGATTGCCGGCGTACGCGGCGTAGAGCGACATGCGTCGAGAGTACGGCAGCGGCTGGCCGGCCTCGCTCGTAACGGCGGTCTCGGCCGCCTCTCCGCAGCGGCATGGTCGCCTCTGCCTCTCCTGTAACGATCACTCGCTTCCACCTCTCCCGTAACAGTGGTGTCTCGGGCCGCCCCCCAGGCCGTCCTTCCCGGGGGCGTACGGGACAATGGAGTACGTGACTCGGATCGTGATCATCGGTGGCGGACCCGGCGGATACGAAGCGGCCCTGGTGGCCGCTCAGCTCGGCGCGGAGGTGACCGTCGTCGACAGCGACGGTCTGGGCGGAGCGTCGGTGCTCACCGACTGCGTGCCGTCGAAGACCCTTATCGCTACGGCCGAGGTGATGACCACCTTCGACTCCTCCTACGAGGAGCTGGGAATCATCGTCGCCGACGACACCCCACCGATGGAGCAGGCCGCCCGGGTCGTCGGGGTGGACCTCGACAAGGTCAACCGGCGTGTCAAGCGGCTCGCCCTCGCGCAGTCCCACGACATCACCGCCTCCGTCACGCGCGCGGGCGCCCGGGTCCTGCGTGGCCGCGGCCGGCTGGAGGGCATGCAGGCCCTCGACGGGTCGCGGAAGGTCGTCGTCACCGCCGCCGACGGCACCGAGGAGACCCTCCCCGCCGACGCCGTGCTCATCGCCACCGGTGGTCACCCGCGCGAGCTGCCCGACGCCCAGCCCGACGGCGAGCGCATCCTGAACTGGACCCAGGTCTACGACCTCACCGAGCTGCCCGAGGAGCTCATCGTGGTCGGCTCGGGTGTCACCGGTGCCGAGTTCGCCGGCGCGTACCAGGCGCTGGGCTCCAAGGTCACCCTGGTCTCCTCGCGCGACCGCGTGCTGCCCGGTGAGGACCCGGACGCCGCGGCCGTCCTCGAAGACGTCTTCCGCCGCCGCGGCATGAACGTCATGGCCCGCTCCCGCGCCCAGTCCGCCAAGCGCGTCGGCGACCGTGTCGAGGTCACCCTCGCCGACGGGCGGGTCATCAGCGGCTCGCACTGCCTCATGGCCGTCGGTGCCATCCCCAACAGCGCCGGGCTCGGCCTGGAGGAGGCCGGGGTCCGGGTGCGCGAGTCCGGGCACATCTGGACCGACAAGGTCTCCAGGACGACGGCTCCGGGTGTCTACGCGGCCGGTGACGTGACCGGGGTCTTCGCGCTCGCGTCCGTCGCCGCGATGCAGGGCCGTATCGCCATGTACCACTTCCTCGGCGACGCGGTGGCTCCGCTCAACCTCAAGACGGTCTCCTCCAACGTCTTCACCGACCCCGAGATCGCCACCGTGGGCTACACGCAGGCCGATGTCGACGGGGGGAAGATCGACGCCCGGGTCGTCAAGCTGCCGCTGCTGCGCAACCCGCGCGCGAAGATGCAGGGCATCCGGGACGGCTTCGTGAAGATCTTCTGCCGTCCGGGTACGGGGATCGTCGTCGGCGGTGTGGTCGTGGCGCCGCGCGCCTCGGAACTGATCCATCCCATCTCGATCGCCGTCGACAACAATCTGACGGTCGAACAGATCGCGAACGCCTTCACCGTGTACCCCTCTCTTTCGGGGTCGATCGCGGAGGTGGCGCGGCAGTTGCACACGCGCAAGGCGGGCGACGAGATCTGACGGCCGGATCCGACTCCCCGCTGGTCACGGGGAGTTGTGGCCCATGCGGACGGCATAGGCGACAGGAATGGGCTTCTATACCACCTCCCGCCCCTGTGTGCGAACAACTTCTGCTATTCGGCGCAAACTGCTGAAAGCAGACGGTCGCTGGGGTTACTGTCAGTTTCGTGTTCGCTGCTGAACGTCGCCAATTGATCCTCGAAATGGTGCGAGCGAACGGGGCCGTGTCGCTCCGTGAGCTCGCCCGCGTCGTCCAGACCTCCGAAGTGACCGTACGGCGGGACGTGCGGGCACTGGAGGCAGAAGGACTCCTCGACCGCCGGCATGGCGGTGCGGTACTGCCGGGCGGTTTCACGCGGGAGTCCGGCTTTCCGCAAAAATCCCATCTCGCGACCGCCGAGAAGACGGCCATCGCCGACCTCGCCGCCAACTTCGTGGAAGAAGGCGAGGCCATCGTGGTCGGGGCGGGTACGACCACCCAGGAGCTGGCCCGCAGACTCGCCCGCGTGCCCGGTCTGACCGTCGTCACCAACTCGCTGTTGGTGGCGCAGGCGTTGGCCCACGCCAACCGCGTCGAAGTCGTGATGACCGGGGGCACCCTGCGCGGCTCCAACTACGCGCTGGTGGGCTCCGGTGCCGAGCAGTCCCTCCAGGGGCTGCGGGTCTCCCGGGCCTTCCTCTCCGGGAGCGGGCTGACCGCCGAGCGGGGTCTGTCCACATCCAACATGCTGTCGGCGTCCGTCGACCGTGCGCTCGTCCAGGCCGCCGCGGAGGTCGTGGTCCTGGCGGACCACACCAAGCTGGGCACGGACACCATGTTCCAGACGGTCCCCACCGACCTGATCACCCGCCTGGTCACCGACGAGCCTCCCGTCCACGACGACCGGGCGGCCACGGAGCTTCAGGCTCTCGCGGACCAGGGGGTCCAGATCGCCGTCGCCGGCGCGTCCGGAGGCCCGGGAAACACGGGCGCCGACCCGGCCCCGCCCCGCTCCCGCCGTGACGTCCCCCTCCCGTCCCCCCGCCGCGGCCAACTCCCCGGCGCGGGCCTGCGCGCAGCCACATCCCTCGGCGACCAGCCCACCGACCGCCACCGGGTCGCGGACCTCCGCCGCCGGTGAGCTCTCCGGGTGAGAGCCGCGAACTCCCGGCAACGGGGCCGGGGGCACCAACCGAGTCGGCCCCGCCGACTCAGTTGCCGTCGGCAGTCCAGTTGCCGTCCATGCAGGCGCTGCTCCCACTCCGGCGGCGGTGCTGAAGAGGCGGATCGGGGGCGTCGTAGCGTATGGCCCACGGCTGGCTGCCTGGCTGGGTGGGTGGGTCGACAGCGGTTCGGGGGGCCTGAGGGCACCCCGCCGCTGTGCCGCCGCCTGTCGGGCGGCTGCTTGCAGCAGTGACCCGGCGCAGGGCCTCCCCACCGGGGGCCCTACACAGAGGCGCACCTCGCGGGGCCCCGTGTTGCGCGTCGGCCTGAGTCCGTTCGTGCCCGTTCGGGCCGGCTTTGTGAGGGCTGCGTTGGCCTCGCCGCCGGGTCGGTTGTGAGGCAGGCGGCGGCTGGACTGGGGCTACGGCCTTCTGGGTGGCGATGCCTGCGGGGGTCTGCCAGGGGGCCGCGGGGCAGAGCGCGACTTCCGTCGGAGCCTGGCGCGCGAGCGCCCGGCCCGGCTTGGGGTCCCGCGGCCGCCTGGGTGTGTTCCCGAGATCCGTAGAGGCCCGGGAGGGCCCGCCTCCCTCGACTCCGGTTGACGCCCCTCATGTGACGGCCTTCCCGGACAGCGGGCCCCGCCCGGAGCGGAGCAGGCAGAACGAAGCGCCCGGGCCCTGGGTTCAGGGCGCCGGGCGCTTCGCACGTGTGCGGGTCAGTCCTTGATTTCGCAGATCGCCGCGCCGGAGGTGATCGACGCGCCGACGTCCGCGCTCAGGCCCTTGATCGTGCCGGACTTGTGGGCGTTGAGGGGCTGTTCCATCTTCATCGCTTCGAGGACGACGACGAGGTCGCCTTCCTTGACCTCCTGGCCCTCCTCGACGGCGATCTTGACGATGGTGCCCTGCATCGGGGAGGCGAGGGTGTCGCCGGAGGCGACGGGACCGGACTTCTTGGCCGCGCGGCGCTTGGGCTTGGCGCCGGCCGCGAGACCCGTGCGGGCGAGGGTCATGCCCAGGGACGCGGGAAGGGAGACCTCGAGGCGCTTGCCGCCGACCTCGACGACGACCGTCTCACGGCCCGACTCCTCGTCCGCCTCGGCGTCGGCCGGCGCGGCGAAGGGCTTGATCTCGTTGACGAACTCGGTCTCGATCCAGCGGGTGTGGACCGTGAAGGGTGCCTCGGAGCCGGTGAGCTCGGGGGCGAACGCCGGGTCCTTGACCACCGCGCGGTGGAACGGGATGGCCGTCGCCATGCCCTCGACCTGGAACTCCTCCAGGGCGCGGGCGGCCCGCTGCAGCGCCTGCTCACGGGTCGCGCCGGTGACGATCAGCTTGGCCAGCAGGGAGTCCCACGCCGGGCCGATGACCGAGCCGGACTCCACGCCCGCGTCCAGGCGGACGCCCGGGCCGGACGGGCCGTTGAAGGTGGTGACGGTGCCGGGGGCGGGGAGGAAGTTGCGGCCCGGGTCCTCGCCGTTGATGCGGAACTCGAACGAGTGACCGCGCAGCGGCGGGTCGTCGTAGCCGAGCTCCTCGCCGTCGGCGATGCGGAACATCTCCCGCACCAGGTCGATGCCGGAGACCTCCTCGGTGACCGGGTGCTCCACCTGGAGACGGGTGTTGACCTCGAGGAAGGAGATCGTGCCGTCGTTGCCGACGAGGAACTCCACCGTGCCGGCGCCGACGTAGCCAGCCTCCTTCAGGATGGCCTTCGAGGAGGAGTACAGCTCGGCGACCTGCTCGTCGGACAGGAACGGCGCGGGCGCCTCCTCGACCAGCTTCTGGTGGCGGCGCTGGAGGGAGCAGTCACGGGTGGAGACCACGACCACGTTGCCGTGGCTGTCGGCGAGGCACTGCGTCTCGACGTGGCGCGGCTTGTCCAGGTAGCGCTCTACGAAGCACTCGCCCCGGCCGAAGGCCGCGACGGCCTCGCGCACCGCGGAGTCGTACAGCTCGGGAACTTCTTCCAGCGTCCGGGCCACCTTCAGACCGCGACCGCCACCGCCGAAGGCCGCCTTGATGGCGATCGGCAGGCCGTGCTCCTCCGCGAAGGCCACGACCTCCTCCGCACCCGACACCGGGTCCGGCGTGCCCGCGACGAGCGGCGCGCCCGCGCGCTGGGCGATGTGACGGGCAGCCACCTTGTCGCCGAGGTCGCGGATGGCCTGCGGCGGCGGGCCGATCCAGATCAGCCCGGCGTCCAGGACCGCCTGCGCGAACTCGGCGTTCTCGGACAGGAAGCCGTAGCCCGGATGGATGGCGTCCGCGCCGGACTCACGCGCGGCGTTCAGCACCTTCTCGATGTCCAAGTAGCTGGTGCCCGGCGTGTCACCGCCCAGGGCGAACGCCTCATCCGCAGCGCGGACATGCAGAGCGTCCCGGTCCGGGTCGGCGTAGACGGCCACGCTCGCGATGCCGGCATCCCGGCAGGCCCGGGCCACGCGGACAGCGATTTCGCCACGGTTGGCGATGAGCACCTTGCGCACGATGAGGCTCCCTCCTTGAAACAAGCCGAGTTTAGGGACAGCCGACACGGCACTTCGACCCGTCCCCAGTGGTGAGCTTGCCCACACGGAGCGTGATACGAGGCTCGCTCGACCCGCGAAATCCCATGTCGCACCTCGGTACGCAGGACTCCTCCCGGAAACCCTAGCCGTCTTGTGTGGTCAAGGTCTCTGTGAAGGCGTGCTGCGGGCCACTCGGTTTCTTTGTGGAGTCCCTACGAATGGCCCAACGATTCTTTGCCCGCCGCAGAACCCTTGTCCCGCGGTTTACCCGTTAGTAGCGTTCGCGATGTCCCGAACGTACGTGAGGCAGCGGCAGGCTCGCTCTAAGAACGCTCGAATGGCTCTACAGCTCGGAAGTGGGTGGACCGGTGGTACGCAGGCCGGTGGCGTGGGTGGTGGCCGTCGTTCTCTTCGCCGAGGCGTTCGGTGTCGCGGCGGTGAACTGGTTCCTCGGGATGGTCGTCGACCGGCAGGACATGTCGCTGGCCGGCCTCGATCCGGACGTGATGTCCACGTCGTCGAAGATCGGCGGGATCGTCTTCGGGCTCTACTTCGCCTTCTGCGGCCTGGTGGCGCTCCTGGTCGCCCTGCGCAACCGCCCCCCGGCCGGCGTCGGCCGCATCCTCCTGATCAGCGCGGCCGTGGTGCACGGCCTCCTCGGCGCGTTCGCGTGGGGCCTCCTGGGCTGGGTCCAGTTCCTGTTCATGACGGTCGTACTGGCGCTCATCGTGCTGCTGCTGATGACGTACGACCGTCTGCCCCGGACCGCCGCCGAGGAGCCCAAGGACGCCCCGGGCGGCGACGGCGGCTCCCCGCTCACGCCCCCGCCGGCGCCCAGCGCGTACTGATCAGCTCTCCCGGGGCGTCCACAAGTCGGTGATGCCCACGCCCAGGTCCGCCAGCAGTCGCCGCACCAGGGGCAGGCTGATGCCGATCACGTTGCCGTGGTCGCCGTCGATGCGGTCGATGAACGGGGCCGAGCGGCCGTCGAGGGTGAAGGCGCCGGCGACGTAGAGGGGTTCGCCCGAGGCGACGTACGCGGCGATCTCCTCGTCCGTCGGTTCGCCGAAGTGGACGACGGTGGAGGCGGTGGCCGAGGTGTAGCGGCCGGTCGCGGTGTCGTAGACGCAGTGGCCGGTCTGGAGGGTGCCCGCGCGGCCGCGCATCGACTTCCACCTGGCCGTCGCCTCCTCGGCGTCGGCCGGTTTGCCGAGGGCCTCGCCGTCCAGGTCGAGCACCGAGTCGCAGCCGATCACCAGGGCGCCCTTGACCTCGGGCTTCGCGGCGACGACGGAGGCCTTCGCCTCGGCGAGGGCGAGGGCCAGTTCGGCGGGGGTGGGGGCGGTGACGGCGTCCTCGTCGACGCCGCTCACGATCACCTCGGGGGCCAGGCCGGCCTGGCGCAGCAGACCGAGCCGGGCGGGTGACTGGGAGGCGAGGACGAGTCGGCGGCGCGGCTGATCAGTCATGCGGTCAGCGTATCCGGGTCGCCCGGCCGGGCTCATCTCCCGCCGCTCACACCGATGACGATCATCGCGAGCACCATCGCCAGCGCCATGAGAAGCCCCAGCCGCCGCAACATCTCCTGCGTGTCACGCAGTTCTTTGGGCGGCTCGTTCTCGGGGTCGGACCACAGCATGCCTCCAGCGTGGGGCTTGGCCGGTGGGGGGCGCCTGAGTAGGCGTACTCAAATTGGCGCCCCTTGTTGTTCCGCTGTGCGCGGTTCCTCGCACCCCTGGGTGTCCCGGGGCCCGGCCGGCGCCGCTAAGGGCCCCTAGCCGGGCCAGTAGGTGCGGGCCCATGACGCCTGCCCGGGCTGGGGCAGGCGGTGGCCCGCGATCCTCGACGGGTCGGACCACGCGGCCCTCGGGCCCTCCGCGCCGCTCGGCGTTGCTGCCGCCGCCGCGGCGCGGGCCCGGACCACCGCCAGTGCGGCGGCCAGCTCCTCAGGGGTCGGGTTGCCCCGTATGACCTTGATCGTCACAGCGTCTCCTTACAGGGGGATGTTGCCGTGCTTCTTCGGAGGCAGGGATTCCCGCTTCGTACGCAGCTGGCGCAGCCCGCGTACGACGTGGTGGCGGGTGTCGGACGGCATGATCACCGCGTCGATGTAGCCGCGCTCGGCGGCGACGTACGGGTTGAGCAGGGTGTCCTCGTACTCCCGGATGAGCCGAGCCCGGACCGCCTCAGCGCTTTCGGCGGTCTCACCGCTCGCCTCGGCCTCGGCGATGGTCCGACGATGCAGGATGTTGACCGCGCCCTGGGCACCCATCACCGCGATCTGCGCGGTGGGCCAGGCCAGGTTGAGGTCGGCGCCGAGGTGCTTGGAGCCCATGACGTCGTACGCGCCGCCGAACGCCTTGCGGGTGATCACGGTGATCAGCGGGACGGTGGCCTCGGCGTAGGCGTAGATCAGCTTGGCGCCGCGGCGGATGATGCCGTCGTGCTCCTGGTCGACGCCGGGCAGGAAGCCGGGGACGTCGACGAAGGTGATGACGGGGACGTTGAACGCGTCGCAGGTGCGCACGAACCGGGCGGCCTTCTCGCTCGCCTGGATGTCGAGGCAGCCGGCGAACTGCATGGGCTGGTTGGCGACGATGCCCACCGGGTGCCCCTCGACCCGGCCGAAGCCGGTGAGGATGTTCGGCGCGAACAGCGGCTGCGTCTCGAAGAACTCGGCGTCGTCCAGGATGTGCTCGATCACCGTGTGCATGTCGTACGGCTGGTTCGCGCTGTCCGGGACCAGCGTGTCCAGCTCGCGGTCCTCGTCGGTGAGGGAGAGGTCCGCCTCCTCCGGGAAGACCGGGGCTTCGGAGAGGTTGTTCGACGGCAGGTACGACAGCAACTGCTTGACGTACTCGATGGCGTCCTTCTCGTCCCCGGCCATGTGGTGCGCCACGCCCGAGGCGGAGTTGTGGGTGCGGGCGCCGCCCAGCTCCTCGAAGCCGACGTCCTCGCCGGTGACCGTCTTGATGACGTCCGGGCCGGTGATGAACATGTGCGAGGTCTGGTCGACCATGACGGTGAAGTCGGTGATGGCGGGGGAGTAGACCGCGCCCCCCGCGCACGGGCCGACGACCAGGCTGATCTGCGGGATGACCCCTGACGCGTGGGTGTTGCGGCGGAAGATCTCGCCGTACGCGCCGAGGGAGGCGACGCCCTCCTGGATGCGGGCACCGCCGGAGTCGTTGATGCCGATGACCGGGCAGCCGGTCTTCAGCGCGAAGTCCATCACCTTGACGATCTTCTGGCCGTACACCTCGCCGAGGGCGCCGCCGAAGACGGTGAAGTCCTGGGAGAAGACCGCCACCGGGCGGCCGTCGACGGTGCCGTACCCGGTGACGACGCCGTCCCCGTACGGCCGGTTCTTCTCCAGGCCGAAGTTGGTGGACCGGTGCCGGGCGAACTCGTCCAGCTCGACGAAGGAGCTCTCGTCGAGCAGGAGCTCGATGCGCTCGCGGGCCGTCAACTTGCCCTTGGCGTGCTGCTTCTCGACGGCGCGTGCGGAGCCGGCGTGCGTCGCTTCATCGATGCGGCGCTGGAGATCCGCGAGCTTGCCCGCGGTCGTGTGGATGTCGATCCCTTGGATCCCTTGGGTCTCGTGGATCTCGTGACGCTCTTCCGGCTCGGACATCGGGATGTGGCTCCCTGCCTGCTCAAAAGGGGGGACGGTTACTCATCCGTAGAGTAGTGGCGGCCCCATCAATCGGCAGTGCGGCGTTTGCCACACCTAGGGTTGCTTGCATGACGCCGCGAGATGCTTCAGACGACAACCGCTGGTCCGACCTGGACCGTCCGCCCCTCAACGCCGTGGCACTGCGGCGGGGACTGGTGCGGGAGGGGGGCCTGTGGTCGGAGGTGGAGGTGGTGCGGCGCACCGGATCCACCAACGCCGACCTGGTGGCCCTGGCGGACCAGGGCAAGGCCGCGGAGGGCGCGGTGCTCGTCGCCGAGGAGCAGACGGCGGGGCGAGGCAGGCTGGATCGGCAGTGGACCGCACCGGCGCGTTCGGGCCTGTTCTTCTCCGTGCTGCTCCGGCCCACCGAGGTGCCGGTGGCCCGCTGGGGCTGGCTGCCGCTGCTCACCGGAGTCGCCGTCGCCACGGGGCTGTCGCGGGCGGCGGGCGTCGACACTTCACTCAAATGGCCTAACGACCTGCTGGTGAATGTCGGGAGTGAGGAGCGGAAGGCCGGCGGCATCCTCGCGGAGCGCGCCGGCGACGACGGCGTCGTCATCGGCGTCGGCATCAACGTCACCCTCCGCGCGGAGGAGCTGCCGGTGCCGCAGGCGGGGTCGCTGGTGCTCGCCGGGGCGGTGAACACGGACCGGGATCCGCTGCTGCGTGCCGTCCTGAGGTCCCTGGAGGACTGGTACGGGCGGTGGCGGGCGGCCGGGGGCGATCCGGGGGTGAGTGGGCTCCAGGACACGTACGCGGCGGGGTGCTCGACGCTGGGGCGGGTCGTACGGGCGGAGTTGCCCGGGGAGCGGGCGCTGGTGGGGGAGGCGGTGGCCGTGGACGGTGACGGCAGGCTCGTGATCGCCACGGAGGACGGGGTACAGGAGCCGGTGGGGGCGGGGGACATCGTGCACCTTCGGCCGGCGTGACGGGTGCCCGGTGCTGTGGCTGGGGCGGGTGGGTCGCGCAGCCCGGCGCTGCGGGGTGCCGCCGCGCCCACCCGTGGCGCCCCAGCGGCACGACTGCCCGCAGCTACGTGGGAGCCGGGGCTGAGGGTGGCGGCGCCGGTTCAGGCGATCCGAGCCCGTCCGGCGATTGAGGACGAGGCCCGTTCAGGGCCGAGGCGGGGGCTGGAGGGCGGCAGCCCCCAGGGCCGGCAACCGCGCTGGGCGAGCTGACAGTGGGCGGGACCGGACCTTCGGCTGGACCTGACGGAGTGAGCTGCGGCACACCTGCCGTAGAGTTGAGGCCGGTCGATACCTGACCGCGGCAGATCGGAAGGGCAGCAGGCGTGACCGTCGACGACACGGGCTCCGGCATGGGTCAGAACCCAGCGCCCGACGGCACCGAGAGCACCGAGAACGACGAGGATCCCCTCGCGCTCCGCCTCGAACAGCTCATCCTGGGCGCGGAGCGGCGCTACACCCCTTTCCAGGCGGCCCGCAGCGCCGGCGTCTCCGTGGAACTGGCCACCCGCTTCTGGCGTGCCATGGGCTTCGCCGACATCGGCCAGGCCAGGGCCCTCACCGAGGCCGACGTACTCGCCCTGCGCCGCCTCTCCGGTCTCGTCGAGGCAGGGCTGCTCAGTGAGGCGATGGCCGTGCAGGTGGCGCGGTCGACAGGGCAGACCACCGCCCGCTTGGCGGAGTGGCAGATCGATTCCTTCCTGGAGGGGCTGACCGAGCCGCCCGAGCCCGGCATGACCCGCACCGAGGTCACGTATCCCATCGTCGAGCTGCTGCTGCCGGAGCTGGAGGAGTTCCTCGTCTATGTCTGGCGCCGTCAGCTCGCCGCCTCGGCCGGGCGGGTCGTGCAGGCCGCCGACGACGAGGAGATGGTCGACCGGCGCCTCGCCGTCGGCTTCGCCGACCTCGTCGGGTTCACGCGGCTGACCCGCCGGATGGAGGAGGAGGAGCTCGGCGAACTCGTCGAGGCGTTCGAGACGACGGCCGCCGACCTGGTCGCCGCGCACGGCGGACGGCTCATCAAGACGCTCGGCGACGAGGTGCTGTACGCCGCCGACGACTCCGGGATAGCCGCCGAGATCGGGCTGCGGCTCATCGAGACGATGGCCAACGACGACACGATGCCGGAGCTCCGCGTCGGCATGGCGTTCGGCACGGTGACCACCCGGATGGGCGATGTCTTCGGAACGACGGTGAATCTCGCCTCGCGCTTGACGTCGATAGCTCCACGCGACGCCGTCCTCGTCGACAGCGCCTTCGCCGAGGAGCTGATGCGTACGAGGGAGGCGCCGGCCTCGGAGGCCGCCGCCGCGGAGGAGGCGGCTGCCGCCGAGAAGGAGGGCGAGGAGCCGCCGACGTACCGCTTCGCGCTCCAGCCGACCTGGCAGCGGCCGGTGCGTGGGCTCGGCGTGGTCGAGCCCTGGCTGCTGCGGCGCAGGTCCGACGGGAGCGCGTAGCCCGGACGCCCGGGCGTCCGTTCAGTGGACGGTCGCCTTCAACGGGTTCAGGCACAGGCCGATGACCGGGACGCAGACGTCGCCGCTGCTCGGCCGCTCCGGCTCGCTCGGCTGGGGCGCGGCGGGTGGGGCGGGGTTGGTGGTCCGGGGCGGTGCGGGCGCGGGCTGCGCGGTCGCAGTGTTCCGCGGGGCTGTCGGCTCAGGGGGCGTGGCGGGCGCGGGGGCTGCGGGCGCGCCGGGGGCGAGGGCCGGTCCCGGGGGCGGTGAGGAACCTCCGTACGTTCCGCCTGATCCCTGTGATCCGTCTGATCCGTCTGTTCCTTGTGTGCCGTGGGTGCCCTGCGTTCCGTACGGGGTGAGTGCTTGGCTCGCTGCCGGGGGCGGTGCGGCGTCGGTTCCGCCCATCGCGGAGGCCGCGGAGGCGCTCGCCTCGGGAGCGGCCGGGACGGTGGCGGCCGCGTTGGTCGACCGGTCGGTGTCGGTTTCCGCTGCCGTGTCGGTGTCCGGGTCCGGGCGGGGCTCCGCTTCCGTCGTGCCGAGGCCGACGACGCCCGGGTCGGGTGTGACGCGGACGAGGCCCAGTACGCCGGCGGCGAGGGCGAGGCCGCCGAGGGCGAGGAGGGCCTTGCGGGGGCGGGGGCGGCGGTGACGGCCTCGGACACGGGGGACCCACGAGCCTCGGTCCCTGTCCCCCTTGAAGCCTTGGACTGCGTCGCCGTCCAGGTCGTCCAAGGCGTACCTGTCGTGCTCCTTGGTGTGCGTCATCGTGATCCCTCTGATCCCTCCCCGAGGCGCTCGCGCCCCCTGCGCCGTTGCGGAGCGCACGTTATGCGCTCCCGTGGGGGGTGCGGTGGGAGATGGGCGGGATGTCACTCGAACGGGTTGGCGGGCGGTGACGGGGGAACCGGCGGCGCGTGTCGGTCTTTCCCCGGAGGCGTGGGTGCCGCTCTTTCCCCGGCGGGGCCGGGCTGCGATGATCGGGCGAGTCGAAGTTGTTAACCGTCGTTAACCGGGAGGGTGTCATGAGTGAGGAGCGGTTCGGGGAGTTCGTCCTGGTGCGGCGGCACGGGAACGGGCATGTGGCGGAGCTCGCCCTCGACCGGCCCAAGGCCATGAACGCCGTCTCCAGCGAGATGGCCCGGTCCATCGCCGGGGCGTGTGCGGCGCTGGGGGAGGACCGGGACGTACGGGTCGTTGTGCTGACGTCGACCCACGAGCGGGCGTTCTGTGTCGGGGCGGATCTGAAGGAGCGCAACTCGTTCAGCGACGCCGAGCTGTTGCGGCAGCGGCCGGTGGCGCGGGGGGCGTACACCGGGGTGCTGGAGGTTCCCGTGCCTACGGTCGCGGCGGTGCACGGGTTCGCACTGGGTGGGGGGTTCGAGCTGGCGCTGGCGTGCGACGTGATCGTGGCCGACCGTACGGCGGTGGTGGGGCTGCCCGAGGTGTCCGTGGGCGTCATCCCCGGTGGGGGCGGTACGCAGCTGCTGCCTCGGCGGGTCGGGGCGGCTCGGGCGGCGGAACTGATCTTCACGGCGCGGCGGGTGGAGGCGGAGGAGGCGCGGGAGCTGGGGCTCGTGGATGTGCTGGTGGAGGAGGGGCGGGACCGGGAGGAGGCGCTGGCCATGGCGTCCCGGATCGGGGGGAACTCGCCGGTGGGGTTGCGGGCGGCGAAGCGGGCGTTGCGGCTTGGGCAGGGGTTGGATCTGCGGGCCGGGTTGGAGGTCGAGGACGCGGCGTGGCGGGCGGTGGCGTTTTCGGGGGACCGGGCGGAGGGGGTGGCGGCGTTCAACGAGAAGCGGAAGCCTTTGTGGCCTGGGGAGTAGGTGCGCCTGTGCTGGTCGGTGGGCCGGCGTTGGTGCGGGGCGGGGGTGGGCCTGTGCTGGTCGGTGGGCCGGTGTTGGTGCGGGGCGAGGGGTGGGTCGCGCAGCCCGGCGCTGCGGGGTGCTGCTGCGCCCACCCGTGCCGCCCCAGCGGCACGACTGCCCGCAGCTGGGGGGCGGCTGTCCGCGGCCGGGGCGGGCGCCAGCGGCATGACTGTCCGCAGCTGCGTGGCGATCCCTCGCTTCGCCCCGTGCGGCCGCACTCGCGTCCCCTTTCAGGCGGAATATACCTAGCCTGGAGTGATGGGTGAGGACAGACGGCTCGCGGCGGTGGTGGCGTTGGCGCAGGGGATGGCCGCTGCGCACAGTCCGCGGGAGTCGTGGCGGGCCGCAGCGCTCGGGGCGTGCAGGGCGCTTGCCGGGAGCTTTGCCGCGCTGTCGGTGTGGGAGCGGGAGCTGGGGCGGCTGAGGGTCCTGGTGAACGTGGGGGACCGGGCCTCGGGGGAGGAGGAGTTCCCCGAGGGCGAGGCCTATCCCGTGCACCAGTTTCCCGAGATCACCGAGTTCCTGCACGAGCGCTGGGCGGGCGGCGGTGAGCCCAACGCCTGGGTCGAGACCGCCGACGGACCCGCCGCGGGCCAGCCCGGCTACTGCCACCAACGCGTAGCCGCTCTGCGCCGCCGGGGCCGCGGCTCCTGCGTCGTCGCCCCGATCGTCCTGCACGGCCGCGCCTGGGGCGAGCTGTATGTCGCCCGCTCCACCGGCACCCCCGTCTTCGACCGCGCCGACGCCGACTTCGCCACCGTCCTCGGCTCGGTCGTCGCCGCCGGGCTCGCGCAGACCGAGCGGTTGGAGGAGGCCCGCCGCCTCGCCTTCACCGACGCGCTCACCGGTCTCGCCAACCGCCGCGCCGTCGACGTACGCCTGGACGAGGCGCTGGAACACCACCGCGGGCAGGGCGCTGTCGTCAGCCTCGTCGTGTGTGACGTGAACGGGCTCAAGCGCGTCAACGACACCCAGGGACACGCCGTGGGCGACCGGCTCCTGGAGCGGTTCGGGTCGGTGCTGTCGCTGTGCGGGGCGATGCTGCCGGGCGCGCTCGCGGCCCGTCTCGGCGGTGACGAGTTCTGTCTGCTCGCGGTCGGCGCGCCCGCCGACGACGTGGTGAAGGTGGCCGAGGAACTGTGCCGGCGCGCCGCCGAGCTGGAGCTCGGCGACGGCGTGGCCTGCGGTGTCGCCTCCACCGAGGACCCCATCGGCGTGGTGCACGACGCCCGCCGTCTCTTCCGGCTCGCCGACGCGGCGCAGTACCGGGCGAAGGCCGTACGGGCGGACAGGCCGGTTGTCGCCGGCCGGGCGGGGCCCGACGACCCCGTCGTACGCCTGGCCGACGAGCCGTCCCCGGAGCCGGGCGCCGAGCGCCGCCGCTTCCGAGGGCGCCCATGATGCCCGTACGGCGTGAGGTAAGGGGCGAACGGGCCACCCACTGGTGACATCTTCGAATTCACTGCGTACGCTCCTGAATATGGATATGCACACTGTGGTGGTGGGGACGTCCGGCGTGACCGCGTCCGACGTGCTCGCCGTGGCGCGCGGCGGCGCCCGGGTCGAGCTCTCCGGGGAGGCGGTGGCGGCCCTCGCCGCGGCCCGCGCGATCGTGGACCAGCTGGCGGCCAAGCCGGACCCCGTCTACGGCGTGAGCACCGGCTTCGGCGCCCTGGCGACCCGGCACATCAGCCAGGAGCTGCGCGCTCAGCTGCAGCGCAACATCGTCCGCTCGCACGCCGCCGGCATGGGGCCCCGGGTGGAACGGGAGGTCGTCCGGGCGCTGATGTTCCTGCGGCTGAAGACCGTCTGCTCCGGGCACACCGGTGTCCGCCCCGAGGTCGCGCAGACCATGGCCGACCTGCTCAACGCGGGGATCACACCGGTCGTCCACGAGTACGGCTCCCTCGGCTGCTCCGGCGACCTGGCCCCGCTGTCCCACTGCGCCCTCGCGCTCATGGGGGAAGGGGACGCCGAGGGCCCGGACGGCGTCGTACGGCCTGCCGGGGAGCTCCTCGCCGAGCACGGCATCGCCCCCGTGGAACTGCGCGAGAAGGAGGGCCTCGCCCTCCTCAACGGCACCGACGGCATGCTCGGCATGCTGGTCATGGCCCTCGCCGACCTTGAGACGCTGTACAAGTCCGCCGACGTCACCGCGGCCCTCAGCCTGGAGGCCCTCCTCGGCACCGACAAGGTCCTCGCGCCCGAGCTGCACGCCATCCGCCCGCACCCGGGGCAGGGGGCGTCCGCGGCCAACATGCTGGCCGTGCTGAAGGGGTCGAGCCTGACCGGGCACCACCAGGACGACGCCCCGCGCGTCCAGGACGCCTACTCGGTGCGGTGCGCCCCGCAGGTCGCCGGTGCCGGACGTGACACCCTCGCGCACGCCCGCATTGTCGCCGAGCGCGAGCTGGCGTCGGCGGTCGACAATCCCGTCGTACTGCCGGACGGGCGGGTGGAGTCCAACGGGAACTTCCACGGCGCCCCCGTGGCCTACGTCCTCGACTTCCTCGCCATCGCCGCCGCCGACCTCGCCTCCATCGCCGAGCGGCGCACCGACCGGCTGCTGGACAAGAACCGCAGCCACGGCCTGCCGCCGTTCCTCGCGGACGACGCCGGTGTCGACTCCGGGCTGATGATCGCCCAGTACACGCAGGCCGCGCTGGTGAGCGAGATGAAGCGGCTGGCCGTACCGGCGTCCGCGGACTCGATCCCCTCCTCGGCGATGCAGGAGGACCACGTCTCGATGGGCTGGTCCGCGGCCCGCAAGCTGCGCACCGCCGTCGACAACCTCACGCGCGTGCTCGCCATCGAGCTGTACGCCGCCACCCGCGCCGTCGAGCTGCGCGAGGGGCTCGCGCCGGCACCGGCCACCCGGGCGGTCATCGACGGTGTCCGCGCGGCGGGCGTTCAGGGGCCCGGACCCGACCGGTTCCTCGCTCCCGACCTCGCGGCGGCGGACGTCTTCGTGCGCGAGGGGCGCCTGGTCGCGACGGTGGAGACGGTCACCGGGCCGCTCCGGTAGACACGTCGGACACAGCGAACCCCGCCGTCGATCACGACGGCGGGGTCCGCGGACGTCACTTGAGCTTGGCCGCCTGGCCCTCGATCACGGCCGTCGGGATCTCGGCCGCCTTGCCGGTCTCCAGATTGGCGAAGTTCACCGTGTAGTACGTGGCGACGATGTTGCCGACGCGCACCACCTCGGTGTTGAAGGTGGCCGTGCCCTGGCCGTCCATGTCGGAGCCCACGGAGAACGCCACCGACTGGTCACCGGCGCCCGAGGCCTTGCCCTCGGCTACCTTGGTGATCTTCTGCTTCTCGCCCTGGGCCGTGATGCCGAAGCCGCCGGAGCAGGCCTTGACGCCGTCGGAGACGGCCTTGAGGGCCTTCTCGGCGCCGTCACCGTCGTAGGAGGAGAGGCCCACGAAGGTCATGTCGACCTTGAAGGCGTCCGCGATGTCGTCCTCGCTGATGTCCCCCGGGGACTTGGAGGCGGCGGCCGAGGCCTTGTCCTCGGTGACGGTGTTGCTCGCGTTCGCCTCCGTCTCGCCCGGTGCGAGACCGGACATGGCGTACGCGAGCGGCGCGCACTCGGCCTTGTCGGCCTTCACGTCGCTCTTCGACTTCGGCAGGGTGTCATCGCCCGAGGCGACCTTGTAGCCCTTGACCTCGCCCTTGGCGAGGAGCAGCTTCTCCAACTCGGCCGTGGTCCGCGCCTTCGCGGCCGGGGCCGACGACGAGGAGGAACCCGCGGAGCCCTTGTCCTTGGCGTCGTCCGACCCCTCGTCGGAACAGCCCGTGAGGAGGGTGAGCGACAGTGCGCCCAGTGCAGCCGTGGCGCACAGCCGCGCCCCCGATGATCTCTTCATGGGCGGACTATGAGCTGCCGGTCAAGAGCACGTCAAGCAATTTCAAAAACCGAGACGTTCCCGGCGTACCGAGTAGACGACGAACCCGGCTCCCAGCGCGAGGCAGATCGTGCCGCCGGCGACGTACGGAGTGGTGTCGAAGCTTCCCGTGTCGGCGAGTCGGGTGCCGCTCGCGGCGTCGGCCGTGGTGGCCTCAGTGGTGGTCGACGTGGTGTCGGACGCCGCCCGCGCCTGGCTGTCGGACGCCGCCCTCGCCTGCGTGACCTGCGTCGTCGTGGTCGCGGGGGCCTCCGTTCTGGCCGCGGCGTCCTGCGTCGCGTTGGCGGACGGGACGAACCACAGGGCCCCGAGGAGGGTCCCCGCGGCGGTGGCGGTCAGCAACGAACGGCAAGCAGGTGACACGGAATATCGATCCCCTTGTAGCGCTGGCGAATTGGCCGTGTGGGGCGATGTTAGTGAAAGGTGCGGGTCACGGGAAAGTCACGGAACCATCCGGCCTTACGCTCGCGGCATGAGCACTCCAGAGACATCACGATTTGTCCGCCTTCGCGTTGAACTTGTCCTCGAGATCGACGACGAGGACGCGCTGACCAAGGCCGCGTTGCGGCGCCTGGCCGACGACCAGGACATGCCGGAGGCGGAGCGGGCGCACGCCGAGAGCGCTGTGACGGAAGACACCGCGGAGGCCCTCGCCTACCTCGTCGAGCCGTTCGACCTGGTCAGCGAGGTGCCGGGGGTCGAACTCCAGCAGGCGTCCTGGTCGAGTGAGCCGATTGATTACGATCCGGACTCGCCGGACTGGGACCTCGACGAGGATGATGTGGACGAGGACGGCGACGACGAAGGTGTCGGGCGCGCGGGTGGTATCGGCTGAGCGTCTTGGGGAATTCGTGACCCCGGACGGCAACCGCCGCCCGGGGTTTCGTCGTCTCAGGGGGCGCACGGACCGACAGCCGCACCACCCACCCCAGCGGATCGCCAGGACCAGGCGGAGTGGTGTGCCCCACACATGCGAGGAATGTGGAACGGGACGAACCGGTCGTAGCGTTGAAGATTCTTAACGGGGACTCTCGGGCTTTTGGGGATTCGGCAACCATGGAGAAGCGAGTGATGACGAACAGTAAGCGGCGCAGGCGCCTGATGGCCGCGTCCGCACTGCTCGGCGGTGTGTTGGTGCTCTCGGCGTGTTCCGACGGTGACGCCGGCGCCTCCGACAAGGGAGGCAAGGACACATCGCAGGCCAAGGCCGACGAGGCGGCGGCCGAGAAGGCGTCCGAGGCCGACATCGAGATCACGCCCAAGGACGGGTCCTCCAACGCCTCGATCAACAACTCCGCGGCCGTCAAGGTGAGCAAGGGCACGCTCACTCAGGTGACCATGACGGCCGCCGACGGCACCGCCGTCGAGGGCCGGCTCTCCGCCGACAAGACCAGTTGGAAGCCCAGCACCCAGCTTGAGCGCTCGACCACCTACAAGCTGAACGCGACCGCGAAGGACTCCGACGGCCGCGAGGCCCACGAGAACGCGTCGTTCACCACGGTGTCCCCGGCCAACAGCTTCATAGGCAACTTCACGCCCGAGGACGGCTCGACCGTCGGTGTGGGCATGCCCGTGTCGATCAACTTCAACAAGGAGATCACCAACCGGGCCGCCGTCCAGAAGGGCATCACGGTCTCCACCAGCAGCGGCCAGGAGGTCGCCTGCCACTGGTTCAGCGGCCTGCGCATGGACTGCCGTCCCGACGACTACTGGAAGGAGAACTCCACCGTCACGCTCAAGCTCGCGCTTGACGGGGTGGAGGGCGCCAACGGGGTCTACGGCGTGCAGCAGAAGACGGTCACCTTCAAGATCGGCCGCAACCAGGTCACGACCGTCGACGCGAAGACCAAGCAGATGAAGGTCACGCAGGACGGCAAGACGATCAGGACCATCCCGATCTCCGCCGGTTCGCCCGACAACAAGACCTACGAAGGCATCATGGTGATGTCGGAGAAGTTCAAGGAGACGCGCATGAACGGCGCGACCGTGGGCTTCACCGACGACGACGGTAAGGGCGAGTACGACATCAAGGACGTGCCGCACGCCATCCGCCTCACCAACTCCGGCACGTTCGTGCACGGCAACTACTGGGGCGCGAAGTCCATCTTCGGCTCGGTGAACACCAGCCACGGCTGTGTCGGTCTCCAGGACGCCAAGGGCGCCAACGACCCCAGCACGCCCGGCGCGTGGTTCTACAACAACTCCATGGTCGGTGACGTCGTCATCGTCCAGAACACCGGCGACAAGACCGTCGCCCCGGACAACGGCCTCAACGGCTGGAACATGAGCTGGGAGCAGTGGAAGTCGGGTTCGGCGGCCTGAGCGGTCCCGCTCCGCTGAAGCAGGCCCACTGACCGAGAGGCGGCCACCCATGGAGGGTGGCCGCCTTCGGGCTTTCCAGAGCCACAGCCGCTGACCCTTGAGCGCCCAGGCGGAGCTGATGGCTCGTCGGTCAGCGTTCAGCCTCCCTGGGCGAGGTTGGTGACGAGCCCGGGGGTGGCGATGTCGAGGGAGCCCCGGAAGGCTTCCGTGGCTGCTTCGTGTGCGGCCTTCGGATCTGTCCCCGGCCACAGGTGGGTGAGCATGAGCCGGGCGGTGCCCGCCTGGCTCGCGTACCGGCCGGCCAGGCGCGCGGTCAGCAGATACGGCGCGTCCGCGGTCGGTACCTCGTGGACGTACGTGGCCTCCGACAGCAGCAGGTCGGCGCCCTGGGCGAGCCGTGGGATGTCGGGGCTCGGACCCGTGTCGCCGGTGTAGGCGAGCACGGCTTCCGGCGTGGTCAGTCGGATGCCGGCGTTGGGCACGAAGTGCGGCAGGAGCCAGGTATCGGTTCTGAACGGGCCGATGTCGAAGCGGTCGCCGGGCTTGAACTCGTGAAGGCGGTACGCCTCGGCGAGCATGCTCGGCTTGTCGAGCGCGAGAACGGCGTCGACCGCGCCGTGGGGTGCGTGGACCGGCAAGGCCGGCGGCGGCGTGTCACTCAGGCCTCGGGCACGCAGGAGAGGGTTGAGGTCGGCGCAGTGATCGGGGTGGCCGTGGCTGATCAGCACGGCGTCGATGGCGTCGACGGTGTGGTGCTCGAGCAGGCGTGGCAGCGTGGCGTACCCGGGGTCGATGAGCAGACGGAAGCCGGCGTACTCGACGAGGTAGCCGCTGCATGCCTGGACTGCGGTGGGCCACGCGCCGCAGCCGCCGAGAACGGTCAGTCGCATGTCACATGACAATAGTTCCCTCGGCGGTCAGGAGCGGGGATTTTTTCCGGCCGTCGGAGCGGACGTCAAGGTTCCTTCTTCTTCGACTTCTTTTTCTCCCCGGGGGCTTCCGGATCGCGGCCCGACGTCCTGACGTTCTCCAGCAGGAACTGGCCCTGACGGTCGACGGAACGGGTGACGGCTTCCTGGAGGATGCCGAAAGCGATGGCCCAGGCGATGATCTGGTCGGGTGTGTCGAGTGCTGTGAGGCCCGGGAAGAACTGTCCGCTGAGGAGGAGGATCCCGATCACGGCGGTGAGGGCGCCGACGGGAAGCCGTAGGAGGAGCAGTGCGGTTGCCACGTGATACGGGCCGGCCGTTCCTCGGACCTGGCGAAGGGAAACCGCTCCGGCGACGGCGGCCGCGAGCATGCCGACGAATTCGATGAACCACACGCCTTCCCAGTCCGGGCTGTCTCCGAATGGGCACACATTCATCTTCGACTTGGGGTCGTCGGGGTTCTCCGGAAAACAGAAGCGCGCACCGACGTCCGGTTCGGTGAGGGCCCACAGGGCGAGGGCGAGGGCGATCAACGCCATGACGGTCGTCGCCGCGCACAGGATCTGGGTGAAACTGCGGACCTTCGCCCGCTCCGACTCCTCCGCCTTGTATGCGGCGTGCAGGGTGCTGACGAGCAGTCCCCGGTGCTCTGCGGTGGCCTGTGTGGGGTCCGCTCCCAGGCTCTTCTCCAGGTGCTGCAACCGCAGGTCGTCCTGGTGCAGATGGAGCCGCGCCTCCGCGAGGACCGGCAGTCCCTTCCACCGCAGATCCTCGTCCGGGAGGATGCGCAGTATCGCGACTTCGGCCTCGTGGATGTTCGCCAGTGCCCTGTCCGTCGCTTTTCCTGTGAACCGTTCCTTACGGCTCTTCTGCTTCAGCGACCTTCTCGCGGCCTCGAGGTGTGTCTCCGCCTTTTTGAGGAATTCCGCGTCTCGAGCCGAAACCTGATTCCTCAGGCTGTTGATCTGCCCCTGAAGGTCGGCGATGTGGGCGGTGCTGCGCTGAGACCAGGAGGAATTTCTGTGTTCGGCGACATCGCCGTTCTCGTCCGTCGGTGGAACGCTTGGCATCTCTGCCCCCAGCCGGCTGTGGAGCGCCCCTACTTCATTGCACCCCAACACCGGGTGCTTCGCAATCCGGTGGCCTGGGCGCCCGCCCGCACAGGTCCCGCCCAGAGCCTTCTCATCCTCCTCTTATCCAGGCCTTATCCCTTCATCACGGACGGTCCCTACGTTGCGGCGCATGTTCTTCACCTACCTGAGGCGCGAGCTGCGCCGCCGCAGAAAGGCGGCCCTCGTCGTCGCCTCCGGGCTCGCGCTGGGCATCGCGCTGGTCATCGTGGTCAACTCCGTGTCCTCCGGGATGGGGAAGGCCCAGGACAAGGTCCTCGAGTCGCTGTACGGGCTGGGCACCGACATGACGGTCACCAAGGCGGCCGAGCCCACCGCCGACGCCTCTCAGCGGCCGCGTTTCCGGTTCGACGCGCAGGACAACGGCGACGACGCGGAGCAGAGCACCGACCGCGTGATGGTGCGGGGCTTTCAGACCCTGGCCACCTCGACCGTCACCAAGGTCGATGACCAGAGCGGGGTCTCCGAGGCGGTCGGCGGGCTCAGCCTCCAAGTCGTCAAGGTGAGTGGGCAGTTCACCCGCGGGCAGTTCGAGCGGAACGGCAACGGGGGCGGCCGGGGCGGTTTCGGCGGCCAGTCACAGGGCGAAGTGCGCGGAGGCGGCGCCGACTTCGACGTCAACAGCTACTCCGTCTTCGGTACCGACGTAGCCAAGCCGCAGCTCGGCCCGCTGACCTCCTCGAAGATCACCAGCGGCCGTACGTTCAAGACCTCCGAGACCGACGCCAAGGTCGCCGTCGTCGACTCGGCGTACGCCAAGGAAAAGAAGCTCAAGGTCGGCAGCACGGTCACCATCAAGAGCGTCAAGTTCAAGGTGATCGGCGTCGCGACGGCCGACAGCGGGGACTCGGCAGCCAACCTCTACGTTCCGCTGGCGCAGGCGCAGACGCTGAGCGACTCGAAGAACAAGGTCACCACGATCTACGTCAAGGCGACCGACTCGCAGAAGATCGACTCCGTCAAGTCCGCGATCCAGAAGAACGTCTCCGGTACGACCGTGACGACCTCCGCGGACCTCGCGGACACGGTGTCCGGCTCCCTCTCCACGGCGTCCAGCCTCGCCACCAACGTGGGCAAGTGGCTGTCCATCGCGGTGCTCGTGGCCGCTTTCCTGGTCGCCGGTCTGCTGACCTCGTCCGCTGTGTCGCGGCGGGTGCGGGAGTTCGGCACGCTGAAGGCGCTGGGCTGGAAGTCGGGGCGGGTGACTCGGCAGGTCGTCGGTGAGGCCATGGTGAACGGGCTGCTCGGCGGGGTGCTGGGCATAGCACTCGGGTTGGCGGGCGCGTACGTCGTCACGGCGGTCAGCCCGACTCTCCAGGCCCAACTGGGCGGCGGAGGAACGGGCGGGCCCGGTGGTGGCGGCGGCTTCGGTGGGCCCGGGCGGCAGGCGGCGGCCAGGACGCTGGACGTCGCGCTGACCGCGCCGGTGAGTCTGACGACCGTCGCGTTGGCGGTGGGGCTCGCGGTGGCCGGCGGTCTGATCGCCGGAGCGTTCGGTGGCTGGCGGGCGTCCCGGCTGCGGCCGGCGGACGCGCTGCGGCGCGTGGAGTAGCCGAGGCCGCAGGCCCGAACACCCGTATCCGACAACAGGAGTTGCACCCACCATGTACGAACTCAGAAGCGTCACCAAGCGCTACACCCGAGGCAAGGAAGCCGTCCTCGCGCTCGACGGCGTCGACCTGACGATCCCCGACGGCGACCGGCTGGTCATCCAGGGTCCCACCGGCGGGGGCAAGTCCACGCTGCTGCAGATGCTCGGCGGGCTCGACCGGCCCACCTCCGGGGAGGTCGTCCTGGACGGCACCGACCTGGGCAAGCTGTCCGAGGCCAAGCTCACCAAGGTGCGCAGCGAGAACATAGGCTTCGTCTTCCAGTCGTTCAACCTGATTCCCACGCTCACCGCGCAGGAGAACGTCGAGACCGCGCTCGTCCCGCTCGGAGTGAAGGGGAAGGAGCGGCGGGAGCGGGCCGCCGAGGCGTTGAGGTCGGTCGGGCTGGGGGAGCGGCTCGGGCATCTGCCCGGGGAGATGTCCGGCGGTCAGCAGCAGCGCGTCGCCATCGCCCGCGCGCTGGTGAAGCAGCCGAAGGTGCTGCTCGCCGACGAGCCCACCGGCAACCTCGACGAGGACATGCGGGACGAGGTGATGGACGTACTGGAGCGCATGTGGAAGGAGCTCGGGCTCACCTTCATCATGGTCACCCACGACTCCGCGATCGCGAGGAAGGCCCCCCGCGTGGCCACCATCCGCAAGGGCAGCATCACCGTGAAGGAGAACGTCGGCTCCTGAACGGCGTCTCCCCGAACGCTCCCTCACCACCTCTCAGGTGTATCGAGGCGCCTGTTCGCCCCCCGGCACACTGCGTGTTCCGGGGGGTTTGCACGTGTATGTACGGCTGGGGAGGCACGTGCGGCCCTACGCTCTGCCTTCGCCTTCGGGCCGCCCCTCGATCTTCCGCAGCAGCCCGAGCAGCGCCTCCCGCTCCGTCTCCGTCAGGCCCTGGAAGCACTCCGCGAGTACCGATTCCGCCACCTCGTGGCCCGCCTTCAGGATCCGCTCCCCCTCGGGTGTGAGGTGGTGCTCGATACGCCGGCCGCGCCCGGGGCGCCGGTCCACCAGTCCCTGCGCCACCAGTCGCCCGCCTAGCGTGCCGAACGCCTGCTCGCTCTGGAAGGTCGCCGCCGCGAGCTCCCGCGCGCTGGCGCCCGGCGTGCGGCCGATCGCCCGTAGTGCGTCCCACTGCGCGAGCGTGCTGCCGATGGACGTGAGGCGGGTGTCCAGTGCTCGGTGCTGGCGGTACTGGGCGGCCTTCACGGCTCTTCCGAGGATCTGCAGTTCAACGGGCATGTTCATCAGGCTAGCACCATGACTAAGCTTGCTTATATAAACATCCTTACTTAGAGTCCTGTCATGACCTCGGAGCTGACACTCACCGAATCCGGCCCCGCCGCCGGCCGCCCCGTCCTCGTCCTGCACGGCGGCGGTGGTCCCGTCACCGTCGCCCCGATCGCCGAGCACTTCGCCGCGACCGCCCATACCCTGCTGCCCACCCACCCGGGCTGGAACGGCACGTCCCGGCCCGACGGCTGCACCCGCGTGGCCGATCTCGCCGCCGCCTACCTCCGCCTCCTGCGCGACCGCCACCTGTCCGACGTCCTGGTCATCGGCTCCTCGCTCGGCGGCTGGATCGGCGCCGAGCTGGCCGCGGCCGACACGGAGGGTCTGATCAGCGGGATCGTTCTGATGAACTCGGTCGGCATCGAGGTCGACGGAGAACCGGTCCGGGACGTCTTCGCCCTCGACGCGCGGGGCGTCGCCGAGTACGCGTACCACGACTCCGAGCGCTTCTACGCAGACCCGGCGACCCTCCCGGCCGAGCGACTCGCCGTCATCCAGGCCAACATGGCTACCCTGCGCGTCTTCTCCGGCGGCCCCGCCATGAACGACCCCACCCTCCGCCCCCGCCTCGCGGCCGTCACATCCCCCACCCTCGTCCTGTGGGGCGAGAGCGACCGCATCGTGACGCCGGCGTACGGCAAGGAGTACGCCGCTTCCTTCGGAAACGCCCGCTTCGAAGTGGTGGCGGAAGCGGGCCACCTGCCCCATCTCGAACAGCCTGCGCGCACCTTCGCCCTGCTCGATGCCTTCGCCGCGGAGACCGGGCGCCGCTGAGGACGGTCAAACAGGCGCTGTCGCTGAGCGCTGAGCGAACAGCGCGCCGGAAGAGGAGCGTCCGGCAGGCCGTTCGTGCTTGCGTGACCCCATGACGGCTCAGACAGTCGAATACATCCGGTACCGCGTCCCCGAGGAACGGTCGGCCGAGTTCCTCGCCGCCTACGCGCGCGCGGCGACCCCGCTCGCCGCCTCACCCCAGTGCGTCGACTACGAACTCGCCCGCTGCGAGGAGGCCCCCGACCACTACATCCTGCGCATCACCTGGACCTCCACCAAGGACCACCTCCAGGGTTTCCGCACCTCCGAGCTGTTCCCGCCGTTCCTCGCCGAGATCCGGCCCTACGTCAGCGACATCGAGGAAATGCGCCACTACCGGCCCACCGACGTACGCGGCACGGGCGCGGCCGTCGCCACGCTGTACGACTGGGCGGGCGGCGCAGAGGCCTTCTCCCGCCTGACCGAGGTGTTCTACGGCAAGGTCGTCAAGGACGACCTCCTGGCCCCGCTCTTCGCCGGGCTCGCCCCCGACCACGCCGAGCACGTCGCCCTGTGGCTCGCGGAGGTCTTCGGCGGGCCCGCCCGCTACACCGCGACCCAGGGCGGCCACAGCCACATGGTCGCCAAGCACTTCGGCAAGAACATCTCCGAGACCCAGCGCCGCCGCTGGGTCAACCTCATCCAGGACGCGGCCGACGAGGCGGGCCTTCCCACGGACGCCGAGTTCCGCTCCGCGTTCCTCGCGTACATCGAGTGGGGCACACGCCTGGCGGTGTACTTCTCCGGCCCGGACGCCCAGCGGCCGACGGAGCAGCCGGTGCCGAAGTGGAACTGGGGTGCCGCGCCGCCGTACCAGGGATGACAGGGCCGCACGGGTGACGGGGCGGCGTCAGCCCCGAGGCGTCGCCGACCCCTTGCCCGCCCGGGTCGCGTCCGTGCCCCAGCTCGCCAGCAGGCGCAGCGCCTCCGCGGACGGGGAGCCGGGCTCGGCGTGGTACGTGATCAGCGTCTGCTCGCCGTCCTCGGTCAGGCGGAACGACTCGAAGGAGAGGGACAGGTCGCCGACGAGCGGGTGATGCATCCGCTTGATGCCGTAGCCCTTCTCCTTGACGTCGTGGGTGGCCCACAGCCGCCGGAACTCCTCGCTCTTCACGGAGAGCTCGCCCACCAGGGCGGACAGCTTCGGGTCGTCCGGATGGCAGCCCGCGTCCATGCGCAGATAGCTGACCACGTCGATCGCCTTCTGCTCCCAGTCCACGAACAGCTCGCGGTACTCGGGCCGCAGGAAGACCAGCCGTGCCCAGTTGCGCTCCGCCGGCGGCAGCTCCGCCCAGTCACCGAACAACGCCGCCGCCATCCGGTTCCACGCCAGGATGTCCGAGCGCCGCCCCCCGATGTGCGCCGGGACGTCCATCGCGTCCAGCAGGTGCCGCAGCGAGGCCCGCGGCTGCTGTGTGCGCGCCGCCGACTTCTTCTTGTGCTGCTTCGGCTTCGCCAGATGTGTCAGATGGGCGTGCTCGGCGTCGGTCAGCCTGAGCGCGCGGGCGATCGAGTCCAGCACCTCCGCCGACACGTTGCGCCCGTTGCCCTGCTCCAGGCGCGTGTAGTACGCCACGGACACGCCGGCCAGCTGCGCCAGCTCCTCCCGCCGCAGCCCCGGCACCCTGCGGCGGCGCGCGAAGTCCGGCAGCCCCACGTCCTCCGGCTTCAGCCGGGCCCGCCGGGTGCGCAGGAACTCGCTGAGCTCGGCACGCCGGTCCAGCGCCCCGGCTGCCGCGGGTTCGATGACGGATTCGGGCTGTTCGTCCATACGTCTCAGTATTCACGGTCGTACGCACACGAGCCTGCCCCCGCCAGTGGTAGGCACAGCGGACGTACGCAAAGCCGTGGCCTGGGTGGGCTCCCGGGGACCTGGCAGGCTGGGTCCCGTGCCCGGCAGAAGGCAGCCGGGCACGGAACCCTTTGCTAGGAGAACCCCCGGCATGACCACTGTTGCCGCTTACGCCGCACCCGCTGCCAAGGCTCCGCTGGAGCGCACGACGATCGAGCGCCGCACGGTCGGCGAGTTCGACGTCCTGATCGACGTCAAGTTCGCCGGAATCTGCCACTCCGACATCCACCAGGCCCGCGAGGGCTGGGGCGAGGCGATCTTCCCGATGGTCCCCGGCCACGAGATAGCGGGCGTCGTCTCCGAGGTCGGCCCGGGCGTGACGAAGTACGCCGTCGGCGACCGCGTGGGCGTCGGCTGCCTGGTCGACTCCTGCCGCGAGTGCGACAACTGCAAGGCCGGCCTGGAGCAGTACTGCACCGGCGGCAGCGTCGGCACGTACAACGCCCTCGACAAGAACGGCGAGCCGACCTACGGCGGCTACTCCGAGAAGATCGTCGTCGACGAGAACTTCGTGCTGCGCATCCCCGACGGCCTCAAGCTCGACGAGGCCGCGCCCCTCCTCTGCGCCGGCATCACCACCTACTCCCCCCTCCGCCACTGGAACGCGGGACCCGGCAAGAAGGTCGCGATCCTCGGCATGGGCGGCCTCGGCCACATGGGCGTCAAGATCGCGCACGCCCTCGGCGCGGAGGTGACGGTCCTGTCCCAGTCGCTGCGCAAGAAGGACGACGGCCTGAAGCTGGGCGCCGACCACTACTACGCCACCAGCGACCCGGAGACCTTCAAGAAGCTGGCCGGCACCTTCGACCTGATCCTGTCGACCGTCTCCGCCCCGCTCGACCTGGACGCCTTCCTGTCCCTGCTGCGCACCGACGGCGCCTTCGTCAACGTGGGAGCGCCCGAGGAGCCCGTCGCCCTGAACCTGTTCTCGGTGATCGGCGGCCGCAAGACCCTCGCCGGGTCCGGCATCGGCGGCATCCAGGAGACCCAGGAAATGCTGGACTTCTGCGCCGGGCACGGCTTCGGGGCGGAGATCGAGCTGATCCGCGCGGACCAGATCAACGAGGCGTACGAGCGGGTCCTCGCGAGCGATGTGCGGTACCGGTTCGTGATCGACACGGCGACGATCTGATCGCGGGCGGGTGTCGCGTTCCACGTCCCCGGCGCGGGTGTGCGCGCCGGGGACGCGCTGCGTCGAGGGGCGTCCGGGGGTTTGAGGCCGCGCAGGTGACCCCACACCAGCGCGGGCAGGCACAGCGACAGCACGAGCGCGGGCGGGGCCGGGCCTGCGCCCAGCCCCGCCCGTTCCGGCTGCCGGTCAGCCACAGCTTGACCTGCTCGGCGGCCCCCGGTTCGCTGTCCGCGAGGTACAGCTGCACGACGGCGGACGCCGCCACACCGATCCCGACACCGGTCAGCACGAACCGGCTCGGTTGCATACCGCGCCGCCGGGCGAGCAGGTCGCCTAGCGTGGGTGGTGGGAGTCCACGGCGTACACGCGTAGGGAGGCCCTCACCATGACCGTCCAGCTCAACCACACCATCGTCGCCGCGCACGACAAGAGGACCTCCGCCCGGTTCCTCGCCGACATCCTCGGCCTGGAGGTGAGCGAGCCGTACGGCCCGTTCATCCCGGTGGAGATCCCCAACGGCGTGACCCTGGACTACGTGGAGTCGCCCGACGAGATCACGCCGCAGCACTACGCGTTCCTGGTGTCGGAGGACGAGTTCGACACGATCTTCGCCCGCGTCCGCTCGGCCGGTCTGACGTACTGGGCCGACCCCTTCCACAGCCGCCCCGGCGAGATCAACCACAACGACGGCGGCCGGGGCGCCTACTTCGACGACCCGAACGGCCACAACCTGGAGATCCTGACGCGGCCGTACGGCAGCGGGAGCTGACCCGTCGGCGCCTCCGTCGCGGCGGCGCTCCGCATCGGTACCGGCAGCGCCCGGGCGCAGGACGAGGGCCTTCTCTCCCTGCTCGACGCACCCTCCGTCACGCTCGCCTGCTCCCCGGCGGGCCAGGTGGGCCCGGGCACCACCGTCACCGGCCCGCAGAACATCCCGTGCAGCCGGAGCGCGTCCCAGGGGACCGCCAGCGAGGGGCCCGACCACCAGGGTCGGGCCCCTCCGCGCGGGAGCCGGGTTCAGCCGGCCGGGTCGTCCAGCTCGTCCAGCAGTCCGGACACCGCGTCGGACCACGTCCAGCGCCCCGCGAGATCACTGCGCAGCTTCGACGCCCAGGCGAACGCCCCCTCCCGGTCCCGCAGTACGGCCTTGACGGCGTCGCTCCACGCCGCGACGTCCCGGGCGTCGTCCCCGGTCGTCTCCACCACGACACGGGCCGCGTCGTCCGGGGCGAGGAGCTTCTTGCTCAACAGCTCACCCAGCCCGCTGGCACTGCTCACCAGCACCGGCGCCCCCGCGGCGATGGCCTCCACACCGACGAGCCCGAAGCCCTCACCGCGGGACGGCATGAGCACCAGACTCGCGCTCCGCAGGTCGGCCGCCAGCCGTTCGTGCACGGTCGAGTACGGCCGTACCCGGACCGGCAGAGCCGGGTCCTGCGCCCACTCGCGCATGCTCGCCTCAAGCTGTCCCGACGTCCGCTCGGGGGCGCCCCGGACCAGCAGCTCGACGGCCGTCGCGCCGACGGGACGGCTCTGCCGCGCCAAGGCGAAGGCCCGGGCGGCCAGGTCGAGGCCCTTGAGGTAGTGGTCCTCGGCCCGCCCGAACAGAAGCGTCATCCACGGCGCGCCCGACGGCGGCGTACGGACGTCCGTGGTCTCGGCGTCGAATCCCGGATCGAACCGGAGGATCTTCCTCCGCTCGACCCCGCGCGCCTCCAGATCACGCAGGAACCAGTTGTACATCCGCGGCCCCACCACGACGGTGCGGTGCGCGCCCGCGCCCAACCCCAGCTCGATCTCCTGCCGTTCCTCCGCCAGGGCGCCGATGTCGACGCCCCGGTCGAGCTTGAGCCGCTCGATCTCGTCCGGGATCATGTGGATGAAGTGCAGGCGTCTTGCCCGGGGGAAGGCGTCACCGAGGTTCTGTGCGGCGGGGCCCGTGATGCGGCCGTGCCCGATGACGAAGTCCGGCTCGGCTCCGTCCGGCAACTCCGGCTTCAGGAAAAGTCGTTGCACGCCGGAGACGCCGGGCATCACCCGCGCCTCGACGAGCGTGACGCCTCTCGCCGCCGCGTCCTGGTGCTCCTGCGGTGACGCCTCCAGCACGACACAGAAGACCTGCGCCCCGGCCGCCGCCAACGCCGAACAGAGCTGGCGGTTGAAGGTGCTCAGACCGCCGTGCGCCGAGGACCACTCGGTGGCCAGGGCGAGGAAACGGATCCGGTCGTCCGGCATGGGCGCGCCGCTCGCTTTCTGGTGCTGGGGGAGAACCGGGCCGCCGTACTGGGGCCGGATCACTTCGGTGGGGAGACCGGTGACGGTCGGGGGCAGGACGGCATGGACCAGCGCCGGGGACGCCTCCCCGAATTGGCCGGACCGATGGTCCCAGTCGTACAGCAGTGCGGCGCGGATCCCGTCGGCCGTGGTGGGCGGAGCCGGTGTGTCGAGGTAGGCGCCGAGCAGTTGGGAGGCTCGGGGCAGGTCGTCGGCCAGCAGAGAGACGGCCGCCGCCAGCCATGTCAGGCTGCTTCCCGTTCTGTCGTCCGCCGGGGAGATCTTGGCGAGCGCCGTCCGCGCTCGGCCCACCTCACCGGCACCGAGCCAGCACATCACCTCGTGCATGGCGGGAGAGAGGTAGGTCGGGATCTCCGCACTGACCCGTCCCACGAACTCCGCGGCCTCCCGCCACAGACCCCGGCGTTCCAGCAACAGGGCTTCCGCGAGATTCGCCTGTATCTCCAGACCGCTTTTCCGCCGCAGCCAGCCGCGTACGTCTTCAAGCGGTTCGGCCGTGGGCTCGCCGGCGGCGTAGCGCACCGCCGTCTCCGCGAGCCGGTGCTGGTTGCCCTCCGAGCGTTCCATCCCCTCCTTCAGGACCTCGATCGCCTCGCCGATCCGACCTCGGTCGCGCAGACACAGGGCCAGCAACTGGTAGGCGCTGAACAGGTTCTTGGCCGGTGCCACATGCGCGACGGCCTTGCGTGCCGCCTCCGTGGCGGCATCCAGCCCCCCGCTGGCTCGCACGAGCTGCACCCACTGCACCCAGGGCTCGGCGCGGTCCTCCCCGACCGTGGAACGCTCCGCGTGCCGCAGGGCCTCGACGAGGTCGTCACGCCCACCCAGCCCTCGAAGGAGCTTCGCCAGGTGGAAGTGGGTGGCGGGGACGTCCGAGTGCGCGAGATAGATCCTGAGCAAAGCGATCCTCGCGTCACGTTCCCGGTCCGTGGACGGCTGTGGCGAGGACCAGTTGAACCGGCGCTCGACGTACTCGTGGACGGACCGCATCGCGGCCGCGAGGACGTCCTCCTTGCCGGCCTGTGTGAGATGGAACCGTGCGTGGTCGAGGGCCCCGGCGAGCACCAGGTCACGGGTGCGGACCCGGGCGGCCTCGTACAACGGCCGGGCGTACCACTCGCCGGCGCGGCGGTGCGCCTCGCGCCACGCCTCGCCGTCCCGCTGCATGCGCACGCCGTCGACCTCCCGGACCAGGGGATGGACCTGGTAGCGGGTGCGCGGGCCCGAGTCGCTCTGCCCTTCGGGGGCACGGGCGTTGAGAAGATAGCGTTCGAGCAGCTCGTCCACCCGCGTCTCGATGTCGACCGCGCCGCCGCCGATCGCCTCGACGAGCGGCCAGGGCGCCCAGTCCCGCAGCACGGACAGGTCCCGCAGGAACGCGCGCGTCTCGTCGGAGAGGCCTTCCGCCGCCTTCGCGAGCAGTTGGCGCTCGATGTCCTCGACGAGCTGCATCCGGAACGGGGCTCTGGGCAGGACCGCCGTGGGCGGAAGGAGGTCGTCCAGGGAGTGCTTCTTGAGAAGGAACCCCAGCAGGCGCAGGACTCGGGGGTTCGCGCCGAGGCGGCGGACCACCTCCACGCGACGCGCGACGGGGAACCGGACGTCGGCATCCTGCGCGGTGAGGCCCTTCAGAACGATCCTCGTGGCGTCCTCGCCGTCCGGGATCGGCAACTCCTCCACGTGGAAGGACTCGGTCCAGTCGGCGTCGA
This sequence comes from Streptomyces sp. NPDC043427, assembly GCF_056436655.1. NCBI lineage: Bacteria > Bacillati > Actinomycetota > Actinomycetes > Kitasatosporales > Streptomycetaceae > Streptomyces > Streptomyces sp. NPDC043427. The sequence goes on along the minus strand of NZ_JBWKCC010000002.1, from coordinate 465,308 downwards.
CCCAGCGGTTCGACACCAGCCACAGACATCCGCCGTCCGGCGGCCGCTTCGCGAGCCGCTCCACCATCCTGGCCCAGGACTGCCGCAGTTGGCCGCCGGAGTCGAGCATGCGCTGGAACTCGTCGACGACGATCAGAGCGCCGCGCCGCAGCACCGCCCGCGCCGCCGACGCGAATTCCGCGTCGCCCGCGATCGAGGCCGCGAGGTCGTCGTGGCCGCCGTCCTCCAGCTGCTCCACGAGGCGGCTCACCAGCACGGCGTTCATGTCCGCGGCGTCGACGGGCACATCGATGCTCGCGGTCGGCACACCCGCGCGCCGCGCCCGGCCCACCAAGGGGCCGACCACCGCCCGTGTCTTCCCCACCCCCGACATCCCGGTCAGCACGGCCGCCCCGCACCCGTCACCGCGCCACGCCCCCCACAGCCTGCGCGCCGCCGCCTGACGCTCGTCACCGTCGAGGCCGGGAATCGGATCTGCGTCATGTCCCCGCGTCATAACCCTTTACTACAGCAGGCCGAGCTGTCGCCGCATCAGGTCGAACGGCGAAAGAGCAGGCGTACTCAGAGGTGGCGACCGGGTCACCCGATGAACCGAGGCTCCGGCCACCGGGTGATCGGCTCGTCGGCGATCGAGTAGATCTCCAGGCACGAGAGATAGCCCTCGTCCGTGAAGACCATGACCCCCGCGAAGTGCGGCCTGCCGTATGTGGCCTCAACGGCCGGATTCACGTGGGCCGTTGCCGGAGCTGCCGCCGTACGGTCCACGGCCAGGTCGACCGTCACGCATCCGCAACCGCAGCGGCCCACCACCCGCGTGTGGGGAAGCTGGGCGCGCAGGGCGCTGCGCACCGGATCCGAGCCGGCGAGCAGCGCCGCGAGGGTGGCGGACTCTTCCGGCGACAGTGGCTCAGCGATGGGACGGCTCCCGGGTCGGACGGACCAGGGGAACGGCCGTTGCGTTCTCGGTGGACTCCCGGAGGTCGCCGCGCAGGTGGGCCAGGAGTTCGTCGCTGGTGGGGTACGGGCGTTCCTGGGGGAGCAGGCGGGTCGCTGTGTCGAGGTCGCCCTTGCCCACGTGGGCGTGGATGGCGTGGGCGAGGGGCGTGACGTCGGTGATGCCGACCGTCCACTCGTCGGCGTAACGCCGTACGGCCTCGCTGGAGAGGCCGAGTTGGAGGGAGCGGTGAGGCAGGGGCCGTAGGCGCAGATCGCGTTCGGGGTCCCACTGGACGCGGGCGGGCGCACGCTTCAGCTGACGCTGCCAGGTGGCGCGGTCGGGGTGCACTCCGCGGGCGTAGCTCGACAGACAGGCATTGCGCAGCGCCCACTCGAAGCCGTCCCGGGTGATCTCCACGGCCAGGACGGTCTCCTGTCCTGCCTTGGTTCCCCACCCGCAGCGGTACATCATCCACAGGAACGACGGCTTGATCCACGTCATCCGGTCCCGCTTCCACGCGGCGGGAAAACGTCCCTCCCGGGCGGCGGGCAGACCGAGTCCGGGGGAGTAGGCCTGGTAGACGGTGATCGTGGCGTCCGTGTGGACGGCACGGATCTCGCGTTGCGCTTGTTCCATGGGTTACAGGGTGGGGTCCGTCGGCGTGGGCGGCCATTGATTTTCGACCGGGTGATTCCCGAGCAGCCACCGCCGGCGTGGGCGTTCCGTGACGAGGGTGGTGGCCACGAGAAGAGACACGAGGACCGCCGCGGGGACGGGCCATGCCGACCATGCGGCGATCACAGCCGCGGCAAGCTGGAGCAGCACGAGCAGGATCGTGACCGTACCCGAGACCGGGATGATCACCTGCGTCTTGTCCCCCGGCGTGGAGAAGACGGTCGGCAGGCCGATCAGTACGACCACCGCCAATACGGCGAGGGCCCATGAGTACGCGGACAGGGCCCACGGGGTGGCCACCCAGGCGACGAGTTCCGAGGCGAAGCGCAGGGCGGACGCGATGCGGTCGTCCGGTCTTTCCATGTGCGCGCCCCCGGGCTCTGCCGACCATCAGCGGAAGATCGTACGACGAGTCACACGACGCCGGGTACTCATTTGATGCGGAGCGTTCTTCGGGGCCGACGGTCCTACGAAAACGGCCCTCGAACTGCCATCAGCCACCCGGCGCGGGGTCGGCAGAGTCCGCGGGGGTGGAGGGCTGCAACTCGCCCGGCGGGACGGTCAGCTGCTCACGTACGTAGTTCCAGACCACCGCGATCAGCGCCGCGACCGGTACCGCGAGCAGGCTGCCCACGATGCCGGCCAGGCTGCCGCCCAGCGTCACCGCGAGCAGGACCACCGCCGCGTGGAGGCCGAGACCCCGGCTCTGGAGGATGGGCTGGAACACGTTGCCCTCGAGTTGCTGCACGACGACGATGATGGCCAGCACGATCAGCGCGTCGGTGAGGCCGTTCGAGACCAGCGCGATGAGCACCGCGACGAAACCGGCGAACAGGGCGCCGATGATCGGGACGAACGCGGAGACGAAGGTCAGTACCGCCAGCGGAAGCACCAGCGGTACCCCCACGATCCACAGACCGAGGCCGATCGCGACGGCGTCGAGCAGGCCGACGGCCGCCTGGGAACGTACGAACGCGCCCAGGGTGTCCCAGCTGCGCGCGGCCACGGTCGGGACGTCGATGGCGAGGCGGCCGGGCAACTGGCGGGCCAGCCAGGGCAGGAACCGCGGTCCGTCCTTGAGGAAGAAGAACATCAGGAACAGCGCCAGCACGGCTGTGATCAAGCCGTTGACCACCGTGCTCACTCCCGTGACGACAGCGGTGACCATGCTGCCGACGCCGTCCTGGGCGCGGGCGACCGCTGTGTCCATGGCCTTGGTGATCTGGTCGTCGCCTATGTTCAACGGCGGCCCCGCGGCCCACTCGCGCAGCCTCTGGATGCCCTCGACCACACCGTCGGTCAGCTCGCCCGACTGGGACGCCACCGGCACCGCGATCAGCGCCACGACCCCGACGGCGACCAGGAGGAACAGCACGGTCACCGCTGAAGCGGCCAGGGCGGGGGGCCAGCCGCGACGACGCAGGAAGCGCGCCAGGGGCCAGGTCAGTGTGGTGAGGAGCAGGCCTACGACGAGAGGCCAGACGACCGACCACATCCGGCCCAGCAGCCACAGCGCTGCCGCGAGCATCACAAGAACCAGCAGCAGGTCCACGGAAATACGCGCCGACGTGCGCAGCGCGGTTCTGGCTCTCGTGGGACTCAACGGGGCAGACATGGAGGTCACCCTATTGGTACTCAAGTCGTACTGGCCGGGGGTGGTTCGGGATGGGGTGCCGGTACGACTCGCTTGCGTCTGCCTGAGGTGCAATGAGGCGGGATGCTACGGGGTCTTCGTCAGCGGGGTGGACTCCGGGGAGGCCCGACCGCCCATGTCGAGACGGAACGGCGGGTACTCGTCCGTCATCAGCGCGGCGTAGGCGGCCACCCGCGCGACCCAGCGCGCCAGACCGATCAGGAAGTCGAACAGGTACATCGGATAACGGGCGGTGAACGCCAGGATGATCACGGCGACGAGAGAGAGAAAGGGAATCAGACCGCCGCCACTCCAGCGATCGCTCTCTCCTTCCCATCCCCAGTGCCCGAGGAAGATCCCGACCACGATGTACTGCGGAATCACCAGCAGCCACCACTTCACCAGGACCAGCCCGCGGGAGAGCCGCTCGGGATAGGCCACATCGAAACGCGCCGGGTAGTCGGGCACGTCCGCGAGGGTGAACGGCGGGTACTGGTCGGTGCCGAGGGCGGTGTGTGCGTAATAACTGACCCGCCAGTTCCACCTCAGTACACCGACACTGAACTCGAAGAGCGAGCGGGGGTACCGGCCGGTGAAAAGGATGGCGAAGAACGCGATCACGGTCACGACGGCGAACGCGATCCACAGGAAGAACAGCACGATGTAGTGCGGGATCGCGAGCAGCCACTTCACCAGCCACATCCACCGGGACAGCCGGGGATCCACAGATGCCTCGAGCCGTACAGCTGACGCACTGATCATGAATGCAGGCTCGCACGCTGAGCGGGAGGCCGCGACTCGAGGGAGTCACCTGGCCGCGACCCTCCACTTCTTGCACGTCATGCCCGTAGCGCTTTGAGGCCGTCGTAGGCGGCCATCAGGAACTCCACGCCCCGAGTGGCCTGGGCGGGTTCGCGCATGTGATTCGTCACGTACGCCACCGTCACACCCGAGTCGGGTTCGATCATGACGGTCGAGCCGCCCCAACCGCCCCATCCGTAGGTGCCGCCGAACCGGCCGTAGCCCAGGCCCCAGCTGATCGGCATGCCCAGGACGCGGTCCTCGCCGCTGAACTGTTCCTCCCACGCACGCTCACAGCCCGCCCGCGACAGCAGCCGCACCCCGCCCACGGATCCGCCGCAGGCCATCACCGACTGCACGAGGGCGACCGAACGGGCGTTGCCGAATCCGCTCGCCGCGGGGATCTGCGCCCGGCGCCAGGCCAGGCTGTTGCCGTCGCGGACGCGGATGCCGGTGGGGGAGGCCGGGGCCGCCTCGCTGCCGGGCGCGCTCGCGGTGTAGTCCTCGTCCCGGGACGGTGGCGGGACCGTCAACGCCACCCGGTGGTCGTGCTCGGCCGGCAGCCCGATACGGAAGTCCGCGCCCAGGGGCCCGGCCACCTCGTCGGCGAAGAACGCGCCCACGCTCCGACCCGTGATCCGGCGTATGACCTCGCCCACCAGGAATCCCTGGGTGAGCGAGTGGTACCCGGCCGCGCTGCCCGGCTCCCACTGCGGAGCCTGAGCGGCCAGCCGCGCCGTGGCGGACGACCAGTCGTACAGCTCGTCCACCGGACCGTCCCAGTCGGGCAGCCCGGCGGTGTGCGAGAGCAGGTGCCGCACCAGCACGCGCTCCTTGCCCGCCGCCGCGAACTCCGGCCAGTACCGGGCGACCGGCGCGGCCGGATCGAGTTCGCCGCGGTCGGCCAGCACCAGCGCGCACAGCGCCGTCATCGTCTTCGTGACGGACCAGACATTGACGATCGTGTCCCGCTGCCACGGCACCGTGCGCTCCGCGTCGGCGAACCCGCCCCACACGTCCACGACCGGCTCCCCACCCACGAACACCGCCACCGAGCCGCCCACGTCCCCCTCGTCCAGCAGCGCGGACAGCGCGTTGGGCACCGCGGTGAACAGACCGTCGTACGAGCCCTGAATGTCAGCCATGACCCATATCCAGCTCCCTCCGAGCGACGAAAGGCAACCGAATTACGGGCTGGGCTCGCCGACGGCCGACGAGCGCTCCCCCGGCGGCAGCTATTCGCTGCCCTGGATCCCGAGGGCAGCGCTCACCGGGCCCTGAGGTCAGCTGTCGGTCTTTGCCACACCGATCGGGCACGACACGCCCGTGCCGCCGATTCCGCAGTAGCCTGCCGGGTTCTTGTCGAGGTACTGCTGGTGGTAGGCCTCGGCCGGGTAGAAGGTGCGGCCCTCGGCGGGGAGGATCTCCGTGGTGATCGTGCCGTGGCCCGAGGACGTGAGGACCTGCTGGTAGGCCGTACGGGAGGACTCGGCGATGGCTGCCTGGGCGGGGGAGTGGGTGTAGATCGCGGAGCGGTACTGGGTGCCCACGTCGTTGCCCTGGCGGAAGCCCTGCGTGGGGTCGTGGTTCTCCCAGAAGGTCTTCAGCAGACGCTCGTACGAGATCAGCTTCGGGTCGTAGACCACGCGGACGGCCTCCGTGTGGCCCGTCAGGCCCGAGCAGACCTCCTCGTACGTGGGGTTCTCGGTGTAGCCGCCCTGGTAGCCGACCAGGGTCGTCCACACGCCCGCCGGGAGCTGCCAGAACTTGCGCTCGGCGCCCCAGAAGCAGCCCAGGCCGAAGTCGGCCACCTCCAAGCTCTCGGGGTAAGGGCCGAGGAGGGGGGTGCCCAGGACCGTGTGGCGGTCGGGGACCGAGAACACCGGCTCCGGGCGACCACGCAGAGCCTGGTCGGGCGTGGGCAGCTGAGGGGTACGGCTGTGCAGGAACATGCGGTCTCCACTTCGATCGAGGCTCCGGATGCGTCAACGTGCGGAGACGTCCCCGCATTCCGGCCCGCTGGTCCGGGAGACCGTCGCTCCCCGGACGGTCAGTGCGGCAGCGTCGCCGGACTGCCGCCGTTCGCCTCGAAGCCCGCCACCGCCAGCGCGCGGTAGACGGCGAACTCCGCGGCCGGGTCGGTGGACAGGGTCCAGGGCAGGGCGCCCACATGGCCGTCGACGTGGATCAGCTGGTTCATGGCCTCCGACCAGCGCTCGGCACGGACCAGGAAGAACACCAGCAGATGGCGTACGTGCGCGAGCATCGGGTCGTCCGAACGCGCCGAGTGCGCCGCGTGCAGCGCGCCGTGGATCGCCTTGGACACGACCTCGCTCCGGTAGAAGCCGGTGACCAGGTTCACCTCGGGCAGGTGCTCGAAGACCGCGAACAACGGCATCGCCGCCAGCAGGGAGCCGTGCGGAGCTCTCGCCGCCGCGGCCTCCGCGAAGGAGTACGCCAGCTCGCGCGAGCCGTGCCACTTCTCGCACCAGTAGTGCAGCGCCGCCAGATGCGCTCCCATGTGCGCCGGCGCGCGGTCCAGGATCTTCAGCCAGAGCTGCTCGAACTCCGACTGCGAGTACGCCAGCCCACGGGCCACCGACAGTTCGACGATGTACGGGATCGGGTCACCGGGGGACAGCAGCGCCGCCTGCCCGCAGGCGTCCCGCGCCTCCTCCATGATGATCCGGAACGCGTCGGTGCCCGGCGTGGCCGTGCGCCATGCCTGCTGCACCAGGAACTCGGCGTGCACCGCGGCCCCGCCCGCGTCCTTGGGTGCCTCGGCCCGCCACACCCGCAGCCACTGCCCGCCCGGCGCCTCGCTCACCCCACCGGGCCGCTGCTGCAGCTCCAGCGCGGCGGCACCGGCGAAGGCCTGCACACGCTGCCAGCGCAGCTCGCCCGCCGTCTCGGTCCCGGCGAGCAGTTGAGCGGCGGCCTTGTAGTCCTGGGTGCGCTGCACCAGGTCCAGGACGTCGAGCAGGTCCTGGTCGGGGCCGGGCATGCGGATGTCCAGCTCCTCCTGGCGCACGAACCCGTAGGTCGCGGGGTCCGCCGCGTCCGGGTGTCCCGGCGGGACCTGCTCGATCATGCCGCGCCTGCGCCTCATGACCGGCAGCAGCACGAAACCGATCATGACCAGGGCCATCAGGACCCAGAGAATCTCCATGTCTCAAGGGTTCCAGACGCCGCCGACAATTGGCCAACCTGATCGGCGGCCTGTGGAAAACCGGCGGTGGAAAACGCGCGGGGAAGTCGCACGGGGAAAAGGCGCACTACCCTCGGTGCCCATGAGCGACAGGCACATCAGTCAGCACTTCGAGACCCTCGCGATCCACGCGGGCAACACCGCGGATCCCCTCACCGGCGCGGTCGTCCCGCCGATCTACCAGGTCTCGACCTACAAGCAGGACGGCGTGGGCGGCCTGCGCGGCGGCTACGAGTACAGCCGCAGCGCCAACCCGACCAGGACCGCCCTGGAAGAGAACCTCGCCGCCCTCGAGGGCGGCCGCCGCGGCCTCGCGTTCGCGTCCGGACTGGCGGCCGAGGACTGCCTGTTGCGCACGCTGCTGAGCCCCGGTGACCACGTGGTCATCCCCAACGACGCCTACGGCGGCACGTTCCGCCTCTTCGCGAAGGTCGTCGCCCGCTGGGGCGTGGAATGGTCGGTCGCCGACACCAGCGACCCCTCCGCCGTCCGGGCCGCCATCACGCCGAAGACCAAGGTCGTGTGGGTGGAGACCCCCTCCAACCCGCTGCTCGGCATCACCGACATCGCCGCCGTCGCCCAGATCGCCCGGGACGCGGGCGCCAAGCTGGTCGTCGACAACACCTTCGCCACGCCGTACCTGCAGCAGCCGCTGGCGCTGGGCGCGGACGTCGTGGTGCACTCCCTGACCAAGTACATGGGCGGCCACTCCGACGTCGTCGGCGGTGCGCTGGTCGTCGGTGACCAGGAGCTGGGCGAGGAGCTGGCGTTCCACCAGAACGCGATGGGCGCGGTCGCCGGGCCCTTCGACTCCTGGCTGGTGCTGCGCGGCGCCAAGACGCTGTCGGTGCGCATGGACCGGCACAGCGAGAACGCCACCAAGGTCGCCGACATGCTCACCCGGCACGCGCGCGTGACGAGCGTCCTGTACCCGGGGCTGCCGGAGCACCCCGGTCACGAGGTCGCCGCCAAGCAGATGAAGGCGTTCGGCGGCATGGTCTCCTTCCGGGTCGCCGGGGGCGAGGAGGCGGCCGTCGAGGTCTGCAACCGGGCCAAGGTGTTCACGCTGGGCGAGTCCCTGGGCGGCGTCGAGTCGCTGATCGAGCACCCCGGGCGGATGACGCACGCGTCCGTGGCCGGTTCCGCCCTCGAGGTCCCCGCCGATCTCGTACGCCTCTCCGTGGGCATCGAGAACGTGGAAGACCTGCTGGAGGACCTCCAGCAGGCACTCGGCTAGCTGGTGAGCCCCTGCTTCGAGGGGCTCACCAGCCCGTGAGCGGTGGAGTCGTCTCCGACGGCGGCTCCACCCAGGGGCGGGCCGTCAGCGCCCACACCACGAACGCCACCGTCGCCGCGAACAGCAACAGCCACATCAGCCTGCGGGCGAGGACCCTGCGCCGCAGCATCCGCCCGCCGCGGCGCAGAACGTCCGCGTGCAGCTCCGGCGGCACCCGCGCCGGAGTGCGCTCCATGATCCGCCGTACGGCCGTCTCCCGCTCGGCCCGGTTCACGGCCGTCGCCCGTCAGGCAGTCGCCGTACGGTCTGCGCAGCCTGCGCAGCCTGCGCGGTCAAAGCGGCCCACGCGCTTCCCGCGGTTTCTTCCGCGCTCACGACGGCGCCACCTTCGCCCCCACCGCAGCCGCCGCCGGTTTGCGGGGCGGATGCAGCAGCGTGGCCGTCGCCCGGTCGCAGATCGCGTGGACGCGCTCCCTGGGTAGCCCGAGCAGCGCCGCCACCTGCTCCTCTGCAACCCCTTCGTACAGCCGCAGGACCAGGACCAGGCGCTCCTGCGGGGCGAGCCGGGCCAGGGTGCCACCGGCGTGCGGGCGGCCACGGGGGAAGGCGCCGTGCTGGTGCCAGGCGCCGCGTGCGAAGCGGGCGGCCAGGTACTGGCGGGCGAGGTCGTAGGGATCCTCGCCGCGCAGCCCGTCCCAGCACGCGTACGTGTGGGCGAGGGCGAGGGTCAGCAGACGCCGCGCGCGCGGATTGTCTTGCGGCGTCTCCGCGGTGAGCAGCGTCGCCGTGTGCAGCAGCCGACCCGCCGCACCCGCGACGAACGCCTCGAACTCCCTGGTCCGGCGGGCGCTCTGGGCCGCCTGCCGTTGTCCCATCACGCCTCCCGCCTGAGGACGACCCCGAGGAACCCGGTGCTGGCACCCGGGCCATACGTGTCTCATATGAGGTCAGGGTCGGCCCGCCGGTCAAGGGCCGCGCACGGGCGGGATTCGCCCGGGATCAGACGGGCGCCCGGGCTCAGGACGCGGACGGCGGCTCCGCCCCCGGCAGCCCCTGGGCCGCCATCCGGGTGGACAGCGCGGTGTTGAAGCGCGTCAGCAGCGTGCAGAACGCCTCGCGCTCCTCGGGCGCCCAGTCCTGCGTCAGCTCGGCCATCAGCTGACGCCGGGAGGAGCGCACCTCCTCCAGCCGCGACAGCCCGCGCGGGGACAGCTGGAGCACCACCGCCCGCCCGTCCTCGGGGTGCGAGGTGCGCTTGACCAGGCCGGTGTCGACGAGCGGAGCCACCTGCCGGGTGACCGTCGAGGAGTCGATGCCCATGCTCGCGGCGAGCGCCTTGACGCCCATCGGGCCCTCCTTGTCGAGCCGGTTGAGCAGGAGGTACGCGGCGCGGTCCATGGAGTTGCGCACCTGCCCGACGCCGCCGAGCCGGGTCTGTTCGGCACGGCGCGCGAAGACCGCCACCTCGTGCTGCAGCGTGTCGAGGAGACCTGTGTCACCAAAGGTCGTCATGTCCATCGACATTTCAGGTGTTGTGGGCATGGCCGGGGGCTCACTTCAGGAAGAGTGCTGGAGTTGGGGGACAGGTTACGCGGCCGGAAGGCAGGCCGTACGGGCGCTGCGCAAACCGGTCTCGGTGGTTGGTCACAACCGCGGTCGGCGCCTGTGAACTGCGATGCTTGAGTCATGAGCTACAGCACCGCTGACTCCTTGCGTCCCGTCACTCTCGACGATGTGCGCGGCGCCCAGAAGATGCTCGCGGGGGTGGCGCGGGTGACCGGGATGGAGGGCAGCAGGCGGCTGTCGCAGCTGGTGGGCGCGCCGGTGCACTTCAAGTGCGAGAACCTGCAGCGGACGGGGTCGTTCAAGCTGCGCGGCGCGTACGTCCGTATCGCCGGACTGCTGCCGGAGGAGCGGGCCGCCGGGGTCGTCGCCGCGAGCGCGGGCAACCACGCGCAGGGCGTGGCCCTCGCGTCCTCGCTCCTGGGCGTGCACTCCACGGTGTTCATGCCGAAGGGCGCTCCGCTGCCGAAGATCAGCGCCACGCGGGAGTACGGCGCCGAGGTGCGCCTGCACGGCCAGGTGGTCGACGAGACGCTGGCCGCCGCGCAGGAGTACGCGGCCGAGACGGGCGCGGTGTTCATCCACCCCTTCGACCACGCCGACGTCATCGCGGGCCAGGGCACGGTCGGCCTGGAGATCCTGGAGCAGTGCCCGGAGGTGCGCACGATCGTCGTCGGGATCGGCGGCGGGGGGCTGGCGGCCGGTATCGCGGTGGCGGTGAAGGCGCTGCGGCCCGACGTACGGATCGTAGGCGTGCAGGCGGCCGGCGCGGCCGCGTACCCGCCCTCGCTGGCGGCGGGGCGTCCGCTGGCGGTCGAGCACCCGGCGACGATGGCCGACGGCATCAAGGTCGGACGGCCCGGCGACGTGCCGTTCGGGATCGTCGGGGACCTGGTGGACGAGGTCCGCACGGTGACGGAGGACGAGCTGTCCACCGCGCTGCTGCACTGCATGGAGCGCGCCAAGCTGGTCGTGGAGCCGGCCGGGGCGAGCCCGGTCGCGGCACTGCTGAGCGACCCCGGCGCCTTCGAGGGGCCGGTCGTGGCGGTGCTGTCCGGCGGCAACGTCGACCCGCTGCTGCTCCAGCGCATCCTGCGGCACGGCATGTCGGCGCAGGGCCGCTACCTGGCCGTCCGGGTCCGGCTGACCGACCGGCCGGGCGCCCTCGCCGCACTGCTGGGGGTGTTGTCAGTGGTCGACGCTAATGTCCTCGACGTGAGCCATGTCCGGACCCACCCGCGGCTCGGGCTCACGGAGGCGGAGGTCGAGCTGCACCTGGAGACGAAGGGGCCGGCGCACTGCGCCGAGGTCGAGCAGTCCTTGCGCGAGGCGGGCTACACGGTCATCGGCTGAGGTCAGGGGCCTCTTGTCACTCGATCGGGCGTTGGTCCGGCACGTGCATTGAGAGACGCGATACATCGCGTTATGGTGTGTTGCGAACCCAGGCTTTCCGAAGTATCCGGCTCACCGAAGAATCCCCGATGACGTGGAGACTCATATGCCAGGCGCCATCTATGCCGAAGGTCTGGTGAAGACCTTCGGAGATGTAAGGGCTCTGGACGGCGTCGACCTCGATGTCCCCGAGGGCACCGTCCTGGGCCTGCTCGGGCCGAACGGCGCGGGCAAGACGACGACCGTCCGCTGTCTGACGACCCTGCTGCGACCCGACAGCGGCAGGGCCGTCGTCGCCGGCGTCGACGTGCTCAAGCATCCGAACGAGGTACGGCGCTCGATCGGCCTGTCCGGCCAGTTCGCCGCCGTCGACGAGTATCTGACCGGCCGTGAGAACCTCCGGATGGTCGGACAGCTCTACCAGATGAAGGCGAAGGTCGCGAAGGCCCGGGCCGTCGAACTGCTCGAACAGTTCGGCCTCGCGGACGCAGCCGACCGCCCCGCCACGACCTACTCCGGAGGCATGCGCCGTCGGCTCGACCTGGCGGCGGCGCTGGTCGTCTCCCCGCCCGTCATGTTCATGGACGAGCCGACCACCGGCCTCGACCCACGCAACCGGCAGATGCTGTGGGAGGTCATCAAGAGGCTGGTCTCCGGCGGTACGACACTGCTGCTGACCACGCAGTACCTCGAAGAGGCCGACCACCTCGCGCACGACATCGCGGTGGTCGACCAGGGCCGTGTCATCGCCCGCGGCACCTCCGACGAGCTCAAGGCTCGCACCGGCGGCGAGCGCGTCGAGGTCGTCGTGCACGAGCGCGAGCGCATACAGACGGCTTCGGAGGTCCTGCGCGGCTTCGGCAAGGGCGACACCACAGTCGAAGAGCACACCCGCAAGCTCACGGTGCCCGTCAGCGGCGGCGCCAAGCTGCTCGCCGAGGTGATCCGGGAACTCGATGCCCGCGGTATCGAGATCGACGACATCGGGCTGCGCCGCCCGACCCTCGACGACGTGTTCCTGTCCCTGACGGGCCATGTCGCCGAGACGGAGAACGAGAACGGCAAGGAGGCCGCCCAATGAGCGCCGTCACCGACACCGTGCGGGTCGCACCGCCGGGAAACCCGGTCACCCAGTCCGTCAGGGACTCCCTGGTGGTGGCCAAACGCAATGTGATCCGGATGTCCAGAATCCCGGAAATGGTAATTTTTGGGCTGATCCAGCCCATCATGTTCGTGGTGCTGTTCTCGTACGTCTTCGGCGGCTCCATGAACATCGGCGGCACCACCGACTCCGGCGTCTACCGCGAGTTCCTCATGGCGGGCATCTTCGCGCAGACCGTCACGTTCGCCACCGCGGGCGCCGGCGCGGGCATCGCCGACGACATGCACAAGGGGCTGATCGACCGGTTCCGTTCGCTGCCCATGGCGCGCGGCGCGGTCCTGACCGGGCGTACCCTCGCCGACCTCGTGCAGACGGCGCTCACCCTCGTCGTCCTGGCGGTCGTTGCCCTGATCGTCGGCTGGCGCACGCACGAGAACTTCGGCAAGGTGCTCGCCGGTTTCGGTCTGCTCCTGCTGCTCGGGTACGCGTTCTCGTGGATCGGCGCGCTCATCGGCCTGTCCGTGCGTACCCCCGAAGCGGCGACCTCGGGCGGCCTGATCTGGCTGTTTCCGCTGACGTTCATCTCGAACGCGTTCGTGGACGCGAACCAGATGCCGACCTTCCTGCGGCACATCGCGGAGTGGAACCCCTTCAGCGCCACCGTGCAGGCGTGCCGCGAGCTGTTCGGCAACCTTCCCCCGGGCTTCAAGGCGCCCGACGCCTGGCCCATGCAGCACCCCGTGTGGGCGTCGCTGATCTGGTCGCTCGTGATCATCGTCATATTCCGGACCCTGGCGGTGCGGAAGTACCGGTCGGCGGCGGTATGACGAAACCCCCGGCGCCTAATGACGCTGGGGGCCTCACGGGTCATACGGGGGCCCTGCGGGCTCAGCCGCTGTACGGCTCGGCCTTGAGGATCCGCACCGAGGCCTTCTTGCCGTTCGGCAGCTCGTATTCCGCGTCCTCGCCGACCTTGTGGCCGATCACGCCGGTGCCCAGCGGGGACTGCGGCGAGTAGGTCTCGATGTCGGAGCTCGCGTACTCGCGCGAGGCGAGCAGGAAGGACAGGGTGTCGTCCTCGTCACCGTCGAAGGCGATCGTGACGACCATGCCGGGCGCCACGGCACCGTCCGTCGAGGTCGGGGCCTCGCCCACCTTGGCGTTCTCGAGGAGCTGGGTCAGCTGGCGCACACGGAGCTCCTGCTTGCCCTGCTCCTCCTTGGCCGCGTGGTACCCGCCGTTCTCGCGCAGGTCGCCCTCCTCGCGCGCGGCCGCGATCTTGGCGGCGATCTCCGTGCGCGCAGGACCAGTAAGGTACTCAAGCTCATCCTTGAGCTTGTTGTACGCCTCCTGGGTCAGCCAGGTGACGGACTCGCTGGTCTGGGTCACAGGTGCTCCTCGTCGGTACTGGGAAATACAAAAGCGTCGCCCTACCCGGAAGCATGTTCCTCCAGGGATGGGCGAAACCACGAGCCTAACAATTCAGCGGGCGAAGGGGGAGGACATAAGCCACCAGAATTACGTCAACGCAGGTCAGCGCCTACGTATTCCGAACGACCTCAGTCGGCGTGGCAGCCGAGCAGCTCGGCGGTCGTCCCCTCGGACGTGGTACGGAGCGTCACGACCTTGTCGATGCGGGTGTCCGGCCCGGAGAACCGGAAGTCCGCCCGGCCGACCTCCGCACCGTTCTCGGCCTGCGAGCGGATCGTGCAGTAGCCACTTGCGCCGGCGTCCTTGCGGACCTCCAGATGCACCTCGACCGCGGTGCCGGAGGCCTTGAACGTGATGACCTCGGCACTGATCTTGTTCTGGCCGACGTAGTGGTAGGCGAAGTAGCCGATCAAGGCGAGCAGGACCGTGCCCAGTACGGCCGCGGCGATCTTGAGTCTGTGGTCGGCGCGCTCGTCCGAGGAGCGGCCGTAACGGCCCTCGGGTACTCGCGTGCTCGCCGTGGTCATGATCGTCCCTCTCGGCTGGGGCGGATGTCGGTCCGACGGCGGGCCGCCGGAATCCGGCCCCCGGAATTATTCGCCCCCCGATTCGGTCACTATAGAAGCGCCGATCGCACCCGCTCACACCGGGCGCCGACTTGACTGAGGATTGAGTCTTGACTGACCAGCTGCGACTGATGGCCGTACACGCCCACCCCGACGACGAGTCGAGCAAGGGCGCGGCCACCATGGCGAAGTACGTGTCCGAGGGGGTGGACGTGCTGGTCGTGACCTGCACGGGGGGAGAGCGCGGCTCGATCCTCAACCCGAAGCTCCAGGGCGACAAGTACATCGAGGAGAACATTCACGAGGTACGCAGGAAGGAGATGGACGAGGCTCGCGAGATTCTCGGCGTCGGGCAGGAGTGGCTCGGCTTCGTGGACTCCGGTTTGCCGGAGGGCGACCCGCTCCCGCCGCTTCCCGAGGGCTGCTTCGCCCTGGAGGACGTCGACAAGGCGGCCGGTGAGCTGGTGAAGAAGATCCGCTCCTTCCGTCCCCAGGTGATCACCACCTACGACGAGAACGGCGGATATCCGCATCCCGACCACATCATGACCCACAAGATCTCGATGGTGGCGTTCGAGGGCGCGGCCGACACCGAGAAGTACCCGGAGGCGGAGTACGGCCCGGTGTACCAGCCGCAGAAGCTGTACTACAACCAGGGCTTCAACCGCCCCCGTACCGAGGCGCTGCACCAGGCGATGCTCGACCGCGGCCTGGAGTCGCCGTACGGGGAGTGGCTCAAGCGGTGGAAGGAGTTCGTGCGCACCGAGCGCACGCTGACCACGTACATCCCGTGCGCGGACTTCTTCGAGATCCGTGACAAGGCGCTGATCGCGCACGCCACACAGATCGACCCCGACGGGGGCTGGTTCCGGGTGCCGATGGATCTGCAGAAGGAGGTCTGGCCGACGGAGGAGTACGAGCTCGCGAAGTCTCTCGTCGATACCTCCCTCCCCGAGGACGACCTCTTTGCGGGCATCCGCGACAATGCCTGACATGAGCGCAAGCGTGAGCCTGGCAGTGCCGCACCTCGTCTCCCTCGCCAAGGAGGTCGACGAGAACAAGGTCACCCCCGGCGTCCTCGGCTTCATCGTCTTCGCGGCGATGGCGCTGGCGGTGTGGGGCCTGATGAAGTCCATGAACCGGCACATGGGCAAGGTCGACTTCGAGCAGTCGCCGGAAGAGGGAGCGGAAGTCTCCGGCAAGGGAAAGCCGGGCACCGGCAAGCCCTCGTCCGCACAGGGCTGAGACCGCCCCAGGGCTGAGACCGAGCGCGGGGCCGGCGACTGACCGCCGTGCCGCCGCGCCCGGCTCAGCGGGAGTGATCGGCCAGCGACATCAGCAGGTGGGCCGTCTCCGGCCGCAGATGGTCGGAGTGGGCCCCCGCCGGGCCGCGCCCGCGGACGTAGACATGGCTCGCGTCGACGCTGACGAAGCGGTGGTCGAGGGCGTCGAGCGGATAGCCCTCGGTGCCGGACAGCATGCGGATCGCGGAGACCGGGGCGGGCGCGGTGCCGATGCCCGCGTGGCCGACGCCGACCCGCTTCTCCGCCCGTAGGTGCCAGAAGCCGGTGGCCCGGTCGTGGTGCGAGTACGTCGCCACCACGGGCCCCCGCAGGGGGGCCTCGGCCAGTGCCGGGAAGCCGGTGGAGAAGGCGTCGCGCGGTGCCGCCATCTGCAGCAGCAGCATCGAGTCGACGGTGAAGGGCCGGCCCGGCGGCTCCGGTGTGCTCCACCCCAGCGTCAGCGGCCCGTCCGCCGCCCACTGGACCGCCTCGCACAGGAACCGGCAGCCGAAGGAGTGCCCGACCAGGTGCAGATACTGGCCGTCGCGGTTGGCGAGGACGGGCGCCGAGGCCGGATCGGCGCGATGGGTGTCCAGATAGCCCAGCAGCCGGCCGATCACCTGGGCCGCGTGACCGCGCGTACTCATGGCGTGCGCCTGGTCGCGGATACGGCGGTAACCGCCGAGCGAGGGCAGCGAGCGGGAGGGCCAGCGGATCAGCACGCTCCAGGGCCGCCACGGCCGTAGCCGCGGATACAGGGTCGCCCCAGGGCCGTCGTACTGCCGCGCGCAGAGCGTCAGCAGGCGGTGCAGCGCGGCCCGTGCCGAGTCCCGGTCGGTCCGCCAGCCGTGGACGTACACCAGCAGGTCGGTCGCCCAGTCGGGAGGTGTCAGGTGCTCGGCGAAGTGATCGAGAAGCCGGGGTGCGGGCACCGGCCGCGGGCCGCGCACGGTGTCCTCGACCAGCCAGCCGTCGGTACCGAGGTCGACACACCGCACCTCGGACACGGCATCAGGTACGGGGTCGGATGCGGGGTCGGTGCTCATACGGCCGTCTCCTGTTCCTCGCCGGCTTCCTCGCCGGCTTCCTCTCCGAGATGCCGCTCCGCGCGGGGCAGCCGGGCGTCCATGCCGCAGTGCAGGGCGTAGCCGAAGCCCAGCGGGTTGTGCAGCTCGTCGGCGAAGTGCCGGGCGACGGCGTGGGCCACCTCGCCGGCCGTGCCCGCGCCGGGCAGATACCGGGTGAGGAACTCCAGCGCGTACTCCGCCGCGAACACCTGAGGCATCTCTATCTGCGGCCCCAGGACGCCCCGGGCCCCGGTCTCGATCAGGGCGTGCCCCAGATAGGCGAGATCGGCGTTGCCGGGCAGCCCCGCGTAACAGGCGTTGAGCAGGACGAACGGGCGGAACGGCGCGCACTCCGCGCGGTCGGGGCGGTGTGCCCGGACCGTGTAGGCGTCTATGGGGCGCTGGTCGGTCAGCTTGACGACCAGGGCCGGGGGCTCCGGCTCGGCGCCCTGGAAGTGCCCATGGCACCAGAAGTACATCAGCTGCTCGTCGAGCGTCGTGTCCCGCAGCGCCCGCTCCAGCTCCCGCCGGGTCGTCCGCTCGGCCAGGACCCCCTCGCGGGCCAGCAGCGCGGCGACGTCGGCGGCCCGGGTACGGCCGAGGACGTCGATGCCGGTGTCGTGGTTCAGGCTCATGACCGGGAGGTCGGGCGGCGGCTGCTCACGCCCGTCCGCGATCCCCGCGTAGTAGCCACCGGTCTGCTCGATCTGGTGGCGGTGCCCGAGGAACCGACGGAACACGCCACGCACACCGGGCTCGTCCGTCGCGTCCGGCGGCAGGCACAGCATGGGCCAGGGCACGAAGAGGTCGGAGTCGAAACGCACGCGCAAGGGGGTGTCCAGGCGCAGCACCTCGCTGAGCAGCCCGCGGAACAGCTTGATCTGCTCGCCCTCGCCGCCGAGCAGCACGTCGAACAGCAACTGGGAGCCGTACGTGGCCAGTTCCGTGAGCGCGTCCAGCAGTTCGTCCTGCGGCTCGCCGGTGAGGTCGACCTGGGTCGCGTACGGGAGGGAGGTGCGCCCCGGGGCGGGACGGCCCTGGGCGTCGAGGGGCTGTACGTCGATGAACTCGTCCTTCCACAGCCGCCGCAGGCGCGCCGCCGCGGAGCGCACCTGTGCGGGCGTCGCCTCGAGGAACGTCTTGTGCTCGGTGCCGCTCAGCGCGGGCACCACGGGGCCGTGCATACGGGCGAGGATGCGGTCCTCGCCGTAGGAGTCGATGCCCACCACCAGGTCGGGCGGCGGTACACGGTGGGGAAGGCGGGTGAAGCCGAGGCTGGGGTCCTGAACGACGCGGACCGGGAGTTCGCGGGCCACTGGACTAGGCCCTCCGGGCGGGCTCGGGGGCGGACGTCGGCGAGGACGCGGACAGGGCGTGCGGTTGTGGGGCGGCGAAGGGTGACTCCTCGGAGGCCCCCTGCACGTCGATGTCCGTCTCCACCTGCTGCAGGACGGTTCCCGACCGCTGGTGCTCCACGGTGAAGCGGACACGATGGCGGCCCGCCCGGCGCGCGGTGAAGTGGAACGTGGCCGTCCGTTTGATCGGGACGG
This sequence comes from Streptomyces sp. NPDC043427, assembly GCF_056436655.1. Lineage (NCBI taxonomy): Bacteria > Bacillati > Actinomycetota > Actinomycetes > Kitasatosporales > Streptomycetaceae > Streptomyces > Streptomyces sp. NPDC043427. The sequence continues at coordinate 446,863 of NZ_JBWKCC010000002.1, read as the reverse complement.
AGTGCGCGGGTTCCACGTCGGCGCGCGTCAGCGGAACCGCGCGCACCGTCAGCAGGGGGCGGGCCGCGCGCAGCGCCGCCCAGGGGTGCTCGGGGCCCGGTTCGATGAGCAGCATGATGGCGGCCGACTGGTCGACGGCCGGGAAGTCGTCGAGGAGGGTGAGCCGCACCCGGGAGGCGGTGGGCGGGATGTCGTCGGCGAAGTCGTCCACGGTGAACGTGCCGGGCACGGGAACGAAGTGGCGGACGGCGTGGGGGATGTCGATCCGCGACCCCAGCCAGTCGACACCGGCGAGGAAATGCGGCGGATAGCAGCTGCGCAGGACCCTGATGGACTCGGCGCGCTGGTCGGGGCCGCGCTCCCGGTCGAGCACGGTCGCCCAGTGCTCACCGGCCGTGTCACCGACGGTCGCGAAGCGGTGTCGCGCGCTGCCGAGCAGCCGCCCGCGCGTCGTGGGACGCGTCGTCAGCACCGCCTCCCGTAGTTCGGCCCAGGCCCGGCCGCGCTCGTCGCCGCTCTTGGCGAAGGTGCCGGAGACCCTGTCGAACGGGGCGATCGAGGATCTCTGGAGGCCGCGGTGGTGCATCGCCCAGGCCAGCCCCGACCGGTCCGGAAGCATCTCGAAGAGGAACCAGGCCCGCTCCAGGGCCGCCACCGCCGCGTGCCGCCCCGCGTCCGCGTACGCCAGGCCCGCGAACAGCGTCGCCCAGGCCTCCCCGCGGACGTCACCGTGGTCCCGGTGCGCCTCGGGCATGGCCGCCAGTTCCTGCAGGAGCCGAGGCTGCGCGCCGTGCATCAGTACGGCCACCCGGTGCAGTTCGGTGTCCGCCCACGTGGCGCCGATCAGGTCACCGGTGTCGCGGAACAGCTGCCACGCCGTGTCGAGGCGTTTGCGTGCCTCCTCAAGGCCGCCGCGCAGCAGTCGCAGGCGCCCGTAGTGGAAGACGGCCCAGGCCTCGCCCCGCCGGTCGCCGCTCACCTGGTGGGCCTCGATGGCCCGCCGCAGCAGCCGCCCGACCGTGTCGACCTCACCCCGGTCGAGACGGATCCCGGCACGGATGTGCAGCGCCCAGCCGTCCAGGCCGTCGGCGGGGAGCGCGTCGAGCGTGGCCTCCGCCTCGGCCGGCCGGCCCATGTCGTGCCGGGTGAGGGCGAGTTCGCGTACAGCCGCCGGTGAGGACAGCTCCGTCAGCGCCCGTTCGGCGGCCTGCGGCCGGCCGGTCTGCCGGGCCGCCGCGGCGAGCGCGGGAGTGAGCGCGTCCGCGGCGCTGCTCCCTTGCGGCAGCTCGGCGCTGAGCGTCAGCAGCGGCAGGATCGCGGCCTCGGCCGCCAGTTGAAATCCCAGCCGGGCCAGGAAGTCGAGCGCCCGCGGGTCACCGCAGCGCAGCAGGCGCAGCGCGAGGTCGACCACGGGTCCGGCGGCGTCCCCGAGTTCACCGGTGCGGGCCGTGAGGGCGTCCGCGAGGGCGGAGTCCAGTCGTCGGGCGGTCCGTTCGAGGTCCCCGGGGCTACGGAGGCGTCTGAGCTCCTCGCGCACCTCGAAGGCCAGTTCGTACCAGCCGTGGCGGGACTCCTCCAGCAGTCCGGACCGATACAGCAGTTGGAACAGATGCGGCCAGTCGTCGGGTGTCCAGCGCTCGACGGGCAGAGGGAGGGGCGTGTCCAGGGCGAACTCCCGGCCGTCCCAGGCCGCCAGCGCCGACAGCGGCTCGGCGCCCGGGCCGGCGCGCATCCCGTCCAGCGCCTCGGCCCACCACTCCCGGACCAGCGCCGGCGGGTCCCACTCGTGGTGGGGGACGCCCAGAGCCGGGTGACTCGTCCGAGAGGTGGCCAGCACGACACAGCCCGTGCCGAGCGCCCCGGTGACCGCCCGCAGCAGCTCGTCGCCGCGCTCGCCGCCCGGCACGTCGTCCAGCACGACCAGCGCCGGACGGCCCTCCAGCGCCTCACGACACGTCGACGTGGTCAGCTCGGCGAGGCGTTGCGGGCCGGCGAGCAGCGCCGTGCGCATGCTTTCGTGCCGAGCCCCCGTCCGTAACAGCAGCCGCAGCAGCAGCGGTTCCGCACCGGTGAGGCGGTCCTCGACGGCGAACCGGTGCACGGGCAGGCGGCGCGCGGCACCGACTTCGGACACCAGCCGGGCGAGCGCGGCCGGTTGCTCGGATCCGGGCTGCCGGTCGTGCACCAGGACGACGAGCCCCCGGCCATGCTCCAGGGCGTGCCGCAGCGTCTGCCTGTGGGGGTCACCCGGCCGCTTGTACCCGCTCACCCGCCCCTCCTCCCCGTACGGGCGCCGTGCCGCCCCGGACCCGTCAGGACGTGGCGGCGACCGCCACCCCCATGACCTCCCGCGCATGCCGGTCCGGCACCATGCCCAGTCGCCAAGCCTGCCACCCCGCCTCCAGGCTCACCCCGCGTTCCAGCAACAGCTGGTACGCCTCCACATAGTCGTCGAGCTTCTCGTCCCGCAGGGGGTGTGCCGCGCGGGACAGCTGGTTCAACTCCTCCTGGGCCACCGCGGTACCGATCTCGACGCCGCCGGGAGCGGCGTAGGGCAGCAGGGTGCAGCGCAGGAAGCGGGCCCAGTCCGCGCCGCGGTCGTCGCCGTACGACGTGAAGAGCGCCGTCGCCTCGTCGCACAGGGCGAGTGCCTGCTGCGTACGGGCGTTGCCCGCGTCGACGACGGCCAGCTCCAGGCAGGTCCAGGCCTCGCCGTGGGCGACGCCGATGCGCTGGAAGTCGGCGCGGGCGTCGACCAGGAGCTGCCGGGCGAACCCGGAGTTGCGCAGGGAGCCCGTCTGGGCGGCGCGCTGGTCCCGGGTGACGCGCGCGGAGTGGTGGCGGGCGCAGGCCAGGCCGTAGACGTCCCGGATGCGGGAGAACATCGTCCGGGAGCGTTCGAGTTCCCTGACCGCGCGGTCCAGGTCGCCCGTCTCCTCCAGAGCCTGCCCCAGGTAGTACGCCGTCCAGGCCTCGCCGCGCGCGTCCTCGTTGTCGCGGTGCCGGGCGGCCGCGCCGCGCAGCCCGTCCACCGCCGGGGACGGGTCGCCGGCGACCAGGCGGGCGCGGGCCAGCTGGGTCAGTGCCCAGGCCTCGCCGCGGGCGTCGCGGGTGCGGCCGTACAGGTCGAGGGCCTGGCGCAGCTCGCTCTCCGCCTCCTCGACGTCACCGCGGCGCAGGTTGAGCTGGCCGAGCTGGAAGTGCGCCCATGCCTCGCCGTGCACCGAACCGCCCTCGCGATGCAGGACCAGGGAACGCGCGAGGAGGTCCAGGGCCTCGGCCGGATGCCCCCGGTCCCGCTCCACCGCGGCCAGCGCGTGCATCGTCCAGGCACGGTCCGTGGCCAGCTCGGGCGGCGCCTGGAGCTCCAGGGACTCCCGCAGCTTCGCCGCCGCCTCGGTGAGGTTGCCCTGGTGGTGCAGGGTGATCCCGAGCGAGGTCAGGGCGCGGGCCGCCCCCGCGTCGTGATGGGCCTGCAGGTAGAGGTCCACGACCGAGGTCAGCGTGGTGCGGGCCTTGTCCAGCTCGCCGAGCTGCCGGGCCGCGATACCGGTGCGCCACTGCACGGAGCGCAGCAGCAGCCCCCGGTCGACGGCCTGTGCCAGTTCGCTGATCTCGCCGAGCCGGTAGAGGTCACCGCGCAGCAGGCAGTAGTCGCACAGGGCGCCCAGCAGGTTCAGCACGGCCGCCTCGTTCACGCCCTCCGCGTGCCGCAGCGCCGCCGTGATGAAGCTCGACTCGTCGTCCAGCCAGCGCAGCGCCTCGTCGAGAGAGGTGAAGCCGTGCGGGCTGAAGCGGTCCGAGCGGGTCGACATGTTGCCGTCGACCAGGCGCAGTACGGAGTCGGCGAGCTCGGCGTAGCTGACGATCAGCCGCTCCTGCGCGGCCGTGCGCTCGGCGGGCTCCTCCTCGTCCAGGAGGCGGGCCCGGGCGAAGGCCCGCACGAGGTCGTGCAGGCGGTAGCGGTCACCGCGGACGTGGTCGATGAGGCCCGCCCGCGCGAGTGCCACGAGGTGCCGGGTGGCCTCCGGCCGGTCCGTGGCGAGCAGGGCCGCCGCCGCGGCCGCGCCCAGCGAGGCCCGGCCCGCCAGCGCGAGGCGCCGCAGCAGCCGTCGCGCCGGGTCGGCCTGGTCGGTGTAGCGCAGCCACAGGGCGCGCTCGACCGGCTCCACCGGGCCGTAGGCGTCCAGGTCGGAGGCGAGGGCGCGCGGGGAGCGCGGGCCGAGGGACGAGCCCGCGACCCGCAGCGCCAGCGGCAGCCCGCCGCACAGCTCGCGGATCCGGTCGGCGGACTCGGCGTCGTACGGGCCCGAATCGTCCTGTGCGACCGCGCCGAGGAGTTCCTCGGCGCCCGCCGCGTCCAGGGCCTCCACCGGCAGCTCGTGCAGCCAGGCCGGAAGGTCGGCCGACAGATCGAACGGGGCGCGCGCGGTGACCAGGACCAGGCTGTCGGAGCGCTCCGGCACGAGGGCGCGGACCTGCTCGGCGTCGAAGGCGTCGTCGAGGATCACGGTGACCGGCAGACCGGTCAGATGCTGGTGGTACAGCTCGCTCAGGCGCTTGACCTGCTGCTCGGGGGAGGAGCGCTCACGGAACAGCAGCTGCTCGCGCGGCGCGCCGAGACGATTCAGCAGATGCAACAGCGCGTCCCGCGTGGACAGCGGCTCCGTGCTGTGCCCGCGCAGATCGACCACGCACGCGCCGCGGAACTGGTCCCGCAGGTCGTGCGCCGCCCGCACGGCCAGGGTCGTACGGCCGCTGCCGGGCGTCCCGTGCAGCACGACCACCGTCGGCCGGGTCCGCGTGCTCGCGCGCGCCGCCTGCACCCACTGCCGGATCCGCGCCAGCTCCTGCCGACGGCCCGCGAACACCCCCGTAGGTTCCGGGAGTTGTCCGAACGACTGCTCCAGCACCTTCCGGCCGCGGGCCGCCGCGCTCTTGTCCACGCTGCGCAGCCGCGGCCCGGCCTTCGTCGGCCCGGTGGACGCGCTGATCACCCGTTGCTGGTCGAGGAACGGGCGGATACCGCGTACCTCCAGCGCCGTCAGCCACTGCAGACGCAGCTGCTCCGGGCCGCCGGGCTGGCCGGCCGCGCCCGCGCGGTGGTGCGCGGCGGGCAGGTGCGAGCCGGCCACCTTGACGACGGTGGCCGCCGCGCCGACGACCCCGACGGTCACGCCCGCGGCCAGCGCGGTGCCCGTGCCGGTGCCGAGGGCCAGGTCGGCCACCGCGGCCGTGGCCGCTGCGACCCCCGCGACCAGCAGCGGAGTGCCCCCGCCCTCGCGGGCGTAGCGCCGGCCGAAGCTGATCTGCCCGGCCTCCGCCTCGTCGAGGGCACGTGTGTAGGCCTCGTACTCCTCGGCGGCGGTCTGTGCCATGGTGTCCAGCGCGCCGCGCGCCCGTGACATGAGCACCTGGGCGTCGCCGCGACCGCCCGAGCGGCGCAGCTCCTCCTCCACCGCCCGTGCCAACAGCCGCTCGGCGTCCGCCCGATGGCCGTTCCGCATGTCCCGTCCCCCTCCGGCAGCAACAGCTTTCTCGGCCAAGTGTGCTGCGGACGGCCGATCGGCGCGAGGGTGCGGGCGGGCCGCGATCGGGGTACTGCGGCAGGATGGACACCATGCCGAACCGACTGGCCCATGAGACGTCCCCGTACCTCCTCCAGCACGCCGACAACCCCGTCGACTGGTGGCCCTGGTCGGCAGAGGCCTTCGAGGAGGCCCGTGAGCGGGGTGTGCCGGTGCTGCTCAGCGTCGGTTACTCGAGCTGCCACTGGTGCCATGTGATGGCGCACGAGTCCTTCGAGGACGACACCACGGCCGCATATCTCAACGAGCACTTCGTGAACGTCAAGGTCGACCGCGAGGAGCGCCCGGACGTCGACGCCGTGTACATGGAGGCCGTGCAGGCGGCCACCGGGCAGGGTGGCTGGCCCATGACGGTGTTCCTCACGCCGGAGGCCGAGCCGTTCTACTTCGGGACGTACTTCCCGCCGGCGCCCCGGCACGGCATGCCCTCCTTCGCGCAGGTCCTGGAAGGTGTCCACCACGCCTGGACCGACCGGCGGGACGAGGTCGCCGAGGTCGCCGGGAAGATCGTCCGGGACCTGGCCCAGCGGGAGATCTCCTACGGGGGCACCCAGGCCCCCGGCGAGCAGGAGACGGCGCAGGCTCTGCTCGGTCTCACCCGGGAGTACGACCCGCAGCGCGGCGGGTTCGGCGGTGCGCCGAAGTTCCCGCCGTCCATGGTGATCGAGTTCCTGCTGCGCCACCACGCGCGCACCGGCGCCGAGGGCGCGTTGCAGATGGCGCAGGACACCTGCGAGCGGATGGCGCGCGGCGGGATCTACGACCAGCTCGCCGGCGGCTTCGCGCGCTACTCCGTGGACCGGGACTGGGTGGTGCCGCACTTCGAGAAGATGCTGTACGACAACGCGCTGCTGTGCCGTGTCTACGCCCATCTGTGGCGGTCCACCGGCTCCGATCTGGCGCGCCGCGTCGCGCTGGAGACCGCCGACTTCATGGTGCGGGAACTGGGCACCGCCGAGGGCGGGTTCGCCTCCGCGCTGGACGCCGACAGCGACGACGGGACGGGAAAGCACGTCGAGGGCGCGTACTACGTGTGGACGCCGCAGCAACTCGCCGACGTCCTGGGCCCGCAGGACGCCGCGCTCGCCGCAAGGTACTTCGGCGTCACCGAGGAGGGCACCTTCGAGGAGGGCGCCTCCGTCCTGCAACTCCCGCAGCAGGACCAGTTCCTCGACGCGGAGAAGGTCGAGTCGATCAAGCGGCGGCTGAGCGAGGCCCGGGAGGCCAGGCCCGCGCCCGGCCGGGACGACAAGGTCGTCGCCGCCTGGAACGGGCTCGCCGTGGCCGCCCTCGCCGAAACCGGCGCCTACTTCGACCGCCCCGACCTGGTGGACGCGGCCGTCACGGCCGCCGACCTGCTCGTCCGCCTGCACCTCGACGACCGGGCCCGCCTGACCCGGACCAGCAAGGACGGCCACGCGGGGGCGAACGCCGGGGTGCTGGAGGACTACGCCGACGTCGCCGAGGGCTTCCTCGCGCTCGCGTCCGTGACCGGCGAGGGCGTCTGGCTGGAGTTCGCCGGACTCCTCCTCGACCACGTCCTCACCCGGTTCACCGACCCGGAGTCCGGTGCCCTCTACGACACCGCCGCCGACGCCGAGCAGCTGATCCGCCGGCCGCAGGACCCGACCGACAACGCGGCCCCGTCCGGCTGGACCGCCGCCGCGGGCGCCCTGCTGGCGTACGCCGCCCAGACCGGCTCCGAGCCCCACCGCACGGCCGCCGAGCGGGCCCTGGGCGTGGTCAAGGCGCTCGGGCCGCGGGTGCCCCGGTTCATCGGCTGGGGTCTCGCGGTCGCCGAGGCGCTCCTCGACGGGCCGCGTGAGGTCGCGGTCGTCGGCCCCGCGCTCGACGACCCCGCCACGAAGACCCTGCACCGTACGGCCCTCCTGGGCACCGCCCCCGGAGCGGTCGTCGCCTACGGCACCCCCGACAGCGACGAGTTCCCGCTCCTCGCCGAGCGCCCGCTCGTCGGCGGCGACCCGGCCGCGTACGTCTGCCGCAACTTCACCTGCGACGCCCCGACGACCGACCCGGAGCGGCTGCGGACGGCGCTGACCGGCTGAGACCGCGGTAGAGGGGTCAGGCGCCGCTGAGGATCATCGCGCCCAGCGTGAGCTGCGCCCCCCACTGCACGAGCACGGCCCCGCCCCGGAGGGGCGTCCACCGGGTCCGGGGCCACGCCAGTGCCGCCACGCCGGCGGCGAGGGAGGCGTAGAAGACCCCGTACAGGACGCTGCCCGGGACGGTCGAGCACTGTTCGCCGTAGGTGAGGCAGCGGCTGCCGCGCTCGGTGGCGAGGACGGCGAGCCAGGCGAGGACGACGGTCGGCAGGAGCAGGACGAGTCCGGCCACGGACCAGCCGGTGAGGTGGCGGTCGGCCGAGGGCTGCGCGGTGTTCATGGCTCCATCCCATCGCGCCGGCGGGCACCGGTGATCGGCCCGCGTACTCAACCTCCCTGAGTACCTCGGCTCAACGCCTCCTCCACGATGGCCTCCAGCTGTTCGTGGTGGGCGCCCTTCCAGTACGCGCGGCCGCACTCCTGGCACTGGGCGAAGACGTCGTAGTTGCGCTGGGTGCCGTGTTTGAGCTGGTCGGCGACCTCGTCCTTGGTGGCCTGCTTCAGCAGGCCGTTGCAGGCGGTGCAGCGGGTCCAGGGGCGCAGCTCGGGGGCGAAGCGGTCGAGGACGTCGCGGAGTTGGTCCTCGGGGCGGGTGCTGTAGATGAAGGCGCCCGCCCACAGTTCGCGGCGGCGCAGCAGGCCCCGGTCGCGGCTGAGCATGACCCGCTGTTCGGCGGCGGAGCGGGCGGCGAGGGCCGGGTCGCCGATGTCGGTGGACTCGTAGGCGGTGTCCACGCCGAGCAGGCGCAGGCGGCGGGCGAGGGTGCCGAGGTGGACGTCGAGGAGGAAGCGGAGGGGGGCGCCGGGGACCTGTTGGGGGCGCTCGACGGACCGGACCTCCACGGCGTCGCCGGCGGCGGGGACGTACGACGTCGGGACCTCGTGGCCGTTGACCCACAGGGCGCCGACCTCGGTCAGTGGGACGCCGGCCGACTCGACGACGTGGCCGAGTGTGGAGACGCCGTCGGTGGTGACGGGGGTGGCGCCCCGGCGGCGTCCGCTCGTGACGAACAGGGCCAGGTCGGGGGCGAACTCGACGTGGATCTCGGGACCGTTCACCCGGTCAGGATGCCACGGAGGAGGGCTGTGGCCTCAGGCGTTTTTCGGGGGGAGGCCGTGCTCCATGACGTCCAGGGCCCGGTCGACGAGGCTGCGGAGGTCGCCTTCGCAGCCGTTCTCGCCCCAGTGCATGTTGACCTCCATCAGGCCACCGATCAGCGACATCGCGTAGACGCGCACCTCGAGGCTCTCCGGGTCGAGACCGGAGCGCTCGGCGATGGCGCCACGCAGGTGCCGCGCGGTCTCCGAAACGCTCTCGTAGATCCGGGAGCGGACGGCGGGGACCTGGATCGCGAGGTGTGCCCGCATCCGGACCGATTCGGGGTCCTCCGCCATCAGCGCGTCGATGGCCTTGTGCATCACGTGCCGCAGCGAGTCCATCCACGGCTCGTCGGCGGGCCGGGAGCGCAACTCCTCGACCATCACCGGGTCGTACTCGTCCGAGAGGACGATGTCCTCCTTGGTCGGGAAGTACCGGAAGACGGTCGACGGCGACACCTCGGCCCGTTCGGCGATCTGTTCGATCGTCGTGGTGTCGTACCCCTGCTCCTTGATCAGCGCGTAGGTCGCGGTGCGGATCGCCTCACGGGTCTTGATCTTCTTGCGTTCACGAAGACCCAGCTGGGGGCGGTCGGCGGGGGAGGAGTAGGGGGAACGTGCGGCCGTCATGGGGTTCATTGTCAGGCATCCTCCGTGGCGGCGACCATGTCGGGGGCGGCGCCGTCCGTCTGCCGTGCGGCCGCCGCCTTCGGCAGGAAGGCCGCCGCCAGCAGCGCGGAGACCAGGGCGGCGATGCCGCAGACCAGCAGGACGACGTTCATGCCGTGGACGTAGGCGCTGTTCGCGGAGGCGGCGAGGTGGGCGGCATGGGCCTTGTCGGCGATCAGGTGCGCGGCGACCACGGAGTCCCCTGCGGTGTCGGCGGCCCGCGCGGGCAGTCCGGTGACGTCGAGCCGGTCGCGGAAGACGCCGGCGAGCAGGCTGCCCAGCAGGGCGATGCCGATCGCGGCGCCGACCTGGCGCAGCGTCATCAGCAGCCCGGAGCCGCTGCCCGCCCGGTCGCGGGGCAGGGTGCCGAGGGCGCCGTCCATCGCGGGGACGACGGAGAAGCCGAAGCCGAGGCCGGCGATCGAGAGGCACAGCGCGGTGAAGCCGTAGCCGGAGTCGACCGTCGTACGGCTGCCGAGCAGCGCGGCGAAGGCCAGCACCACCAGACCGGCGCTCACCGTGGCACGCGGGCCGAACCGTGCGACGACAGGCTGTGCGCCCCGCGCGGCCACCGTCAGACCGCCCATCATGGGCAGCAGGCGCAGACCGGTGCCGAAGGCGTCATGGCCGAGGACGGCCTGGAGGTACGGGGGCAGCACGAACAGCAGGCCGGACAGGACGAACATCACCAGCGTGGCGGCGAGCGTGTTGAACAGGAAGCCGCGCTGGGCCAGCAGGGTCATGTCGAGCATGGGCCGGGCGACCCGCCGCTCGCGCAGCACCAGCGCGGTGAGCAGCACCGCCGCCGCGGCGAACATCCCCAGCACCAGCGGGTCGCCCCAGCCCCGGCCGGGCGCCTCGATGATCGCGTAGATGAGGGCGCCGAGGCCGGTCGCGGTGAGCGCGGTGGACAGGAGGTCGACCTTGGGGGAGGCGGGGTCGCTGGTCTCGGGCAGCAGGAAGACGCAGGCGGCGATGCCGATCGCGGCCATCGGGACATTGACCAGGAAGACCGAGCCCCACCAGAAGTGGTTCAGCAGCCAGCCGCCGATGATCGGGCCGAGCGGCAGACCGAGCGCGGAGGCGGCCGAGATGACTCCGACGGCCTTGGTGCGCTCGTCGGCGCCGAAGAGCGAGGGCAGCACGGAGAGCGCGAGCGGGGTGACCAGCGCACCGCCGATGCCCATGACCGCGCGGGCCGCGATCACCCAGTTCACGTCCCCAGCCAGTGCGCCCACCACCGAACCGGCGAGGAAGATCCCCAGCCCGGTGATCAGCATCAGCCGCCGACCGAACCGGTCGCCCAGTAACCCGGCCGGAAGCATCAGCGCCGCGAAGACGACGACGTAGGCGTCCGCCATCCACTGCTGCTCGCCGGTGGTGGCGCCGAGATCGCCGGCCATCGTCGGCAGGGCCACGTTGAGGATCGTCATGTCGAAGCCGAGCGTCAGCATGCTCGCGACCAGGGCTCCGAGGGCCCACCAACGGCGGGGGTCGGGACGCACGGCGTTGCCTTGAGTGAGAGTAACCATGAAATGAGAGTAACTCTCAAAAGGTAGTGACCGTCAATACATGGACTCCGCGCATACGAAAAATGGCCACGGCTCAAGAGCCGTGGCCATTGCGGAGAGCGGGACTACGCGTGCTGGTATGCCACCAGCGAGATCCCGACGTAGTGCACCACGAAAGCGGCCAGCGTGAGCGAGTGGAAGACCTCGTGGAACCCGAACCAGCGCGGTGAGGGGTTCGGGCGCTTGATGCCGTAGACCACGCCGCCCGCGCTGTAGAGGAGGCCGCCGACGACCACCAGGACCAGCACGGCGACGCCGCCGGTGTGCATGAAGTCCGGCAGGAAGAAGACGGCGGCCCAGCCCATCGCGATGTAGCAGGGGGTGTAGAGCCAGCGCGGGGCGCCGACCCAGAACACCCGGAAGGCGATGCCGGCCAGCGCGGCCGCCCAGATGCCCCACAGCAGCCACCGGCCCTTGCTCGCAGGCAGGAGGAGCAGTGTCAGGGGCGTGTAGGTACCCGCGATGATCAGGAAGATGTTGGCGTGGTCCAGTCTGCGCAGGACGCCGTCCATGCGCGGACTCCAGTCGCCCCGGTGGTACAGCGCGCTCACGCCGAACAGCAGGCAGGCGGTCAGCGCGTAGATCCCGCAGGCGATGCGCCCGCGGGGCGAGTCGGCCAGGGCGGTGAGCACCAGGCCTGCGATGAGTGCGGCCGGAAACATGCCCAGATGCAGCCAACCGCGGAGCTTGGGTTTGATCGGGTGCGGTAGGGAGAGCGCGGCGGAGACGCGGCCGGCGGCCGTCGACTCCGTGGGCGCGTCGGGGGCGGACGCTGTCATGTGCCGCATCGTACCTACGGAGCCGTAAGTTACGGATCGGTAGAGCGACGGGACCGGCAAAGAGTGGTCATCATCTCATAGCAGTTCCGGTCCCGAAAGTTGAGTCAAGGAATCTTCAGCCGAACGCCATGCGGCCGCAAAGAGGCTTTTTTACACGTGGCGATCCTCACTCTGCTCACCTGTGCGCTCCTCTGGACATATGGGCGGGCTCGTCGGATGATCAAATGAGTGCGGTCGGCACCGGATGAGCGCCAGAAGATCGACATCGAAGCATCCGGGTCGCAGCCCCCACGGGGCAACAAGGACAAAAACCCTCATTTAGGAGCTATCGTGGCGCGCGACATCGCGGCTCCCACCGTCATCCCCACCCAGCACCAGGAACTGATCTCCTGGGTGAACGAGATCGCCGAACTGACCCAGCCGGACAACGTGGTCTGGTGTGACGGATCCGAGGCCGAGTACGAGCGACTGTGCGAGGAGCTCGTCGAGAAGGGCACCTTCAAGAAACTCGACCCGATCCAGCGCCCCAACTCCTACTACGCGGCTTCCGACCCGACCGATGTCGCCCGGGTCGAGGACCGCACCTTCATCTGTTCCGAGAAGGAGCAGGACGCGGGCCCCACGAACCACTGGAAGGCGCCCGCGGAGATGCGGGAGATATTCCAGGGCTCGGGCAACGAGGGCGGCATCTTCCGCGGCTCGATGAAGGGCCGGACGATGTACGTCGTCCCGTTCTGCATGGGCCCGCTGGGCTCGGACCTCTCCGCGATCGGCGTGGAGATCACCGACTCCGCCTACGTCGCCGTGTCCATGCGCACCATGACCCGCATGGGTCAGCCGGTCCTCGACGAGCTCGGCTCCGACGGCTTCTTCGTCAAGGCCGTCCACACCCTCGGTGCCCCGCTCGCGGAGGGCGAGGCGGACGTGCCGTGGCCGTGCAACTCCACCAAGTACATCTCGCACTTCCCCGAGAGCCGCGAGATCTGGTCCTACGGCTCCGGCTACGGCGGCAACGCCCTGCTCGGCAAGAAGTGCTACGCCCTGCGCATCGCCTCCGTCATGGCACGCGACGAGGGCTGGCTCGCCGAGCACATGCTCATCCTGAAGCTGACCCCGCCGCAGGGTGAGTCGAAGTACGTCGCCGCCGCCTTCCCGAGCGCCTGCGGCAAGACCAACCTCGCCATGCTGGAGCCGACGATCTCCGGCTGGACGGTCGAGACGATCGGCGACGACATCGCCTGGATGCGCTTCGGTGAGGACGGCCGCCTCTACGCGATCAACCCCGAGGCCGGCTTCTTCGGCGTCGCGCCCGGCACCGGTGAGCACACCAACGCCAACGCGATGAAGACGCTGTGGGGCAACTCCGTCTTCACCAACGTGGCGCTGACCGACGACAACGACATCTGGTGGGAGGGCATGACGAAGGAGACTCCGGCCCACCTCACGGACTGGAAGGGCAACGACTGGACGCCCTCCTCGGAGACCCCGGCGGCCCACCCCAACGCCCGCTTCACCGTGCCCGCCTCGCAGTGCCCGATCATCGCGCCCGAGTGGGAGGACCCCAAGGGCGTGCCGATCTCGGCGATCCTCTTCGGCGGGCGCCGCGCCAGCGCCGTACCGCTGGTGACGGAGTCCTTCGACTGGAACCACGGTGTCTTCCTCGGCGCCAACGTCGCCTCCGAGAAGACCGCCGCCGCCGAGGGCAAGGTCGGCGAGCTGCGCCGCGACCCCTTCGCCATGCTGCCGTTCTGCGGCTACAACATGGGTGACTACATGGGGCACTGGGTCGACGTCGCCAAGGGCAAGGACCAGGCGAAGCTGCCGAAGATCTACTACGTCAACTGGTTCCGCAAGAACGACGAGGGCGCGTTCGTCTGGCCCGGTTTCGGCGAGAACAGCCGCGTCCTGAAGTGGATCGTCGAGCGTCTGGAGGGCAGGGCCGAGGGCGTCGAGACGCCGATCGGCATCCTGCCGACCAAGGACGCCATCGACACCAAGGGCCTCGAACTGGCCGACTCCGACCTGGAGTTCCTGCTCACGGTCGACAAGGAGGTCTGGCGCGAGGAGGCATCCCTGGTCCCCGAGCACCTCAACACCTTCGGCGACCACACGCCCAAGGAGCTGTGGGACGAATACCACGCGCTGGTGCGGCGCCTGGGCTGACCACAGCCCGCCCCGAACTCCGCGGCCGGCCCGGATGTGCCCTGACCAGCGATCGTCACGGCCGGCCGCGGTTCGCCCCGCTGGGGCGCGGGTGCCCACGAGCTCGGGTGCTTGCCGCGCGTTGGCGGGTGCGGGTGCGGGTGCGTTGGGGCCGGTCGCGCACCGCGGCGGAGCCGCGAGACGGACAGAGCCCCGCGCCCCTGGGTCGGCTACTGTGAGCGGTCTTCCAAGTAGCGGGTGTGGGTCTCCTGGCGGCTCGCCTCCGTCTCCCTGAGTGCCGCCGCCAGCCGACCCGCCTCCTCGTGGAGCAGCGCGAGTTGCTGCTCCAGGTGCCTTTCCGGTGGTTCGAGGCCCGGGGTCAGCCGACTCCACCACCGCGTCCGTACGAAGCTGTCGACGGCCTCGGGGACGTCCTGCCGCACGGCCCGCGCGACCACGTGCACACCCTCCGGATCCGCCGCCAGCGCGTCGGCCACCCAGCCGGGCTCCAGCAGGGCGCCCAGCAGCGCCGTCAGTTCGGTGAGCCGGCCGGACGCGGCGGGTGGCAGCTCCACATCCGCCAGGTACCGGCCCAGCCTCTCGAAATCCCCCCGCAGCTCGTCCAGTTGCGCGGACACGTCGGGAAAGTCCGGCAGCGGCGGCCGCTCCGGCGGCGCGACCAGCGCGCCCGCGCCGTACAGTCCGGCGACGACGACGGGCCAGTACGCGCCCGCCACCCCGGCGAAGGTCAGCACGAGCCCGACGAGCCCGCAGACGCTGCCCGCGATGTTCTTGCGGGACTCCAGATAGCCCACGAATTCACTGGTAGCCACGGATCTCCTCGAAGGCGCCGCCCAGCGACGTCTTCTGCGCGTCGAAGAGCCGGCCGCCGGTCAGGTCGGCGATGTGCGCCAGCTCCTCGCGGTCGGAGTCGCCGAAGAGGATCGGGAAGACGGGGATCTGCTGCCGGGGGCCGCTCAGCCCACGGTAGAAGTCGTCGAAGTCCGCCGCGTCCGCGCCGGTGGTGTTCTCGCCGTCCGTCATCAACACGATCGAGGTGAACGTGGACCGGTCGTCGCCGAGGTGGTCGTACGCCTTCTGGAGCGAGGTGTAGATCGCGGTGTCGCCGTCGGCGTCCAGCTCCTCGGTGTCCCGCCGGATGGCGTCGAGTCCGGACTGCGGATCGGAGGCGCTGACCACATGCGTGCGCACGCTCTTCACGTCCGAGCCGAACGGCATCAGCGTGACCTCCTCACGGTGGCGGAAGTCGCCGGTGAGGCCGGTGAGCGCCTCCTTCAGCCGTTGCAGCCGGTCGCCGTCCATCGAACCGGAGGTGTCGAGGACGTACACGGTCCGCGAGGGCCGGCGCAGCTCGTTCTCGTAGGAGGCGAGCAGCCCGTCGGCGACGGAACGGCTGCCGGGGAAGGGCAGTTCACGCCGCCTGCCGGTGTCGAGTCCGGCGGCGGGCGGCACGGAGGCGACGACCGGGCGGCGGTGGGTGCGCTCGGTGATCAGCCGCTGGACGGGCGCGGTGCGCAGCGCGTCCGCCAGCCTGCGCACGTCCTCCCGGGTCCGGTCGTCCGTGGCGGCGAGGGAAGTCAGCGGGTAGTCGGCGGTGACGACCCCGTCGCGGGGGCGGATCACGGTCAGGCCCGGGAGGCCCTTGAGCACGGACTCGTAGTTGAGCAGCGCGTCGACGTCACCGCGGCGCCGGTAGGCGGCCGCCAGCCAGCCCGACGACCCCGAGGTCAGCTGCTGTCCCTGGAAGAACTCCTTCAGCCGCGGGGTCGCCTTGGCGGCATCCCCGTCCGTCAGCGCGGACTGGGCGCCGGAGAGCGCGGAGGCCACCGAGACCAGCGTGGCGAAGCCGGAGTTGGAGCGGGCCGGGTCGGTCATGCCGTACGTCAGCTTCCCGTCCCGCACCGCCTGCTCGACCTGCGCCCAGGTGACCTGCTCGGGCTTCCAGCCCAGCGCCTTCACGGTCGCGGACCGCACGCCGACGGCGACCGGGCTGGACATGACCGGAGTCTCCGAGACGACCTTCTTGGCCACGTCGGGGCGCAGGCGCAGGTAGTCGTTGGAGGAGAGCCACAGGGCGTCGTAGCGGCCGTCCGCCCAGCCCCTGGCGAGCGTGTTCACGGCGTCGAGGGTGCCCATGTAGGTGGGGCGTACCTCGATACCGGTGTCCTTGCGGACCTGCTCCAGGACCGGCGTCATGTCGGCGAGCTCGCTGGAGGCGAGGACGCGCAGGGTGCCGGGCCGGGCGGCGTAGGGATCCTCGTGCTTCTGCTCCGCGCTGCAGGCCGTCAGAAAGGCGACGGCGGCGAGGGCGGCGGCGAGCGGCCGTCTCATGCGAGCCCTCCCTCCAGCGCGGTCCTCGACCGGCTGCGCTCCAGGTGGGCACTGGCCTCCTGGAGTTCGGCGGTGAGCGACTCCACGGTCGCCGCCATCGACTCGGTCGCCTGGACCTTGTAGGTGTCGATCGCGTCGAGGGTCTGGTAGATCTGCTGGAAGGCGGCGCGCAGGGTCTCCGCGCCCACGGCGGGGTCGGCGGCGATGCGCTGGATCTCGCCGCTCTGCGTGGCCAGCATCTCCGCGTTGCCGCGGATGAGGTCCTCGGTCGTGCCGCGCAGGGCGTTGACCTGCTCGACGACCTTCTTCTGGTTGTCCAGCGCGGAGGCCAGCATCACGGAGATGCGCAGCGCCGAGACGGTGGTGGTGGCGGCCCGGTCCACGCCCTTGATCAGCTCGTCGTTGTTGCGGCGTACGACGTCCATGGCGAGGTAGCCCTGGGCGCACACGGCGAGCTGGGTGAGCAGGTCCTGGTGCTTCTGCCGGACGGGGAAGAGCACGTCGGCGCGCAGGGTGTCGGCCTGGGCCGGATCGGCCGCCTCCACCCCGGCGACGTGCTGTTCGACGGCGGAGTCCAGGGCCTCGGTGAGGACGACGTACTCCTGGAGCTTGCCCATCGTCTCCCACAGGCGGACCCGTTCCGTCTGCAAGGCGGCGTTGTCGCGCCGCAGCTCGTCCTGTCCGCCGCGCAGCGACCCCACGATGCTGTTGAGGGTGCCCTGCGCGGAGGCGTACTTGGCGACGTGGTCGCGCAGCTTGTTGCCGCCGGGCAGCCGGGAGAGGAACCTGCGCCCCCTGGCCGCGGGCAGATCACGCGGGTCCAGGTCCTCGACGACCCGCCTGAGTTCCACGAGCGAGCCCGCGACCTGCGACTGGGCGTCCCCGCCCTTGCTCGGCAGGGACCGGACGGTGCGTTCCAGCATGCGGTTGGACTGTGCGGTCGCGGTACGCATCTCGCCGGCGCCGAGGGCGGTGATCTCACCGACCTTGCCGGCGAACCCGGGGGAGCGGGCGTCGAGGGCGGCGAGCCCCTCGACGTAGGCGGCGGCCCTCTCGGCCATGTCCGCGCGGACGCCGTCCTCGACGGGTACGAGCCCGCCGGCCTTCTCCCGCGGCACGGGCGCGACGGCCTCCGGCGGGGTGAGAGTGAAGGTGTCGTTGTCTGTGGTCATGTGCGGTTCCCCCGTCATCCCCGGGCCCGGCGCGCCAGTTCGTGCAGCACCTTGGAGGTGGGCACGGGCGCCTGCCGGACGCCGGTCAGTTCCTGGTTGAGATAGGTGGCGCGGTCGGCGGTCGCCGACGCGAACTCGTCGGTGGCGCCCTGCGGGCGGAAGCCGTGCGCCACGGCGAGCTTCCGCAGTCCCGCGTCCGTGCTCAGAAGGTCGGCGAGTGCCCGGCCGTTCTCGGTGAGCGGTACGACGGTGTGGTCGCTGTTGACCGTGGTGTCCGGGTAGAGGACGACGAGGTCGTCGGGGCTCTGCCCCTCGCTCAGCAGCGAGGCGACCTGCGACTCGTACACCAGGACCAGCGGGTTGCCGGCGCCGCTGACGAAGTCCCGGAAGGCCGCGTCCGTGCCGGTCTGCTGGGCGCCCTGGACGCTGGTCAGCTTGCGCAGCAGGGGAGCGGTGCGCTCCACGTCGGCCTGGCTCGACACGACCCGGCCGCCGCCCGCGACGAAGGAGGCGGCGGCGAGGTAGAGGGCGCCGGAGTTGGACGCCTCCGGGTCGGTGCTGGCGATGTAGAGGGTGCCGGTCAACTCGCCGTACTTCGCGGCCCCCTTGAGCTGCTGCCAGGTCCGGTCGTCACGGGCGGCGTCGAGGTAGGCGGCCATCTTCAGGGTGCCGCGGTTCTTCGCGTCGAGCTTGGCGAGCCCGTTGCCCGCGAGCACGACGGCGGCGTTGCGATGGGCCACGACGACGAGCGGCGAGTAGAAGGGGCGCGGCAGGGTCTGTGTCACGTGGTACTTGCCGGCCAGCTCCACGGCGGGTGCCTGGCTGGACGGGAACGCGAGGTCGTACCCCTTGAGGTCGAGCCCCTCCATGGCCCACGACCCGGAGGTCTCGGCCTTCACGGTGAAGCCCTTGGCGGCCAGGGCCTTCACCACCCGTGGATCGGCGAAGAACTCCGCCTTCTCCGATCCGATCACCATCCGCACGGTCTTCGTTGCCGTGCCCGTGTCCTCGTTGTCCCGGCCCGCGACGACGGCAGCCACCACTCCGCCGACCAGCAGCACCGCGAGGACGATTCCTGCGATACGTCTCACAGGGGGAGCGTGCTCGCGGAACCCAACGTTCCCCGTGACCGGGGGTGAACGGGAGGTGTCCTACCGGTCCCGGTACAGCACGGGGACCGCAACGCCGTTCAGGGGCGCGGGGGTGTAACGATGTGCGGCTCCGCCGCGTGGGCGCGACAAGCCACGGACAACCGTCGGCCGCACACGAGCGAAGTTCCCACGGCGCACGCCCCGCATCCGACGGCACTTCACAACCCCGCGCGAGCAAGCCGGCCCGGCCGAAGCCAACGCAGTGCGTGGCACCCGGTCCGCGCGTCGCTGCGGGTGCACGCGGACCGGGGCCGAACGGGGAGTCCCCGGTGGGGACTAGCGGGCGCCGCTCAGGTGGTGCGGCTCGGCCAGCGCGGCGGAGTGCGCGTCCATGCGCTCCGCCGAGAGGATCGCCACCGCGGTGTCCGCCCGGGACGCCGCGACGACCAGCGCACGGGCCGCGAGGGTGTGCGCCCGTTGGTGCAGCGCGGCGAGGCGGGGCTCACGGCTGCCGGAGGCCACCGCCCGGACCGGCGCACGACCGCCCCGCAGCCGGGCCACCTGCTGCGCGAGCCGCTCGGCCGCGGTGTTCAGGTCGGTGTCCGGGTCGGTGTCCGGGGAGAGCGCGCGCAGCTCGTCGGTGACGGTGAGCAGCGCCGCGAGATGCCCGGCGAGCTGGATGTCCAGCTCCTCCTCGCGTGACCGGTGGGGGAAGTCCGAGGTGGTGCCGGCCATCGTGCTGTGCACCGACTTGGCACGGATCGGTTCGTACATGAGATGGCCTCCTGTGCTGGCAGGAAGCCATCCTAGCTTAGATTTCGTCTAAAGTTGAGTCTGTCACAAAACAGGACGGACGCTCCACGGAGCGTGAGTGATCGCTGTCGGGGTCAGGGCTGGCTGTATCCGTCCAGGAAGTGGCCGATCCGGCCGATCGCGTCCCTCAGATCACCGACCGACGGCAGCGTGACGACCCGGAAGTGGTCGGGTTCCGGCCAGTTGAAGCCGGTGCCCTGGACGACCATGATCTTCTCGCGGCGCAGCAGGTCCAGGACCATCCGCCGGTCGTCCTTGATCTTGAACGCCTTGGGGTCGAGCCGCGGGAAGAGGTAGAGCGCCCCCTTCGGCCGTACGCAGGTCACACCCGGGATCTGCGTCAGCATCTCGTAGGCGACGTCCAGCTGCTCCTTCAGGCGCCCGCCCGGCAGCACCAGGTCGTTGATCGTCTGCCGTCCGCTGAGCGCGGCGACCACGCCGTGCTGGCCCGGCATGTTCGCGCACAGCCGCATGTTGGCGAGGATCGTCAGACCCTCGATGTAGGAGTCGGCGTGCGCGCGCGGCCCGGAGATCGACATCCAGCCGACCCGGTAGCCCGCGACCCGGTACGCCTTCGACATGCCGTTGAAGGTCAGCGTCAGCAGGTCCGGGGCGACCGATGCGGTCGGGGTGTGCGTGGCGTCGTCGTAGAGGATCTTGTCGTAGATCTCGTCGGAGCAGACCAGGAGGTTGTGCCGGCGGGCGATGTCCGTGAGCCCCTTGAGCATGGCCTTGTCGTAGACCGCGCCCGTGGGGTTGTTCGGGTTGATGATGACGATCGCCTTGGTGCGGTCGGTGACCTTGCGCTCCACGTCCGCCAGGTCGGGCATCCAGTCGGACTGCTCGTCGCAGCGGTAGTGCACGGCGGTGCCGCCGGAGAGGGAGACGGCCGCCGTCCACAGCGGATAGTCCGGTGCCGGTACGAGGACCTCGTCACCGTCGTCCAGGAGCCCCTGCATCGCCATCACGATCAGCTCGGAGACGCCGTTGCCGATGAAGACGTGCTCGACGTCCGTCTCGATGCCGAGGGTCTGGTTGTGCATGACGACGGCGCGGCGGGCGGCGAGCAGGCCCTTCGCGTCGCCGTAGCCGTGCGCCGACGACACGTTGCGGAGGATGTCCTCCAGGATCTCCGGCGGGCATTCGAAGCCGAACGCAGCCGGGTTGCCGGTGTTCAGCTTGAGGATGCGATGCCCCGCCGCCTCAAGCCGCATCGCCTCCTCGAGCACCGGGCCCCGGATCTCGTAACAGACATTGGCGAGCTTGGTCGACTGGATCACCTGCATGTCTGGGAGCTTACGGCCCGGTAACGCCTCGTGGGTCGTGTTTTCCACCACGTGGGACGCGTCGGTTTGTACGGGTATCTCCGTCGGCTGTCCCACGGGTCCCACCCGTCCCTACAATGCGCCGCCATGTCCAGGCCACCGCAGCACGAGAACGGGGCGTACGGCGATCACGGTGCGCCCGGGGAGAGCGGTGCGCCCCGGATACGCCCGAACGTGTACCACCCGCCCGCCCCGGCGACCCCCGCGTACGAGGAGTACGTCGATCCGGCGGCCGCCCACGGCTGGCAGAACGCCTACGACGAGACGGCGGAACTCCCACGAACGGTCCCGGAGGAAACAGGCGAGCGTCCCCACTCACCGCAGCCCGCACCGCCGTCCGGGGCAACCGCCCGGCGGGAGGGCTCGGCAGCCGAGGGGCAAGGGTGGTCTGGCCCGGCGCCTGAGGGGGCTGGGTGGGCCGGTCCTGCGCCTGAGGGGGCTGGGTGGTCTGGGCCTGCGCCTGAGGGGGCTGGGTGGTCTGGGCCTGCGCCTGAGGGGGCTGGGTGGGTCGGCCCTGCGCCCGAGGGCGAAAGGTGGGCCGGCCCTGCGCCCGACGGGGCGAGGTGGGGTGGCTCGGACTCGGCGGCGTCCGGGTGGGGTGACGGCCCGGCGGTCGACGCGGCCGCCTGGGGCGACGGCGCGCTCAGCACCCGCTCCGGTCGCCGCGCACAGCGCAGGCGCGGGGCGCGGCGGCGGGCGGTGGTCGCGGCCGGTGCGGTGGGGGCCGTGTCGGTGGCTGCCCTGATCGCCGGGGTCTCGTTCCACGGGTCCTCGTCCGACGGGCGGCCGGGCACCACGGACGGCGGCACGCGTTCCGCTCCCGACGAGTCCGCCGGCTCCCCGCACAGGGCCGGGACCGGCACGACCGATCCCACCGGCACCGGCACGGCCCGCCCCGGCAGCCCGGCGGCGGACACGTCGTCCGGCGCGAGCGCCTCGCCGACGTCCTCCCCGGACCCGAGCGCGACGTCCGAGGCCTCCCCGGGCCCCTCAACCTCCACCGCTCCGCGACCGACCCCCACCCCCTCCACGTCGACGACTTCCGGCCCCGGTAACTCCGACAGCAAGGGGCGCGGCCACGGCAGTACGAAGGGCCCCCGGTAGCCGGGAGCGTGCGTGGCCGGAAACAGCTCCTTGCCGAAACCCACCCCTCTGCGATCACAATGCGCATGACAAAAAGCAAGAAGCAGCGGGCGGCCGGAAGATCTCCGGTCGCCTTGTCGTAAGAGGGGACCCCCACATGAGAAAGCCTCTCGTTGCCGCGCTGTTCGCCCTGGCGATCGCCGGGGCCGGAGCGGCACCCGCGGTCGCGGCGCCCATCACCGGCGCTCCGGCGACCGCGGAGAAGGCAACCGCACAGACGACCGACACCAAGGCCACGTCGCCCACGCTCAAGGCCGTCACCCTCGCCGGAACCGTCGCGCTGAGCAACTGCTCCGGCTCCGTCGTGCGCTTCCCGAACTCCCTGGACACCGACCCGGCGCTGGTGCTCACCAACGGCCACTGCCTGGAGACGGGCTTCCCGGAGCCCGGTGAGGTCATCGTCAACAAGGCGTCCAGCCGCAGCTTCGGCCTGCTCAACTCCTCCGGCACCCGGGTCGCGACGCTGCGCGCCAGCAAGATCGCGTACTCGACGATGACCGACACGGACGCCACGATCTACCAGCTGACCAGCACGTACGCGACCATCAAGAGCTCGTACGGCATCAGCCCGCTCACCGTGCAGGACACGCACCCCACCGCCGGCACCGCGATCACCGTGGCCTCCGGTTACTGGAAGCGGCTCTACAGCTGCAACATCGACGGGTTCGTGTACCGCATGAAGGAGGGCGACTGGACCTGGAAGGACTCCGTCCGCTACACCTCCGCCTGCCAGACCATCGGCGGCACCTCGGGCTCGCCGGTCGTCGACCAGGCCACCGGCAAGGTCGTCGCCGTCAACAACACCGGCAACGAGGACGGCGAGCGCTGCACGGAGAACAACCCCTGTGAGGTCGACGCCAGCGGCAACGTCACCGTCCGCAAGGGCATCAACTACGCCCAGGAGACGTACGGGTTCCCGGCCTGCTTCACGACCCGCAACCAGCTGAACCTCAGCGCCGGCGGCTGCACCCTGCCCAAGCCGTAGGGCGACACGGAGGGGCGTTCCGTCACACGGGACTGCGACGGACCGCCCTCCCCGCCAGTACGTCCGTCCGCCGGCCGTCCTCGATCACGAACCGGCCGTCGATGAGGACGTGCGGAATGCCGGTGGGCAGCGTGCGCGGAGCGTCGTACGTCGACCCGGCCGCCACCGTCCTCGGGTCGAACAGCACCAGATCCGCCCGGTAGCCCTCGCGGACCAGACCCCGGTCCGGCAGACGCAGCCGGGCCGCGGGGCGACCCGTGAGATGGGCGACGCACTCCTCCAGTGACAGGACCTCCAACTCCCGTACGTAGTGGCCGAGGTAGTGCGGGAACGTGCCGTACGCCCGCGGATGCGGCTTGGCGCCCTGCAGGATGCCGTCCGAGCCGCCCGTGTGGACGCGGTGGCGCATGATGGCCCGGACGTTCTCCTCGTGGCCGACGTGCTGGAGGATCGTCGGGGCGAGACGGTCCTCGATCAGCAGTCGGCGGGCGGTCGTCCAAGGGGGCTCGCCGCGCAGGTCCGCGGACTCCTGGACCGTACGGCCGACGTACGTGTCGAGTCCGGGGTCGCCGACGCCCGAGATCTCGATCGTGTCCCACTCGACGGGCACACCGTGACAGCCGTCCGCGCCGAGAACCTCCAGGTGGTGGCGGATCCGCTCGGCGATCTCCTCGTCCGCCAGGCGCCGCAGGATCTCCTGCGGACCGCCCTCGCTCGCCCAACTCGGCAGCAGGGCGGCGAGGGTCGTGCTGCCGGGCGTGTAGGGATACGTGTCGAGCGTGATGTCGGCACCGGCGGTCAGCGCGTCGTCCAACAGGGCCAGCAGCTGCGGCGCCCGGCCCTTGTTCACGCCGAAGTTCATCGTGGCGTGGGCGAGATGGAGCGGGCAGCCCGCCTCCCGGGTCAGCGCCACCATCTCCGCGTACGCCTCCAGGGCGCCCGCGCCGTAGGAGCGGTGGTGGGGGCAGTAGTAGCCGCCGTAGGACGCCACCACCCGGCACAGCTCGGTGAGTTCGGCGTCCTTGGCGTACATGCCGGGCGTGTAGGTGAGCCCGGAGGACAGGCCCACCGCGCCCTGTTCAAGACCCTCGGCGACCAACTGCCGCATCCGGTCCAGCTCTTCGGCGGTGGCAGCGCGGTCCTCCCAGCCGACGGCGAGGGCGCGGACGGTGCCCTGGGGGATCAGATAGGCGGCGTTGACCGCGATGCCCCGGCCGTCGATTCCCCGGTCCAGGCGGTCCAGGTACTCGCCCACCGACCGCCAGTCGAAGTCGATGTCGTCGCCGTACCCGTTCCAGCCGGTGATGGCCCGGCGGACCCCTTCCCGTGTGCGGTCGTCGACGGGCGCGTACGACAGCCCGTCCTGGCCGAGGACTTCGAGGGTGACGCCCTGCGCGGCCTTCGCGCTGTGGTCGGGGTCGCGCAGGAGGGCGAGGTCGCTGTGGGCGTGCATGTCGATGAAGCCGGGGGAGAGGACCAGCCCCTCGGCATCCAACTCCCGCATGGCACGGGGACGTTGGCAGCCGGCCGCCGCGGCCTCCTTGACGATGCCGACGACGCGGCCGTGGTCGACCACCACGTCGGCGCGGTACGACGGTCCGCCGGAGCCGTCGACGACGTCCGCGTCCCGGATGACGAGTTCTTCCACGCCGTACCCCCTAGAAGAACGTGCGGACGTAGTCGACGACCGTGCCGTCCGCCTCGGCCACCGGGATCAGCTGCCACTTGTCGAACGACGTGCACGGGTGGGACAGTCCGAAGCCCACCCAGTCGCCGACCTCCAGGTCCGCCTCCTCGGTCGTGCGCAGCCAGGCGTGCTGGTCGGACAGCGCGGTGACCGACAGGCCGGTGGCGGGGCGCTCGGTGCCGTCCCGGCGGACCACCTGCGCGAAGGGCAGGTCCAGGTCGTAGGCCGCGTCGCGCTTGCCCGCGTTGACGAAGGCCTGCTCGGCGGACGGACGGGACACCACCTGCGCCCACAGGCGGAACGCGGGCTCCAGCGCGCCCTCCTCGGGGACCCGGTTGAAGGGCGTCAGCCTGCGGTAGTGGCCGTCGTCGTGCGAGACGTAGGCGCCCGAGCGCAGCAACTTCAGCACGGGCAGGGAGAGTTCGGGGATCTCGGCGAAGACCTCGGCGACCGTGTCGAACCAGGCGCTGCCGCCCGCGCTGACGACGATCTCCTCGACGCCGGAGAACCGCCCCGCCTTGTCGAAGTCGGCGGCCAGCGCGACCAGCCGTCGCAGCCAGGCCCGCACCCGCTCGGGATCGGCCTGCGGCACCTCGCCCTCGTAGCCCGCCACACCCACCAGCCGCAGGGTCGCCGTGTCCGACACCGCGTCCGCGACCGCCGCGCACTCCGCCTCGGTCCGTACGCCGGTGCGGGCCCCGTCTCCGGCGGCCAGTTCGACCACCACGTCCACCGGGCGCGGTGCCCCCGCGAGGGCCGCGTCCATCAGTTCCACCCCGCGTACGGAGTCGACGTAGCAGACGAAGCGGAAGGCCGGGTCGGCGGCCAGCTCGGCGGCGACCCAGCGCAGGGCCACCGGGTCCAGCACCTCGTTGGCGAGGAACACCCGCTCGATCCCGAACGCCCGCGCCACCCGCACCTGGTGCGGCACGGCGAGCGTGATGCCCCACGCGCCGTGCTCGATCTGCCGCTGGAAGAGCTGCGGGGCCATGGAGGTCTTGCCGTGCGGGGCGAACAGGAGGCCGTGGCGCTCCGCGTACGTCTCCATGAGCCGCAGGTTGTGCTCCAGGCGCTCCGCGGACAGGGCGAGGACCGGGGTGGTGAAGCCGCCGGTGAAGAGATTGCGGCGCTGGGCGGCCAACTGGCCGACGGTCAGCCCGTCCGCGTCCGGCGGGAGGCCCTTGAAGCGGTGGTCGACGCGTTCCTCGGCAAGGCGGGCGAGCGCTTCGCTGCTCATGCAGAGCCTCCTGATCCGGTGCGTTGCATCATCTGCAACGTCCATTGCGTATGTCGCTTACCGCTGTCTAACATCTCGGCCACGTGGGGTCAACGAGGCCGCCGCGCCCCCACCGAGGAGCTTCGACGATCGTGACCCCCCACGGATCCCGCAACGCCCCCGACGTCGTCGACGTCGTCGCGCTCGGCGAGTCCATGGTCACCTTCCTGCCCTCCCGGCCGGGCAGCCTCGCCGACGTCCCCTCCTTCGAACGTGCCATCGGCGGCGCCGAGTCCAACGTCGTGTGCGTACTGGCGGCGGCCGGGCACTCGACGAGATGGGTCAGCCGGGTGGGGGCCGACGGCTTCGGCGACCACCTCGTCGAGGAGATCGGCTCGTACGGCGTCGACGTCGCGTCCGTACGGCGTGATCCCGCGCGCCCCACCGGCATCTACTTCCGTACGGCGGGGGACCGGGCCACCGACGCCCACGAGGTGGCCTACTACCGGGCCGGGTCGGCCGCCTCGGCGATGTCGGCGGACACCGTGGACCTGGCGGCGGTGCGCGCCGGGCGCGTGCTGCACCTGTCGGGGATCACCGCGGCGCTGTCCGACGACTGCCTCGCCCTCCTGTGGGAGCTGACCGAGCCCCGCCCCGGGCGGCCGCTCGTCTCCTTCGACGTCAACCACCGGCCCGGGCTGTGGCCCGACGCCGACGGCCCGCGCGTCCTGCTCGACCTCGCCCGACGTGCCGACATCGTCTTCGTCGGCGCGGACGAGGCACGCGAGGCGTGGGGACTGCACGGCACCGCTGCCGTCCGGGAAGCGCTGCCCGAGCCGGAGCTCGTGGTCGTCAAGCTGGGCGCGGGTGGTGCGGTCGCGTTCGACCACGGCACCGAAGGGGCGGAGGACGCCGACGGCACCGCCACCCTCGTCCGTGCCCCCCGCGTCGACGTCGTCGCCGCCGTCGGTGCCGGGGACGCCTTCGCCGCCGGGTTCCTCTCCGCCACCCTGCGCGGACTGCCCGTCCGGGACCGGCTGCGCCACGGCCACCTCACGGCCGCCGCCGCCCTCACCGCCCCCGGCGACCTCGCCACGCCCCCCGCCCGCGACCACGCCGACCGTCTGGCCGCCCTCGACGACACCGCGTGGGGGACACTTCGACTCGGCCCCGGCTGGACGCAAGCCGAAGTGGCCCCGGAGGAGGTACGCACCCCATGAGCCAGACCGTCGACCGCGCCCTGAGCATCCTGCCGCTGCTCGCCGAGGGGCCCGCCGACCTCGGGCAGGTCGCCGACCGCCTCGGCGTCCACAAGTCAACGGCCCTGCGCCTCCTGCGCACCCTCCACGAGCACGGCCTCGTCTACCGCCAGTCCGACCAGCGCTACCGCCTCGGCGCCCGCCTCATCGCCCTCGCCCAGGAGGCGATGGAGAACCTCGACATCCGCGAGATCGCCCACCCTCATCTCGTACGGCTGAACGAACAGACCGGGCACACCGTCCACCTCGCCGTGTACGAGGAGAACGAGGTCCTCTACATCGACAAGGTGGAGAGCCGCTACCCCGTACGCATGTACTCGCGCATCGGCAAGCCCGTCGCCATCACCGTCGCCGCCGTGGCGAAGCTGCTGCTCGCCGATCTCCCCGAGCACGAGCGCCGCGCCCTCGCGGAGAAGCTGGACTACCCCCTCTACACGGCCCGTTCGACGCCCAACGCGCCCGCGTTCCTGCGGGAGCTGGAGAAGGCGCGCGAACAGGGTTGGGCCACCGACCTCGGCGGTCACGAGGAATCCATCAACTGCGTCGCGGCCCCCGTCCGCGGCGCCGACGGCCGAGTGGTCGCCGCGATGTCGGTCTCCGCTCCGAACGTCGTCGTCACCGCCGACGAACTCCTCACCCTGCTCCCGCTGGTCCGCCGTACCGCGGATGCCATCAGCGGGGAGTACTCCGGCAGGACACCAGCAAAGGACACCGTGTGAAGGACACCGAATGACGGACAAGACCGCACTGACCCCGAAGACCCACACCACTCCGCCGGCGAAGTTCTCGCACGGCGTGAAGAAGGGCAACATCCTCCAGGTCGCCGGCCAGGTCGGCTTCCTGCCCGCCGAGGAGGGCAAGCCCCCCACACCCGCCGGGCCCACGCTGCGCGAGCAGACCCTCCAGACCCTCGCCAACGTCAAGGCGATCCTCGAAGAGGGCGGCGCGAGCTGGGACGACGCGATGATGATCCGCGTCTACCTCACGGACGTGGACCACTTCGCCGAGATGAACGAGATCTACAACGCGTACTTCGAGGAGCAGGGCCTCACCCAGCCCCCCGCCGCCCGCACGACGGTCTACGTCGGCCTCCCCGCGGGCCTCCTCATCGAGATCGACGCGCTGGCCGTCCTCGGCTGACGAGCCGACGGCCCTTCCGCTCCCGCATGCCGTGGTCGGCACGGCGCCCTGCTGTTCCGGGGCGCCGAGCCGCGGTCCCCCCTGCCCGAAAGTATGCACTTACGTAGAGGACCCCCTATGTCCTTTCCGCTCGCCGCCCCCGCCCCCGCCGAGGCCCCGCCCCACACCGGAGGCCTGCTCCTCCTCGTCGACGGCACCGCCGGACTGCTCACCGTCGCCGCGATCGGCATCGCGCTCCTGCTCTTCCTGATCATCAAGGTGCGGCTCCAGCCCTTCGTCGCGCTGCTCGCCGTGTCCATAGCCGTCGGCCTGCTCGCCGGTCTGTCCGTCACCGAACTCTTCGGCACCGTGCAGCGGTCTGACGCCGTGTCGACCATCGAGTCCGGCATGGGCGGCATCCTCGGCCATGTCGCGATCATCATCGGCCTGGGCACCATGCTGGGCGCCGTCCTCGAAGTCAGCGGAGGCGCCGAGGTGTTGGCGTCCCGGCTGCTCGGGATGTTCGGCGAGAAACGGGCCCCGCTGGCGATGGGCCTCACCGGCCTGATCTTCGGCATCCCGGTCTTCTTCGACGTCGGCATCTTCGTCCTGGCCCCGATCGTCTACGCGGCCGCCAAAAGCTCCGGCAAGTCGATCCTGCTGTACTGCCTGCCCCTGCTCGCGGGCCTGTCCATGACCCACGCGTTCCTGCCCCCGCACCCCGGCCCCGTCGCGGCCGCCGGCCTCCTGCACGTGGACCTCGGCTGGGTCATCCTCATGGGCGTCGTCTGCGGCATTCCCGCGGTGCTGGCCGCCTGGGCGTACTCCGCGTGGATCGGCCGGCGCATCTTCGTCCCCGTACCGCAGGACATGGTCGAGGCGGCCGCGGAGGCGAAGCTCGCGGTCATCAACGAGCAGCGGGAGCAGGGTGTCGAGCCCCGCGAGGATCCGGTGCCGCTCGGGACGGTCCTCGGCATCATCGGTACGCCCCTGCTGCTGATCCTCGCCGCCACGTTCTCCTCGATCGCCCTGGACCCCTCCACCGGCCGCTCGGTGATCGAGTTCTTCGGTCACCCCTTCGTCGCCCTGACGATCGCGCTGCTCCTCGCGTACTACCTGCTCGGCATCCGCCGCGGCTGGTCCCGCAAGTCACTGGAGACCGTCTCGACGGCCTCCCTCAAGCCGATCGGCAACATCCTGCTGGTCGTGGGCGCGGGCGGGGTCTTCGGCGCGATCCTCAAGGCCAGCGGTGTCGCCCAGGCACTCTCCGACACCTTCAACGACGTCGGCCTGCCCGTGATCGCCCTGTCCTACCTGATCTCGGTGGTCCTGCGCGTGGCCCAGGGCTCGGCGACGGTCGCCATCGTGACGACCGCGGGCATCGTCGCCCCCTTGCTGACGGAGGGCCACCACTCCCAGGCCTTCGTCGCCCTCGTCATTATGGCGATCTCCGCCGGCTCCATCTTCGCCTCCCACGTCAACGACGGAGGCTTCTGGATGGTGGCCAAGTACTTCGGCATCACCGAGCGGGACACGCTGAAGACGTGGACCGTGCTGGAGTCGGTCCTGTCGGTCGCGGGGTTCCTGGTGGCCGCTGTGCTGAGCCTGTTCGTGTAGGCGTCTGATAACGATGCAGGGGGCTGGCTGTGTCCCGCACAGGATCTTCGACCATACTTCCCGCTGTGGAGCAGCGCATAGGTTCGAGCAGCCAGCCCCTGGAGGGCGCCGGATTCGACCCGGCTTTCATCCCCGGGCTCACGTCGCCGGCGACCGCGAAGCCGGAGGACGCCGTCGAGCACGACGACGCCGTGGAGCCGGAGGAGGTGTCCCCCGCCGAGGAAGCGGCGGACGAACCCTCCGAGGAGGTGGAGGCTCCCGAAGGTCCGGTCTTCGAGGCCTCCGACCGTCGGGCGAAGATCGTCGCCGACCACAAGGGCGTCCACCTCACCCTCGACGACCAGCAGTGCGAGTTCCGCTGGGACGAGGTCGGCGCCGTCGAGACCGAAACCGCCCGCTTCGGCAAGCGGTTCACCATCACCGTCCACACCCCTGACCGCCGCTGGTACCCGATCGAGATCGAGGCGACGGCCAGGAGCAGGTTCAAGGAGTGGGAGGAACAGCTGGACGCGGTTCTGGACGCGTACTTCGAAGAAGACGCCGACTGAACAGGCGCGCGACGAACCGCGCGCCTAACTGCAGTACTGAGCGGCCTTCCCGATGGACCTGTACATGCAGTCCGAGTTCTCCAGCAGCTGCAACACCGCATCCCGGTTCCGGGCAGTCTCCCGCTCGATCACCTCGTCGGGCGGGTAGAACCCGCCCTCGAAGCTGGACGACGGATACATCTCGAAGGTGTACGAGAAGATCTTCTGCGTGCCCCAGAGGTAGTCGTCGATCGACCCGTCCGTGATGTACAGGTCGCTGGACTGCTCCGGCGTGTACCCGTTGCTCGCCGCCATCTTCTGCCCGACGGCCTTGAACGCGGCAGCGTCGTCCGCCGTCATCCCGGTCGCCGTGTCGGAGTACGTGTACCCGAACGGCCACAACACCAGCTCGCTGTACGTGTGGAAGTCGATCCCCGCGGTGATCTGCTGCTTCCCGCCGACCACCCGGCTGCGTACGAAGTCGGCGACGACCTTCACCTCGGGCGCGGACTCGGCCAAGGCGCCCCGGTAGGTCTCGGAGGACGTGGATCCGGAAGAGCCGCCGCAGCAGCCCCACTTGTAGTTCCAGTTGCGGTTGAGGTCCGTACCGACGTACGAAGAACCGGAGTTGGGTTGCCGGTTCTTGCGCCAAGAGCGGTAGGAGCCGGAGGCGATGTCGTACTCGCCGCCGTCCGGGTTGAGGTCGGGCACGATCCAGATCTCGCGGCCGTTCACCATGTTGGTGATCCGGGAGTCGGAGCCGTAACCCGCGCCGAGTTCGCGGATGAGGTACAGCGCCATCTCGACCGTCAGGTGCTCACGGGCGTGCTGGTGGTGGGTGAACAGCACCTCCGGCTCGGCCTCGTCCGTCGCCACGTTGTCGCTGATCTTGACGGCGACGATGTCCCGGCCCTGGTAGGACTTGCCGATCACGCGCTTGCTCATGATGTTCGGGTAGGCGGCGAGCCGCTGGTTGATCTCCGCGTTCATCTCGGCGTAGTTGTGGTACTTGGAGTCCGCCGAGGGGAAGTCGAAGAGCCGCATCTCGTCCCCGGCGACCCGGTCCGGCGCGGCCACCAACGGGGCGACCTCGTAGCCCTGTTGACGCAGCTTGCGGATCTGGTCGGCGCGGCCGGAGACGACCACGGTCTCCTCGTCGGCCTCGTCGACGGACACGCCGGTGGCGGCGATGGCGGTGCGGGTGACCGGGGTGTTCTGGTGGACGTGGATCTCGTACTGCCGGATGTCGTCGGCGGACGCGGTCGGCTTCTTGGCGCCGTCGGCGGAGGCGTCGGTGGAGGTCGCCGTGATGGGGGCGGCGAGGGCCAGGGCCAGCAGGGTGGCGAGCGCGGCGGTGCGTCTGCCGCTTCGGGTGCCCGAGCCGCGGATGCGAAGTCGCATGAAATCTCCTCGTTTCTCCAGGGAGTCCGGGGTCTGCCGGACGGGGGGAGCGGAGCGTGGAGCGTGGGGTGGTTCAGCGACGTGCTGGTGCGGGTGTGCCGCTCATCGTCGACTTATGGCATGAGCAGGTCAAGAGTGCGCCAAGGGCCGGTGGCGCGAACCACGCCGAATCCGGCCGCGGGGCGATGAGTTGAGGCACCGCGCGGGTTGTTGCGGCACGCGGACTGTTGTTGAGGCACACGGACTGTTGCGGAAACGGTCGCGCAGTCTACGCGTGGCCGCAGCTCGTGGCACGGTCCCCGGCAAAGTGCACCCGCGGGTGTGACGGTGGGGTGCATATATGTAGGGCCGCGGGAAGAGTGGCAGTCCGCGCAGAGACCCACACTCCCAGAGGACTGGCTGATCATGGGCGGATCAGCGCCACGACGGGACTGCCACCTGCCGGTGGAGACGACCAGTTTCGTCGACCGGCGCAGCGAACTGGCCGCAGGCCGCGAGCTGTTGAGCAGGGCCCGACTGGTCACGCTCACCGGGCCCGGCGGCGTCGGCAAGACCCGTCTCGCGCTGCGCATGGCGGCCCGCCTGGAGCGGGCCTTCCCGGACGGCGTGCGCTTCGTACCGCTCGCCGGGCTGCACGACCCGGCGCTCGTCCCGCTCGCCGCCGCCGACGCGCTCGGCCTGCGCGACCACTCCGAGCAGCCTCCACTGAACGCGCTGGTGGAGCAGGTGCGGGACCGCCGGCTGCTGCTGGTCGTCGACAACTGTGAACATCTGCTGCCGGCCTGCGCCCAGCTCGCCGCGGCCCTGCTGCACGGCACCCCGGGCGTCCGCATCCTCGCCACCAGCCGGCACCGCCTCGGGCTCACCGAGGAACACCTCATGGAGGTACGGCCCCTGCAGGTCCCCGACCCGGACGGCGACCTCGCCGCCGCCGACGGCTACCCCGCGCTCGCCCTCTTCGCCGACCGCGCCGCCGCCGTCGACCCCGGCTTCCGCCTGACCTCCGCCAACCGGGCGGCCGTCGCCCGACTCTGCAGCCGCCTCGACGGTCTGCCGCTCGCCATCGAACTCGCCGCGGTCCGCATGCGCGTCCTCGACGTCGACCAGCTCCTCGAACGCCTCGACGACCGCTACCGCCTCCTCACCACCGGCAGCCCCGCCGCCCTCCCCCGTCACCAGACCCTCCGCGCGGCCGTCACCTGGAGCCACGAACTCTGCACCCCCGAGGAGCAGTTGGTCTGGGCCCGCCTGTCCGTCCTCGCAGGCACGTTCGACCTGGAGACGGCGGAGGCGGTGGCGGTGAGGCCGGAGGCGGTGACTGCGGAGGCGGTGAGAGCGGACCCGGACGAGGCCGCCCGGGACCGCAGGGGCGGGAGCTCGGGGGACGCCCGCGGCGCGGGGCAGCCCGGTCACCGAGGCGAGGGCGGATGCGGCGAGGGCAGCCACGCGGAGCGGGGGTGCGGTGAGGAAGGGTTCGGGGAGCGGGAGGGGTTCGGAGGGGAGCGGAGGTACGGCGAGGACGGTCACGGGAAGCGTGCGTGCGGCGGACCTGCCGCCGATGTCGGCGCGGGGCACGCCATGGAGGCCCCGCAGGGAACCCCCGCTGCCGGTGCCCTCATCCGTGCGCACGACGTGCTCGAAGCCGTCGCCGGGCTCGTCGACAAGTCCGTGTTGTGCCGGGAGGCGGGGCCGGACGGTGTGCGGTACCGGCTGTTGGACACCTTGCGGCACTACGGGCTGGAGCGGTTGCGGGAGCGCCCGGGGGAGGAGCAGGCCGCGCGGCGGCGACTGCGGGACTGGATGCAGGAGCGGGCCGCCGCCTGCGAACGCGCCTGGTTCGGCCCCGGCCAGCCGGCGATCGTCGCCCGGCTGCGGGCCGACCGCGACAACCTGCGTGCCGCCCTCGACTTCAGCCTCACCGCCCCGGGCGAGGCCCTCGCCGGACTGCGCCTGGCGGGCACCCTCTGGTTCCACTGGCACGCCTGCGGCGTCCCGCGCGAGGGCCGCTACTGGCTCGACCGCGCCCTCGACGCCAGCCCCGCCCCCACCCGCGAACGCGCCCGCGCCCTCTGGGTCTCCGGACTCCTCGCCGGTTGCCCGAAAGACCTCACCCGCGGCCTGCGCCGCGCCGAGCAGGCCCGCGACCTGGCCCGACGGCTCGGTGACGCCGCCGAGGCCGCCCACGCCGAGTACGTCGTCGGCGTCATCCGCCTGTTCAGCGACGACCTGCCGGCCGCCCTGGAGCACTTCCGCGCCAGCGTCGCCCGCGGCCGCGCCCCCGGCCAGCACCTCAGCATCGTCGGCCTCGACCACGTCGAACTCGCCTGCGCCCTCGCCTTCCTCGGCGAGGCCGACGAGGCGATCGAGGTCTGCGAGGAGACGCGCCGCCTGTGTACGGAGCACGGCGAGGAATGGGTGCTGTCGTACGTGCTGTGGATCCTCGCCCTCGCCCACACCGTGAAGGGCGACTGGTGGGAGGCCGAGCAGCACGCCCTGGAGGCGCTGCGCCTCAAACTCGCCGTGCACGACGTCCTCGGCATCGGCCTCACCCTCGATCTGCTCGCCACGATCGCGGCCCAGCGCGGCGACCACGACCGCGCCGCCGTCCTGCTCGGCGGAGCCGACCGGGCCTGGGCCGACGTCGACCGCAACCGTTTCGGCTCGGCCGCCCTCAACTCCACCCGCACGAGCAGCGAGGCACGCGTGCGCGAGGCGGTGGGCGGCGCGGCCTTCCACCGCGCCCACGAACGCGGCGCGGCCCTCGGCCTCCGCGACATCGTCGGCTACGCCCTGAGTGAGCACGGGAAGGGCCACGGGCACGAGCAGGACCAAGAACACGAGCACCGGCCGGGCCACGAGTACGTCCGGGCACAGCCCCCCTCTCAGCCGACCCGGGCCACTCACGCCCTGCCCGACCCCACCACCGGCGCCCCGACCCCCCGCCCGGCCGACGGCGTCCGCCTCACCCCGCGCGAGACAGAGGTCGCCGAACTCGTCGCCCAGGGCCTCGCCAACCAGCAGATCGCCGACCGCCTGGTCATCGCCCGCCGCACCGCCGAAGGCCACGTGGAACGCATCCTCAGCAAGCTCGGCTTCAGCAACCGCAGCCAGATCGCCGCCTGGGTGACCGCCCAGCGCTGACCCCCCGCCCCGCCCTGCACCCCCGCTCCCCAGGGACTGTGGTTCGCCCGGCAGGTGCGCGTACGTCGACGTCCGCGACGACGGCGCGGGAGCGACCGTACGGCTGCAGTACGCCCAGCCCGTAGCCGGACGCCCTACGTGCAGCCGTGGCCCCCGGACGGGCTACGGCGCAGGTATGGAATCGGGTAGTCCTCCCCGTGTGCCGTACGCCCCCGCCGGACACCCTGGAAGCATGCTGCGACTCTCCGGGGGGCGCCTCCCGGACCCCGACACCCAGTACGGCGCGTACCCCCAGCCGCCCATGGGGGCAGGGCACCTGAGCGTCGAGTACGACCCCCGTCCCGCCGCCGTCCGCGAGGCCCGCGCCGAGGTCCGCAAACAGTTGGAGGGATGGGGCCTCGCGGAACACGAGGACCTGGTGGACACGGCGGAACTCCTCGTGAGCGAGCTCGCCACCAACGCCCTGCTGCACTCCGCGAGCCGCTTCCGGCTCACGCTGTCCGCCGCGCACGGCGTCCTGCGCTGCGAGGTGGCAGACACCGGCCGCCGCACCCCGCAGGTGCTCCAGGCGGGCGGCGCGGAGAGCGGCCGGGGGATGTTCCTGGTGGACGCGCTCGCCCGGCGCTGGGGCTGCCACCAGGACGGGCCGGGCAAGACCGTCTGGTTCGAGCTCGGCACATGCGGAGGCGACGGCTGCGGTCGGCGACAGCCGTAACGCTCCGCTGGGTGGGCCCCGACGGTACGCCCAGCCGCCGGGGCCTGTACTCGGTCCCCGGACCGTGGGGGCTGATCGCGCAGTTCCCCGCGCTCCTGGGGCGCTCCACACAGAGCCCTCTTGCCAGTTCAGGTACTTTGCGGTTTCTTGACCACCATGGCGGACACCACGGGAAACCCCACGGACACCGAGGCACCATCCGGCATCGACTCTCCCCCACGTAAAGCGAGTTGGCGGCACATCGGCCCCGGGATCGTCGTCGCGGCGACCGGCGTCGGCGCCGGTGACCTCGTCGCCACCCTCATCGCGGGCAGCAACTTCGGCTACACCCTCCTGTGGGCGGCGGTCGTCGGCTGCCTGGTCAAGATCTCCCTCGCCGAGGCGGCCGGCCGCTGGCACCTGTCCACCGGCCGCACCCTCTTCGACGGCTGGGCGAGCCTGGGCCGCTGGACGACGTACTTCTTCGCCGTCTACGTCGTGGTCTGGGGCTTCGTCTACGGCGCGGCGGCGATGTCGTCCAGCGCGCTGCCGCTCCAGGCCCTGTTTCCCGACGTGATGGACCTCAAGTGGTGGGCCGTCGCCTGCGGCGTGGTGGGTCTGGTCTTCGTCTGGTTCAACAAGTACGCCGTCTTCGAGAAGGTCATGACGGTCCTGGTCGGCGTCATGTTCGTGGTGACGGTGTACCTGGCGATCCGGGTCACCCCCCACCTCCCCGACGCCTTCGCCGGCCTGCTCCCCGTCCTGCCCGACGAGAAGGACTCCGTCCTCAACACGCTGGGCCTGATCGGCGGCGTCGGCGGCACCATCACGCTCGCCGCGTACGGCTACTGGGTCAACGCCAAGGGCTGGACGAACACCGGCTGGATGAAGGTGATGCGCCTCGACAACCGCGTCGCCTACATCACCACCGGCATCTTCGTCATCGCGATGCTCTTCGTCGGCGCCGAGCTGCTGCACTCGGCGAACGTCGCCATCGCGAGCGGCGACAAGGGCCTGATCCAACTCAGCGACATCCTGGAGGCGGAGTACGGCACGGCCACCGCCAAGTTCTTCCTGATCGGCTTCTTCGCCACCTCCTACACCTCCCTGATCGGCGTCTGGCACGGCGTGAGCCTGATGTTCGCGGACTTCGTGGCGCGCTACCAGAAGCGCACCGGGACCACGAGCGAGGCGGGGGGCGAGGAGGTCGCGTCGGGCGAGCGCGAGCGGTCGTGGCCGTTCCGCGCGTACCTGCTGTGGCTGACCTTCCCGCCCATCGTCCTCCTCTTCCAGGGCCAGCCCTTCCGCCTGATCATCCTCTACGGCGTCCTGGGCGCCGCCTTCCTCCCCTTCCTCGCCGGCACCCTGATCTGGCTCCTCAACTCTTCCCGCACGCCCACCCAGTGGCGCAACGGCCTGCTGAGCAACATGATGCTGGCACTGGCCGGGCTGCTGTTCCTGGTGCTGTGCGTGAAGCAGATCTGGGACCAGCCGTGGTCGGAGTTCTTCTGATGTCCCCTACAGGGTCAGCCACTTCGGGCTGAGGGCGATCTCCCGGAGCTGCTTCATGGAGAGGGCCGGGGTCGGGCGGGTCGCGTCCGTGTTCTGCGTACGGGCGTTGAAGGCGCTGATCACCACACGCCGACCGTCCGGCCGCATGGTGTCGACGGTCCACATCACGACACCCGACCCGCCCTTCTCACCCGGCCCCTGCCGCTCCATGACCTTGTTGCCATCGGGCAGCGTCTCGGACCCCTCCCCGTAGAGCTGGTCGGCGACGTCCCGCATGTCGGCCTGCACGTTGATCTGGACGAAGCTCTGCCCCTTGCCGTCCTCGACGACGACATAGGCGTACTCGCCATCGTCACCGCTGTGCTCGACCAGCGTGAGCCCCTTGGGGAGCAGCCCGAGGAGCGTCTTCGACACCGCCTTGCCGCTCGGCTCTCCGGCGGGAGGGCTCGGCTCCGCGCTCGGCTTGCGAGGGTCCTCCGGAAGGGCGTCCACGACCTCGCGCCATACCTTGGCACTCGCGATGCCCTTCAACTGGGCTGCCGAAAGCGGCGGTTCCGCCCGAGTGATCGCGGCGTCCTTCTCGGCCGAGGCGTTCCACTCACTGACGTACACCAACTGCCCGGTCTTCGTCAGCAGTTGTGCCGTCCACAGCTTCGTGTCGACGCGCCGGTCCGGATACTCGTACCGCTTGACGATCTTGAGTACGGACCCGTCGGAGAGCCGCGACACATCACAACTGTCGTATCCCGACAGGAGCTTGTCCTGGCAGCGGGCCACCTCCCGGGCCTGGGTGCCGCCCGGCTCCACCTGGTTGAAGCTCACGGAGACGGCCGCGGCGCCCTTGCCGTCGTCGTAGACGACCTGCGCGTACGGCGGCAGCGGGGCCTCCTCGTGCGTGCCGCGCGCCTGCGGACTGCTGAACTTCCCCTTCGGCAGCAGCTTCTCGAGCATCTGGACGAGCTCGTCGCCGGAGACGGGCCCTCGGGCGGACGTGGCCGCGTGCTTGCCCGTGGGCGGGGCGGCGACGCTGCCGGTCTGGAGGCCGGGCGTACCGTCCCACGGCACGAGCAGCGCCCCGCCGACGACGACGAGCGTGAAGCCGGCCGCCCCACCCGCGACGGCGGCGGCCCGCCGCCGCATCCGCAGCCGCCGCCCACGGGCCTGACCGGCGTCGGCGAGCGAGATCCGGTCGGCGTCGAAGGTGCCGCCGGTGTCGTGCAGGGCGGCGGAGAGCTGGTCCTCGAAGGGGCTGTTGTCGGGGTCGCTGTGCTGGTTTACGGACATGGCGGAACCACCGTTTCCGGAAGATGGGTGTGAGAAAAGTGGATGCGACAGAAGACGGGGTGGTCAGGGTCTGGCGTACTCGCCGATGTCCTCGCCGAGCAGCTCCCGCAGCCGGCCGAGGGCCCGCACGCACCGCGTCCGCACGGCCGCAGAGCTGGCGTTCATCGCGTCGGCCGTCTCCTCTATGGAACGGTCCTCCCAGTACCGCAGCACGACCACGGCCCGGTCCTTGGCGGGCAGCCGCGCGAGGGCCTGGAGCAGCGTCAGCCGCAGCGAGGCGTCACGGTCGACCCCGGCCCGCTCCGGCAGCACGTCGGTGGCCCGCTCTTTGCTGCTACGGCGCCGCTGGTGGGCGAGGAAGGTCCGGGTGAGGACGGTCTGCGCGTACCCCGCCGGATTCCCGACGCGACTCACCCGCCCCCACCGCACGTACAGCCGCCCCAGCGTCTCCTGCACCAGGTCCTCGGCGAGGTACGTGTCGCCGGCCGTCAACAGGCAAGCGGACCGGTACAGATGCCCGGCCCGCGCCGCCGCGAACTCCGCGTACTCGTCCGCGCGGGCCTGCCTCATACGTGTTCCCCCTGTCGAAGTGGTCGTCCGGACCGTCGTCCTCACCTCATTGATGCGGTGGGGGAGGAGAAATGTTTCACAGGGGGTGCAAGGTTTTTTGAGAGGGGGAGGGGGAGGGGCAGGTCGGGTCCGGCTGACGCCCGGCGGGTAAGTTCCCGTACACACGCACGCGAGCGACCGGGGGCCGATCACCAATGACTCATCCGCCATACGGCCACCAGCCCCCACCCCCTCCGGGCTTCGGCCCCCCGCCCCCGCAGTACGCCTACCCGGCACCCCAGCCGACGGCCCCCTCCGGCCCGGAGTTCCTGGCAGTCGACCGCCACAACTCCATCGTCGTCGACCCTTCCGGCGTCGCCTTCGAAGACCACGACATCACCGCCGAGTTCCCCTGGCACGAGATCCGCAGCGTCCACTTCAAGGCCGGCCCCAACGGCAAGGCCCTTATGATGGCCGTCGTCCACGTGGACGGCAGGTTCTACGAATGCGTGGTCACCGCGAAGCCCAGGGAGCAACTCGGGCAGTGGTTCGCTCAGCTGGCGGCGGTGCTGGGGTATTACCGGCCGATGGGGTAGGCGCGGGTACGGAAGGCCTACCGAAAGGGGATGTTGAGCCAGGGACTGCCGGGGTCGGTCATTCTCAGGGTCCTGCAGTCGAAGACCCGGTCCGGTTCCGGAGCCGGCAGCATTCCCGCGGTGAACACCGCCCATACCGCACTGCCGGTCCGCAGATCGCGCTCGAAGACGGGGAATGTCTTGTCCGGCTCGTTGTCGGTCCTGTCCCGCCGGATCTGGAAGTACAGCCTGTTCTGCGCGAGCGTCTGGAAGTAAGCCCCCCAGTCGTCCCGGGATCTGGCCTCGAACAGCGCCTGCTCGATCTCCGTGGGAGGCGTCCAGACAGGCGGGTTGGCCGGCCCGGGACTGGCCGGTGGCGGACCGAATGACATGCGGATTTCTATCCTTCACATAGGCACGTGTCTGCAGTTGTGGCTCCCCCGACAACGTTACGCGTCGACCTTCGGGGATCACCTTCCGCGTTGCGTTCCGCAACGCGCCGATGTGATGATTCCGGACATGGCTGATCAGGGGGGCGGCGGCCCGGAGGAGCGCGGGCGCAGGTCGCGGCTGGACGACTACGCGGAGATGACCGAGCCGGTTGTCGCGGACGGCAACTCCGCACCCGCCGGCAGCACATCGCCCGCGCCCGCCCCCGCACCGGAGCCCCCCGAGCAGCCCTCGGTCACCACCGCCCAATCCCCGGCCGCCGCGGAAGACATCGCCCGCGCCCGCCGCGAGTTCGCCGCACTCCTCGGCGAGTTCCGCCGTACGCCCGTACTCGTACCGGTCGACGAGGACGAGGCCCCTCTGGTCGGGGACTACGGAGGCATCCGCTGGATCTACGCCTTCTCCGACGAGTCGGCGCTGGCCCGGTTCGCGATCGCGAGGGGCGAAGGCGAGAGGGAGTGGGAGTACCGGCGGGTGCTGGGGGCGCGGCTGCTGGACGCCGGTGTCCCCGCGACAGGGGTTCCGACCGGCGTGGCGTTGGATGTGGGCAGCGACGGGGACGGCGTGCTGTTCCCACCCGTTACGGGGATCGTGCCGGACGCGGCGGCAGTGGACGCGGAGGCGGCTGATGGGGAGGAGTCACGGTGAGCGGTGAAAAGGGCAGCGGCGGCAAGGACCTCCAGGCGGTCGGCCTGGAATCCATCGCCCAGGGCATCACGATGACCCTCTCCGAGCTGAAGGAGCTGGGCATCGACAGCATGGCCGGTTCCGGCCGTGGCTTCGAGCAGTTGGCCCTCTCCGGCCTGGA
The DNA here is from genome assembly GCF_056436655.1 of Streptomyces sp. NPDC043427. Classification (NCBI taxonomy): domain Bacteria; kingdom Bacillati; phylum Actinomycetota; class Actinomycetes; order Kitasatosporales; family Streptomycetaceae; genus Streptomyces; species Streptomyces sp. NPDC043427. The sequence continues at coordinate 406,173 of NZ_JBWKCC010000002.1, read as the reverse complement.
GTTGGGGCACGAAGGCCTGACCTCCACGTTCAAGTCCTTCTGCGAGCGCTGGGAGTGGGGTGTGCGCGACCTCGTGATCGAGGGCAACCTCTTCGCGCAGAACGTCGGGCTGTCGGCGGGCACGATGTACGAGACGGACCAGTACGTCGAGGGCGCCCTGAAGATCGGCGCCAACTCCCTGGTGGGCAACCCGTATGCCACCGAGGACGAGGTCACGCAGATGGGCTGGCGCCAGATCGCCGGCACCGGCATGGACTCCATGAGGAACCCGGACTACAGCGAGGAGTCCTTCGAGCAGGCGTGGGAGAACAGCAAGCAGGGCTGGAAGGACGCGGGCCGCGATGTGATGACCTCGCAGGCGATGACCGGCCCCATCCCCAGCCCGCTGAACGTCCAGCAGGCCACGGGCGTGAGTGACGAGCAGTACGAGACGTTCCTGGACGCGACCTTCGGTCCCTCCGCCGAAGAGCGGGCCCAGCAGCCGCCGCCGCAGCAGCACTTCCAGGAGCGGCAAGGCGAGGAAACGGGCTGATGGGCTTCGGCGATCTCGTCAACGGCGGTCTGGACAAGCTTGAGGATGGTTGGGACGCCGGCAAGAAGCTTGTCGGTGAGGGCATCGACAAGGGCACCGACCTCATCGGCGCGGGTCTGGAGAAGGTCGGGGCGGATGACTGGGCCGACAAGGTCGAGGACTTCGGCGACGAGCTGGCCTCGGACCTCGGTGCGACTCCGGGTGAGCAGCAGCTCGGCCAGAGTGACCAGGCGAACGAGCTGATCCACGGCAACCCCGGCACCATCCGCGCCTCGGCGTCGCATCTGAAGGATTTCCGCAAGGCGTTCGACAAGGTCGGCGACGGGATGCGGACGCTGGATTCCTCGCACTGGAAGGGTGAGGCCGCCGACACCTTCCGCGAGAAGTTCACGATGCATCCCACGAAGTGGCTGCACGCCGCGGACGCCTGTGACAAGGCGGCCAAGGCGCTGGAGGACTTCGCGGACACGGTGAAGTGGGCGCAGGGTCAGGCGCAGGACGCCATCGACCTGTACAAGAAGGGCAGGAAGGCCTCGGACGACGCGGTGTCGTCGTACAACAAGCGGGTCGATGCCTACAACGCCAAGGTGAAGGCGAACGAGGACCCGGGTCCGCGCCCGGAGCCGTTCAAGGATCCCGGCACCGCGGACATCAAGCGGGCTCACGAGATCCTGGCCGAGGCCCGCCGTCAGCGCAACGACGCCGGCCGCACCGCCGCCACGTCCGTGCAGGCCGCTCTCGCCCACGCGCCGGCCGAACCGCCGGCGCTGGACCGCCTCCGTGCGAACGCCGAGGACGGCTACGTGGCGGTCAACACGGAGATCCTGCATGTCGCCGGTGGTGTGGTGAAGGGCGGCGCGGGCCTGATCAACTTCGCCCGCGGCCTGAACCCCCTGGACGGCTACAACATCACCCACCCGGCCCAGTACCTGCAGAACGTGAGCATGACGCTCTCGGGCCTGGTCTCCACCGCCGCTCACCCCGAGCGTGCGGTGAAGTCGATGTGGGAGGGCTTCAAGAAGGACCCGTCCGAGGGCATCGGCCGTCTCATCCCGGAACTGATCGGCACCAAGGGGCTCGGGCTGGCCCGGGGCGGGCTGCGGACCGCGGTCAAGGAAGGGATGGAGGAGGCCGCCGAGCAGGGGGCCCGCAAGAGCGCGAAGGACGCCGCGCAGCACTCCCGGACCGGTGAAGCCGTGGAGAGCAAGGGCACCGACCCGATCGACCTCGCCACGGGCAAGATGTACCTGCCGCAGACGGACGTCACCCTCCCCGGCGTACTGCCCCTGCAGTTGACCCGGCGGGTGGAGTCCGGCTACCACCTGGGCAGATGGTTCGGCCCGTCCTGGTCCTCCACGCTCGACCAGCGCCTGGAGATCGACGCGGAGGGTGTCGTCCTCGTAACCGAGGACGGCCTGCTCCTTTCCTACCCGCACCCGGCGCCGGGCCTGCCCACTCTTCCCTCCCACGGCCCGCGCTGGCCGCTGGACCGCGAGGATGGCGGCTACACGGTCACCGACCCGCAAACGCACCGTGTCTGGCACTTCGCCGACCGCGGCGACGACCTTGCGGTCCTGGAACAGATCGACGACCGCAACGGCAACTGGATCACCTTCGAGTACGACGCCGAGGGCACCCCGCTCGCCGTGACCTCCAGCGGCGGCTACCACGTCCGCGTGACCACGGAGTCGGGCCGCGTCACGGCCCTCCACCTCGCGGCCACGGGCGAGGAACTGAAGCGCTACGCCTACACGGACGGCAACCTGACCGAGGTCATCAACTCCTCCGGCCTCCCACTCCGCTTCACCTACGACGAGTCCGGCCGCGTCACCTCCTGGACGGACACCAACGAGCACGCGTACACGTACGCGTACGACGACCAGGACCGTTGCATCGCCCAGGGCGGCACGGACGGGCACATGAGCCTCCGGCTGTCCTACGGCGAGAGAGACCCGGAAACCGGGCTGCGGACCACGACGGCGGTCAACGGCGAGGGCGCCGTACGCCAGTACCACGTCAACGATCTCCACCAGATCGTCGCCATCGTGGATCCGGCAGGCCACACCCGGCGCTTCACCCGTGACCGGTTCAACCGCCTGCTGTCCGAGACGGACGCCGTCGGTCGTACTACTTCCCTCCGGTACGACCCTCAGGGGAACGTGACAGAGGTCATCCGTCCGGACGGACGGCGAACGACGTTCTCCTACGACGACCGTGGGCTGCTCACACGCATGGTGCGCCCGGACGGAGGCTCGCTCCGCCAGGAGTTCGACGCCATCGGCAACCGGACATCGGTCACCGACTCAGCCGGCGGCAGGCAGACCTTCACATACGACGAGCGCGGGCATCTCCGCGCAGTGCGCGACCAGTACGACAGGTTGACCGAAATCCGCTGCGACGCGGCCGGTCTGCCCGTCGAGGTCCGCGATCACGCCGGCAACACCATGCGGTACGGGCGGGACGCCCTCGGTCGTGTCACGGCCATCACGGACCCCTTCGGTGCGACCGGTGAGGTGGAATGGTCCGTCGAGGGCCATGTCACCCGCCGACGGAACCCGGACGGGACCGAGGAATCGTGGACGTACGACGGTGAGGGAAACTGCCTCACACACACGGACAGGGTCGGCGGAGTCACCCGTTTCGAGTACGCCCAGTTCGACCTGCTGACGGCGCGCGTTGAACCAGACGGCTCTCGTTACGAGTTCGCGTACGACAACGAACTGCGCCTGACCCGGGTGACCAATCCCCTCGGGCAGACGTGGACCTACGAGTACGACGCGGTCGGCCGGCTCATCACCGAAACCGACTTCGGCGGACGCGTCATCCGGTGCTCGTACAACGCGGCCGGTGAGTTGATCTCCCGCACGAACGCCCTCGGTCAGGTCGTCTCCTTCGAGCACAACGACCTCGGTCAGGTTGTTCGCAAGAGCGTCGACGGTGAGGTGATGACGTACACCTACGACTTCACCGACCAGATCGCCCAGGCCGCCAATGCCCATACGAACCTGACTCTCCTCCGCGACCGGCATGGGCGCCTGGTCTCCGAGCGGATCGACGACAGGGAAGTGGCTTACCGCTACGACGAGTTCGGCAGGCTGACGGGACGCAGGACGCCGGCGGGCGCCGAGAGCGTCTGGGAATTCGATTCCGTGGGACAGCCTCGCCGGCTTACGGCGGACGGTCATGACATCACGCTGGAGTACGACCGGATCGGCCGCGAAGTCGGTCGCCGCTTCGGTGAGTCCCTGAGTGTGTCCCGGTCGTTCGATGCCATGAATCAACTGATCTCCCAAGCAGTGGATCACACCCGCGGGCGTATTCAGTCGAGGACGTACGAATATCGCGCGGACGGCAGCCTGACCAAGGTCCATGACCAACTGGACGGCGTTCGGCAGTACGAACTGGACCTGGCGGGAAGGACGACGAGGGTCAGCGGAGAGGGATGGGAGGAGTCCTACTCCTACGACCCGCTCGGCAACCAGGTGGCGGCCGGTTGGCCGGCCCGTCCGTTCGGAGACGACGGTTGCGGCGAACGCGCCTACCAGGGCGCCGACCTCGTGCGTGCCGGCCGGATCCGCTACGAGCACGACGCGGCCGGACGTGTCGTACTCCGCCAGAAGACCCGGCTGTCCCGCAAGCCGGACACCTGGCGGTACAGCTGGGACGCGGAGGACCGGCTCACCCAGGTCGTCACTCCCGACGGCACGGTGTGGCGGTACCAGTACGACGCCCTCGGCAGACGCACCGGCAAGCAGCGCATCGCCGAGAACGGCGTCGACGTACTGGAGCAGGTGGACTTCACCTGGGACGGTGTCTCGCTGTGCGAGCAGACGACCAGGTGGGGCGAGTCGAGCGACTCGGTGACCCTGACGTGGCATCTCCACGGCGCCGAAGCGGTCGCCCAGAGCGAGCGCCGGACCATGGCCGCGGCCTCGCAGGAAGAGATCGACGCCCGCTTCTTCGCCATCGTCTCCGACCTGTCGGGATCTCCCTGCGAACTGATCGACGAGTCGGGAGAAATCGCCTGGCGCTCCCGCGCCACAAACTGGGGAAAACTGTCCTGGCCGGTCCGAAGCCACGCCTACACACCGCTCCGTTTCCCGGGCCAGTATTTCGACACCGAGACGGGCCTGAACTACAACTACCTCAGGTACTACGACCCCGAAGTCGCCCAGTACATCAGCCAGGACCCCCTCGGCCTGGCACCGGAGGCCAACCCTGTCGGGTATGTGGACCGGCCTTCTGTTTCCTGCGACCCGCTCGGGCTTGCTCCACAGAAGTCACCGGTCCCGCCGAAGCCGTACGAGACACCGAATCTTGCCGACTGGGCAAAGCACTTCAATCCCGAGGGAGGGATGAGCAACTGTACCTACGTCGGTGAAGCGCTTGATCGGTACCTTGGCGGCGAGGGACTGAAACCGGTGCCAGGAGACATGGGGGGATACCAGTCCCTTGATCGACTGCAGCATGCGTATGGAAGAACCTTCAACGATACCAGTTTCTGGAACATGGTTGACCACATCCGAAACTCCGGAGACGGCGCTCGCGGCCTGGTTGCCGCACTGCCTAAGGAAGGAGCAGGCCATGTTTTCAACATCGTGAACCAGCAGGGTCGGGTACTCTTCCTCGACGCGCAGACAGGTTTTGTCGATCCTATGGCCTTCAATTCATTCAAACTTATGAGGACGAACTGATGTACACGCTGGAGCAAGCAGAGCGACTGGCAGCGGATTTCCTCCGTCGGGAGTCTGCCGGATCGGATCTCGAGGCTGTCCTGGTTGACAAGGACGGCTGCAAGGCAGAAAAGGGCGACTTCTTCTACTTCATCTATAACTCTGCCAAATATCTCGCTACCGGAGACAGCAAGTATGCCCTTTATGGTGCGCCTGCCCTCGCGGTGCACAAGGCAACCGGCGAGTGTCGATGGGTCGGTAATCAGGAATTCTCGGAAGTAGACCCTTTCGATCGCCGGAAGTGACAGCTGGCCATGCGCGGTAGCGCTGCCCCTTTCGCGGCGAGGCCATCCTGTGCTCCACGAGGTAACCAATTTGATGAGGGGGGGACTGATGTACACGCAGGAGCAAGCAGAGCAGTTGGCTGCAGATTTCCTCCGGCGGGAATCTGCTGGTTGGGACAACGAGGTCGCTCTGTTCGAAGAGGACCGTCATAGGGCGGCGAAAGGCGATTTCTTCTACTTCGGCTTCCAGTCTGTCAAGTACTTGTCGACCAGGGATGACAAGTACATGCTTTATGGGCCTACCTGTATCGAGGTGCACAACGTCACCGGCGAGTGCCGATATGCCAGTGCGCAGGACCTGCAGGCGGCTGGTGACCCGTACAACTGGTGGCACTGACCTCCAGGCGGTCGGCTCTGAGACCATCGCAGGGCATCACACTCGTGCCCAACAGCCGCCGCAGCAGCAGTATCTGCAAGAGCGACAGCAGGGTGGGGAGAGCGGCTGATGGGCTTCGGTGACTTCGTCAACGGGGGTCTGGACAAGCTCGAGGACGGCTGGGACGCCGGGAAGAAACTTGTCGGTGAGGGCATCGACAAGGGCACCGACCTCATCGGCGCGGGTCTGGAGAAGGTCGGGGCGGATGACTGGGCCGACAAGGTCGAGGACTTCGGCGACGAGCTGGCCTCGGACCTGGGCGCGACGCCGGGTGAGCAGCAGCTCGGTCAGAGCGACCAGGCGAATGAGCTGATCCATGGCAATCCGGGCACGATCCGTGCGTCGGCGTCGCATCTGAAGGATTTCCGCAAGGCGTTCGACAAGGTCGGCGAGGGGATGCGGACGCTGGATTCCTCGCATTGGAAGGGTGAGGCTGCCGACACCTTCCGTGAGAAGTTCACGATGCATCCCACGAAGTGGCTGCACGCTGCGGACGCTTGTGACAAGGCGGCGAAGGCGTTGGAGGACTTCGCGGACACGGTGAAGTGGGCGCAGGGTCAGGCGCAGGACGCCATCGACCTGTACAAGAAGGGGAAGAAGGCGTCGGACGACGCGGTGTCGTCGTACAACAAGCGGGTCGATGCCTACAACGCGAAGGTGAAGGCGAACGAGGATCCGGGTCCGCGTCCGGAGCCGTTCAAGGACCCCGGCACCGCGGACATCAAGCGGGCTCACGAGATCCTGGCCGAGGCGCGCCGTCAGCGCAACGACGCCGGCCGCACCGCCGCGACTTCCGTGCAGGCCGCCCTGGCGCACGCCCCCGCCGAACCGCCCGCCCTGGACCGCCTCCGTGCAAACGCGGAGGACGGCTACGTGGCGGTCAACACCGAGATCCTGCATGTCGCGGGTGGTGTGGTGAAGGGCGGCGCGGGTCTGATCAACTTCGCCCGCGGTTTGAACCCGCTCGACGGCTACAACATCACCCACCCCGCCCAGTACCTGCAGAACGTCAGCATGACGCTCTCGGGCCTCGTCTCCACGGCGGCACATCCGGAGCGCGCGCTGAAGTCTGCGTGGGAGGGCTTCAAGAAGGACCCGTCCGAGGGCATCGGCCGCCTGATCCCTGAGCTGATCGGCACCAAGGGGCTGGGCCTTGCGCGGGGCGGGCTGCGGACCGCCGTCAAGGAAGGGATGGAGGAGGCCGCGGAGTCGGGCGCCCGCCGGACCGCGAAGGAAGGCGTCGAGGACTCGGCCTCGGCCCGGGACAAGGTTTCGGACGGGCCCGAGAAGGTGTCCCGAGAGGGCAAAGCCGTGGAGAGCAAGGGCTCGGACCCGATCGATTTCGCCACCGGCAAGATGTACCTGCCGCAGACCGACGTCATCCTCTCCGGCACTCTGCCCCTCGTCATCAAACGACGCGTGGAGTCGGGCTACCACTTGGGCAGATGGTTCGGCCCGTCCTGGTCCTCCACCCTCGACCAGCGCCTCGAGATCGATTCCGAGGGAGTCGTCTTCGTCACGGAAGACGGCCTCCTCCTTGCCTACCCGCATCCGGCCCCCGGCCTCCCCACCCTCCCCTCCCACGGCCCCCGTCGCCCCCTGGCCCGCGAGGACGGTGGCTACACGATCACCGATCCGGTCACCCACCGCGTCTGGCATTTCGCCGAGCGCTCCGACCGCCTTGCGGTCCTGGAGCAGATCGACGACCGCAACGGCAACTGGATCACCTTCGAGTACAACGCCGACGGCACCCCACTCGCCGTGACCTCCAGCGGCGGCTACCACGTCCGCGTGACCACGAAGACGGGCCGCGTCACGGCCCTGCACCTGGCCGCCTCGGGTGAGGAGCTGAAGCGCTACGCCTACACGGACGGCAACCTGACCGAGGTCATCAACTCTTCCGGCCTCCCCCTGCGCTTCACGTACGACGAATCGGGTCGCGTCACCTCTTGGACCGACACCAACGACCGCAGTTATGTCTACGAATACGACGACGAGGACCGCTGCATCGCCGAGTCCGGCTCGGCCGGCCACATGAGCCTTCGCGTCTCGTACGACGACACCGACCCGGACACCGGCCTCAAGGTCACCACGACCACGACCGGCGAGGGCCACACACGCCGCTTCCTGATCAACGACGCCTGTCAGGTCGTGGCCGACGTGGACCCGCTGGGGGCGGTGACGCACTACACCCGCGATCGCTACAACCGCCTGCTGTCCCGGACGGACCCCCTGGGCCACACCACCACGTTCCGGTACGACGACGCAGGCAACCCCCTGGCCCTCGTCCGCCCTGACGGCCGAGAGACGAGAGCCGAGTACAACGAACTCGGCCTGCCGGTGAAGGTGGTGAACCTGGACGGCACGGTCGTCCGCCAGACGTACGACGACCGCGGCAACCGCACGTCGGTAACCGCCCCGTCAGGCCGGACCACGCACTTCACCCACAACGAGGCGGGCCATGTCACGTCGGTGACCGACCCGCTGGGTCACACGACCACGATCGTCTCCGACCGTGCGGGCCTCCCCCTGGAAATCACGGACCCCGTCGGAGCGACCACCCGCTACGAACGCGACGCCTTCGGCCGCCCGGTCTCCATCACGGACCCGACAGGTGCGACAACCCGCCTGGAGTGGACGGTGGAGGGCCACCTCGCCCGCCGTACCGCCCCCGACGGCACAACCGAGACATGGACGTACGACGGCGAGGGCAACTGCACCACCCACACCGACCCGATGGGCGGCATCTCCCGCTTCGAGTACACCCACTTCGACCTGCTGACCGCCCGCACGGGCCCGGACGGCGTCCGCTACGAGTTCGACCACGACCTGGAACTGCGGCTGACGAAGGTCACCAACCCGCAGGGACTGACCTGGACATACGAGTACGACGCGGCCGGACGCCTCGTCACGGAGACGGACTTCGACGACCGCAGGCTCATGTATGCGTATGACCGGGCCGACCGCCTGACCGCACGGACGAACGGCCTCGGCGAGGTGACACGGTTCGAGCGCAACGAGCTGGGCCAGGTGATCCGCAAGGACGTGGCGGGTCGGGTCACGACCTTCACGTACGACATGACGGACCAGCTGGCGGAGGCGATCGGCCCTGACGACACACGTCTGAGGCTCCTACGCGACCGCCTCGGCCGCCTGCGCTCGGAGACGGTCGACGGCCGTACGCTGACGTACGCCTACGACGAACTGGGCCGCCGCACGGGCCGTACGACCCCGACCGGCGCGACGACGACATGGTCGTACGACGCCGCGGGCCGCCGCACCGGCATGGTGGTGTCCGGCCGCCCCATCGACATCACGTACGACCCGGCAGGCCGCGAACTGACCCGCCGCATCGGCGAAACGGTCACCCTGGAGCACAGCTTCGACCAACTGGGCCGCCTGAAGACTCAGTCGGTGACGGGCGTCAACGACCGTGCGGTGCAACACCGCGCCTACACCTACCGCGCCGACGGCAACCTGATCGGCATCGACGACCACCTCTCCGGCTCCCGCCGCTTCGACCTGGATGCCACGGGCCGCGTGACCGCGGTGCACGCGGCGAACTGGTCGGAGACGTACGCGTACGACGAGGCCGGTAACCAGGCGACCGCACACTGGCCGTCCTCACACCCGGGCGCGGACGCCACCGGCCCCCGCGAGTACGTCGGCACGCGCATCACCCGAGCCGGCAACGTCCGCTACGCACACGACGAGCTGGGCCGCATCACCCTTCGCCAGAAGGCCCGCCTGTCTCGCAAGCCGGACACCTGGCGCTACGAGTGGGACGCGGAGGACCGCCTCACCTCGGTGACGACCCCGGACGGGACCCGCTGGCGCTACACCTACGATCCGCTGGGCCGCCGTACGGCGAAACTCCGGCTGGCGGAGGACGGCGAAACGGTCGTCGAACGAGTCAACTTCACTTGGGATGGCACGACCCTGTGCGAACAGACGACAACGTCCCCTGCGCTGCCCCGTCCTGTCACGCTCACCTGGGACCATAACGGCCTGCGCCCTGTAGCTCAGACGGAGCGCATCACCGCCGCCGACGCGCCGCAGAAGGAGATCGACTCTCGCTTCTTCTCCATCGTCACCGATCTTGTCGGCACCCCGACCGAACTGCTGGACGAGCGGGGAGATCTGGCCTGGCGGACCCGAAGCACCCTATGGGGCACCACCACCTGGGCCACGAACAGCACCACCTACACACCCCTCCGTTTCCCGGGCCAGTACTACGACCCGGAAACCGGCCTCCACTACAACTACTTCCGCCACTACGACCCCGAAACCGCTCGGTACCTCACTTCTGACCCTCTTGGGCTCGAACCAGCACCCAACCCCACCGCATATGTCCACAACCCGCACACCTGGTTCGATCCGCTTGGGTTGAAATGTACAGCTCCGGAAGGATACAGCTCACAACCTGCTTTCACGAACGATCACTATCATCCTGAAGAAGTCAGGCGGCGCATCGAGGACATGCGCGATCTTTACGGCATAAAGGATCCTCCTGTGGGAGGGATGATCGGGGCGAATGGAACGCAGGTAACGAGTAAGACTATGTGGAATCACGGGCCTTACCGGATCGATGTCGAGAACCCGAACCCCGGGCAGCGTCCCGGGCAGCTGCACTTCCAGGACCAGAGTAACCCCACTGCAAAATATCAATACAATTTCGACAATGGGAACTTCGATGGGCTGCCGCGCTCCGTCGAAAAAGAGGTCAGTAAGATTCCCGGTTTTCAAGCGGGGATTCAAAAGGGTCTAAAGGTGCTAGGGGAAGGCTGACCATGAGAATGAATGCAAAGATGAGGGAACTGACCGGGGGTGTCCTGCCGCAGGTCCGGGGCGATGATGTCCCAGCGTCATATCGTGCGATTGTCAAGGATGGCTGGGTTGTGGGTGAAGGTGGAGCCCTCCTGCTCGTGGCGCTACACGCCGGGTATGACGGTTCTTCTTTCGATAGCTTCGAGGACGTCACGCATTACGAAGCAACGGTTAATGGTCGGGGGATGATGGATTACGACCTTCCGCCTCAAGGGTCGGACAGAGTAGATCGCCTCCTTCGGCGTTCGCTGGCTTACGCCTGTCTGGCGCTTCGCGCCGCGCCTACAGGCGAGGGGAAGATCATGGGGTATGTTTCCATGTCGAAGGGAGGGGTGTCTGATGACATTATGACGGGGCACGTGACATTCTGTATGAGTCATCCAGGCCTTCCGCCGTATCTGGGGGATATTCAAAAGTATACCCAAGAGGCTCTTCTTGAGATTAGTCAGGAGGATGCATTGCAGGTGTTGCCTCAAGATACCCCCTAAAACACATCGGCCGTACGAGAAAGGCATTTCGGCGCCTAGGTGGCCGGTCAGGTGCCCTCACTGCAACCCACGCACATACGCCCCTACCACGTTGGAGCAGATCCGGTGAGGCGGCATCCCCAGTGAAATTCTCGATGGGCGAAACCATGGACGTCGAGACCACGGGGCGTCCGCTGACGTTCACGCCCCGCTTCGACATCGCCGGACCTCAGGTGATCGTCGCGGGTTACGCGGACCCGGCCGGGCGAGAGCAGCTGATCGGGGCGTCCTTCGGGAGCATGCAATGGCTGTGGTCGGAAATCGATGAGGTCAGGTTCGCCGCCGACGCTCGGGAACTGATCGGTGTCACGTTCCACGTACCCCCGAAGTCCGCTCCCGAGCGGACTTGTCACATGCAGCCGAACAGACTGCCGACTCAGCCGGGCGGCTTGCGCGCGCACACCGCGGAAGAGTTCGCACTGCTCCAGACGACCGTTTTCTGCTGCACGTCCAACGCTGCTGAGCTGACGTGCCTGAACGACCTCGATGTCCTGGAGGGTCCGGCACCCGCACGGATCGGCATCGCCTCGGATGTGTGCCTCCTCGTCCAGGAAGGGACCATGGTCGGCTGGAGCCTCAGCGATCCCGCGCGGTATCTGACAGACGGTTCACAGGCCCCGACACCGATCCCCCCGCCGCCGTGACCCGGCTCCGGCTCGCCGAGTGCCTCGCGCTGGTGTCCGAGCCGCTCGTCGACGGGGTGATGGATGGGGAAAAGGACGCGTGGCGCAGTCTTCGTGCTGTCGAGCGTGCGTTGCGCGAACAGCGGGAGGACCGCAGGCGGGCGGACGTCCTGCACCGGCTTGTCAGCCGTTTGATCGAGGACTACGGGTCCTGATCCACCGGTGGACTGGACGCAGTTCATACGTGATTCAGCGGCACTAGACGCCGCCCCCCTTGCCTGTCATATCGCCGTCCAGCAGTTCGCCGAGTGGACCGGCCTCCCGCAAGACTCCGACCCCGCCCTGGCCCTCGCGCTCGTCCCGGCCGACCTGGCGTCGAACGCGGTCCTGGGTGGCAGCCTCCCGGGCTACGACTTCGGCCTGCGCGGCTTCCCCCCCTTGTCTAGGGCAACCCCCGCACATGCGCCCCCACCGCACTCGACCAGGCATTCCCCGCCGCCGCATCCCAGTTCGTCGACCACGTCATGGCGCCCCGCAGGTCCGGATACGTCCGCGCCGGCTTGAACGACCCGCACCCCGTCCCCTTCGTCAGGCAGTCCAGCGCCGCGTTCACCACCGAAGGCGAGACGTAGCCGCTGCCCGCACCCCGCGTCGACGCCGGCAGGCCCAACCCCACCTGGGACGCGGACAACCCGCCCTCCAGCTGGATGCAGGCCAGCGCCGTCAGGAAGTCCACCGACCCCTGCGAGTACACCTTGCCGTCGCACCCCAACATGGAGCCGCTGTTGTAGTACTGCATGTTGACGACCGTGAGGATGTCCTTCACCTGCAAAGCCGTCTGGAAGTAGGCGTTCGACGTCGACTGCATGTCTATCGTCTGGGGCGCCATCGTCAGGATCAGCGACGGGCCCGCCTTTGCCGACAACGACCTCAGCGCCTGGGTCATGTACGTCGCGTTCAGCCCGTTCTCCAGGTCGATGTCGACGCCGTCGAAGCCGTACGTCTGCATCAGCGCGTACACGGAGTTCGCGAAGTTCGTCGCGGACGTCGGGTCGCTCACCGACACCGTGCCCCGCTCGCCGCCCACGGACACGATGACCTTCTTGCCCGCCGCCTGCTTCGCCCGCACATCCGCCTTGAACTGGTCGACCGTGTAGCCGCCCAGGCCCGCCGAGTCGAGGTTGAACGTCACCGCGCCCGGCACCCCCGTCGCGTCCGCGAAGGCCACCGCGATGATGTCGTACGCCGAGGGGACGTCGGAGATCCGCTGGACCGTCGCGCCGTTGTTGAAGTTCTGCCAGTAGCCGGTGACCGCGTGCTTGGGCAGGCCCGTACCGCCGCCCGAAGAGGAAGTCGTACGACCGGTCACCGTCGCCGACTTCACCGACTCGCCCGCCGCGTTCGTCGCCGTGACCTGGAAGGAGTACGACGTCGACGCGGCCAGACCGGTCACGGTCGCCGCCGTGCCGGTCACCGCCGTCACCTTCGTGCCGCCGCGGTAGACGTTGTAGCCCGTCGCCCCCGACACCGCGTTCCACGCCAGCGACACCGACGAGGACGTCGTACCGGAGACCGTCACACCACCGGGTGCGCCGGGGACAGTCGGCTCCGGATCGCCGCCGCCACCCCCGCCGTCCGGGCCGTACACCGACACGTCGTCCGCGTAGTACGCCGCCTGCCCGTACCAGCCGTGCGTGTAGATCGTCACGGACGCCGTTGACGCACCCGTCGTGAACGTCGTGGACAACTGCTTCCAGGACGACGAGTCTGGCGTCCACGTCGACACGTCCGTCGTGCCCGTGCCGGTCGCGCCCAGGTAGGCGTAGCCGCCCCGCACCCACGCGCTCAGGGTGTACGTGGAGTTCGGTCTCACCGCCACTGCCTGGGTGCAGCGGGCGTTGTCCTGCCCGGCCGGGGTCGCGCGCAGGGCCCCGGTGCCCGCATGCGTCGGCGACGACACGGCCGTACCGCTGCCCGCCGAGCAGGCCCAGTTGGTCAGGCCGGACTCGAAGCCGGCGTTCTTCGCGTTGTTGGTGTCGTCGGCGGTGGCGGCTGCCCGGCCGGGGATTAACAGACAGAGGGCCGCGGCAACGGCGGCGCTGACGAGTCGTGCGCGGTTCACGGTGCCTCCGTAGGGAGTGGGAGGTCCAGAATGATTGGTCCAGACCAGAATTTGGTCCAGACCAATCCAAGTGTCAAGGGGAGGCGATGTGGAGAATCCGTGTGCGCAACCTGCCCCGTTTTGCCGCCACTTGTGTGGTGACAGTTGCCTACCGGCTGCGCAAACGCTGTTCTCCGGTCACAGGCGCGTGGATACAGTGCTGAGGTAGTCACGCAATGAAGTCACCTCGGTGCAGCGGAGTAACACCGGCGCGCCGACGGGCGGGGATAGGGGAGCTGCGCGTGCCAACTGCCATTGCCGTGACCAGTGCCGACATGGCGCTGCCGCCGCAGGACGAGCGGACCCTGCCCGCCGTCGTCCTCAATGACTTCGCAAGCGTGCCGCTGGAGCGGGCGGTCGGCGTGCTGCAGGCCGTCATCGAGCAGCACGGGCACGTGGTCGTCGCGTACTCGGGGGCCGTTCCGGACGCGCTGGAGCGGCGGCTGTACACCGTGCGGTCGCTGCTCGAGAGCGACCGGATCGCTCTCTTCCGGCCCGACCTGCCTCCCCTCGGACTCGCCGTTCTCGTACGGCAACTGCGCCAGCTCGCCTCCTGCGACCTCAGCCCGGGCGTGCTCGCCTCGGCCGGGCGCCTGCTGACCCACTACATCCACGCCGGCGCGCTGCTCGGTTCCGTCGCCCGTCTCGACCGCGTCCCGGTGAACCTGAAGTCGCATGCCAGGTCGTGGGTTCCGGGCAGCCAGTTCGGCGTCGTCGCCCATCCACAGCCGCAGTTGGTGAGGATGGGACCCGAAGCACGCCTCACCGGACCCGACTTCGACACCTCGCTGCTGGTCGCCAAGGGGCAGCTCCAGTCCGACTGGGTCACCACCGCCCTCGCTCCCGCCTGGCACGCGCAGGGGTTGCGCGAGGTGCCGCTGCCCGCCGAGTCCGCCGACTGGTGGGGGACCGGCAAGCTGGTCGAGTTCTGCGCCTACCTGCCCGACCTTTCGGTGCTCTACCAACTCGTGACGTCCGTGCGGCAGACCGTCTGCCACTGGTGCGGTGTCGACGTGATAGGGGACCGCTGCGTGTTCTGTTCCGCGACCCCGCCCGTGTACGAGAGCGCCTCACCCGGGCACGAAATCCAGCTGTACGAGGGTCAGGCCCGCGTCGGATAACTCCTGGCCCGGCCTGGCCCACCCCCCTGATTTCCGCCCGCTCGACCCGACCCCCCCCAACGAGGTTGCACGGTTTATGAACTCCCGTCAGCGCCGCGGCGTGATTCTTCTGATCCTGTCGGTGTTGTGCGCCATCGGCGCGTTCGCCGGCGTGCTCTCCGTCATCAGCGACGTGAAGTCCAAGGTCGGCCCCGAGGTCACCGCGTATCAGCTGAAGACCGATGTGCCGCCGTACACCGCCCTCACCACGGGTCAGTTCAAGAAGGTCGAGATGCCCGAGCGCTGGCTGTCCGCCAACGCGGTCACGGATCTGGCCCAGATACGGGGGAAGATCGCCGTGACGACGCTGAAAGAGGGCTCCCTGCTGCAGAGCGACATGATGGTGGACCAACCCGCCCTGCAGCCCGGGCAGCAGGAGGTCGCCATCATGATCGATGCGGCGACCGGTGTCGCCGGCAAGATCACGCCGGGATCCACGGTCAACGTGTACGCCACCTTCGACGGAGAGCGGGAGGGTGATCCCGCTCAGTCCAAGATCATCGTAACAAACGCCAAAGTGCTGGACGTGGGCGATCTGAAGGCCCTCGAACCGGATCCGGAGGACCGCACCCGGGAACCCACGGACGCCGTCCCGATCACCTTCGCGCTGTCCACCCTCGACGCACAGCGCATCACGTACGCCGAGTCGTTCGCCAAGCGGGTCCGGCTCGCGCTGGTGGCGCCCGGCGGCGACAGCACGGTGCCGGACAAGGACCGTACGTACGAACTCACGAAGGACAAGTGAGAGGCCGCCATGCCCACGAGGATCCTCCCGGCAGTCGGCGACCCGGACGCCGTCCGCTCCATCACGAACCTGCTCAGCCAGCTCCCGGACGCCGAACCGGTCGCCCCGGTCGGCGACTCCACCCAGCTCGTCGACACCCTCGCCCGCCTCGCCGCCGAATCGGTCGACGAACTGCCCGAGGTCGTCGTCGTCCATGAGCGGATCGGGCCCGTACCGGCCCTGGAGCTCATCCGCGAGGTCGCCCTGCGCTTCCCGGCCGTCGGCGTCATCCTCATCACCACCGACGCCAGCCCCGGCCTCTTCGCCGCCGCCATGGACTCCGGCGCCCGCGGTCTGGTCGCGCTGCCCCTCAGCTACGAGGAACTCGCCCACCGCGTCCAGGCCGTCGCCCAGTGGTCGGTGGGCGTCAGGCGCCATCTCGGGCACGGCGGCGACGTGTTCACCGGCGTCGGCGGCACGGTCGTCACGGTCAGCGGAGCCAAGGGAGGCGTCGGCACCACCCTCACCGCCATCCAGCTCGCCCTCGCCGCCCAGGCGTCGGGGCGCAGCGCGGCCCTCCTCGACATGGATCTCCAGACCGGGGACATCGCCTCCTACCTGGACGTCCAGTTCCGCCGCTCCGTCGTCGACCTGGCCACCATCACCGACATCTCGCCGCGCGTCCTCGCCGACGCCGTCTTCCGCCACGACACCGGGCTCGCCCTGTTGCTCGCCCCGGGCGAGGGCGAACGCGGCGAGGAGGTCACCGACCGCGCCGCCCGCCAGATCGTCAGCGCCCTGCGCTCCCGCTACGAGGTCGTCGTCGTCGACTGCGGCGCCCAGCTCGGCGGCGCCGGCGCGGCCGCCGTCGAGATGGCCGACACGGCCCTGCTCGTCACCACCCCGGACGTGCTCGCCGTCCGCGGTGCCAAACGCACCGTCCGCATGTGGGACCGCCTCCAGATCCGCAAGGCGGAGGAGACCACGATCGTCGTCAACCGCCACACCCGCGGTACGGAGATCCAGCCCGCCCTCATCGAGAAGATCACCGGCACCGGAATCGCCTCGACCACCGTCCCCGCCAACTTCAAGGAACTCCAGGGTGCCGTGGATGCCGGCCGTATCCACGCCCTCGACAACAAGAGCACGGTGAAACAGGCCCTGTGGAGCCTCGCCGGCGAACTCGGCCTGGTCAAGGCCAACGAGGGCGCCGGCCACCGCGGCAGCCGAGGGTCGGTCGGCTTCCGGCGGCGCCGGGACGGAGGGGGATGAGCATGGTTTTAGGAAGGCGGCGACCAGACCGGGACCGTGGCCAGGTCACCATCGAGTTCCTCGGCATGACCCCGGTGATCATCGTGACGTTGGTTCTGGTGTGGCAGTGCGTACTCGTGGGGTACGCCTACACGCTCGCCGGGAATGCTGCGGACGAGGCGGTACGGGCGGGGACGGCGGCGCCACCGGGCGGGCGTGACGGGGCGTGCAAGGAAGCGGGGCTCAAGCACCTGTCGGGATCGTGGAAAGGGGAGGTGACCTGCGACGGGACCGGCTATGTCCAGGCCGACGTCTGGATCGAGGTCCCGGTCCTCTTCCCGGGCAGCATCTCCTTCCCGTTCAAGGCGAAGGGCCACGCCGGGGCCGTCGAGGAGGCGAAGCGCTGAGATGTCGTACGACGGTGAGGGGCGCCGGTGGCGAGACCGCGGCCAGGTCGCCATCGAGTACCTCGGGTTCGTCCCGATCCTCCTCCTCGTCGCCCTGGCCGGTATCCAGCTGGGCATCATCGCGTACGCGGCCCAGCAGGCCGGTACGGCGGCGAGGGCGGGGGCGCGGGCCGCCTCGCTCGCCGGCAGCGCACAGCAGGGCTGCCAGGCTGCAGTCAGCGACTGGATTTCCGTCAGCTGCTCGGAGTCCGCCGGGGGTGACGAGGTGACCGTCACCGCCACGGTCGAGATCCCCTCGGTCGTGCTCATCTGGGACTTCGACCCCGCCGTGAAGACCGCCACGATGCCGATCGACCACCGAGCGACGAGCGACTGAGGAGCACCGGACCCATGAGCCTGCGGGCACGTATCAACTCCCCCGAGGAGCACGGCAGCCGGAGTGAGGACGGCCACCTGGTCGCCTCCTACCGGGCCAAGCTCCTGGAGGAGATCGACCTCGCGGAGATGAGCTCGCTGGCCGCCGCCGAGCGCAGGGCGCGCCTGGAGCGGGTGCTGGGGCACATCATCAGCCGTGAGGGTCCGGTCCTCTCGACCGTCGAGCGCTCCCAGCTGATCCGCCGGGTGGTCGACGAGGCACTGGGGCTCGGCATCCTGGAGCCGCTCCTCGAGGACGCGTCGATCACCGAGATCATGGTGAACGGGCCGGACGCGATCTTCGTGGAACGGGCGGGCCGCGTCGAGCAGTTGCCGCTCCGCTTCGCCTCCAACGACCAGTTGATGCAGACCATCGAACGCATCGTCTCCACGGTCAACCGCCGCGTCGACGAGTCGAACCCGATGGTCGACGCCCGGCTGCCCTCCGGCGAGCGCGTCAACGTCATCATCCCGCCGCTGTCGCTGACCGGCCCGATCCTCACCATCCGCCGCTTCCCGCGCTCCTTCACCCTGCGCGAGCTGATCGACTTCGGCTCGCTCGACGAGCACATGCTGTTGCTGCTGGCGGGACTGGTGCAGGCGAAGTTCAACGTGATCGTCTCGGGCGCGACCGGCACCGGTAAGACGACCCTCCTCAACGCCCTCTCCGGCCTGATCCCCGGCGGGGAACGCATCATCACCATCGAGGACTCGGCGGAACTCCAGCTCCAGCAGACGCATGTGATCCGCCTGGAGTCACGGCCGCCGAACGTCGAGGGCCAGGGGCAGGTCACCATCCGCGACCTGGTCCGCAACTCGCTGCGCATGCGGCCCGACCGCATCGTCGTCGGTGAGGTCCGCGGCGGCGAGTCCCTCGACATGCTCCAGGCGATGTCCACCGGCCACGACGGCTCCCTCGCCACCGTGCACGCCAACAGCGCCGAGGACGCGCTGACGCGCTTGCAGACGCTGGCGTCGATGTCCGACGTGGAGGTGCCGTTCGTGGCGTTGCACGACCAGATCAACAGTGCTGTGGACGTCATCGTGCAGCTCACCCGGTTCGCCGACGGCGCCCGCCGCATCACCGAGATCGCGGTGCTCGACAGCCACGGCGGAGAGCCGTACCGGCTGGCCACCGTGGCCCGCTTCGACGCCCGGCCCATGACCTCCGACGGCCGTGTCTACGGCGCCTTCCAGTACTTCCCCCTTCCGCGCCGTACCGCCGACCGCCTCTACATGGCGAGCCAGCCCATCCCCCAGGCCTTCGGCGTCGCCCACACGGTGGACCAGCTGGCCACCCGAGTTGCCAGGTAGGCAGGACAGCCCATGGACCTCCAGACCCTCGTCACCCTCACCACCGGCGTCACACTGCTGACCTGCACCCTCGCCGTCGTGGGCCTGCACCTCTACGCCAAGGGCAGGGCCCAGCAGGCAGCCCTCGTGGACCGCCTCTCCGCCGCCGGAGAGCTCCCGCTCACCGGCCGCCGACGCCACTTCCCCAACCTGGACCGTCGCCTGCGCGGTACGCGCCCAGGACGGTCGCTGGAGCTGAGGCTGGCGGCGACGGGCCTCGACATCACCCCCGGCGAGTTCTTCGCCTGCATGCTGGCGGCGGTGGCCGGCCTGTGGCTGGTCGGCCAGGCCGCCCTGGCGCCGTTCTTCGGCCCCATCGCCGGGCTGCTCGGGATCTGGGCCGCGATGCAGTTCCTCAACTGGCAGCGCCAGAAACGCATCGAGCGGTTCATCAACCAACTCCCCGAACTGGCCCGCATCCTGGCCAACGCCACCCAGGCGGGCCTGGCCCTGCGCACCGCGATCGGCATGGCGGCGGAGGAGCTGGAGGCGCCGGCGGGTGAGGAACTCGCCCGGGTTGCAAGCCAGTTGACCATCGGGCACTCCATGGACGACGCGCTGGGCGAGCTCGCCGACCGCCTCCCCTCCCGCGAACTCGTCGTCCTCGTCACCACCCTGGTCCTCTCCAACCGCGCGGGCGGACAAGTGGTCGGTGCCCTGCGCAACCTCACCGAGACACTGGAGGAGCGCAAGGAGACGCGACGCGAGATCCGCACCCAGCTCTCCCAGGTCAACATGACGTCGTACGCCGTTCCGGTGATGGGTGTGGGCTCGTTGTTCCTCATGAACGGCGTCAAGGACGGCGCCCTGGAACGCATGACCGGCTCACCGCTCGGGCAGGGCGCGGTGATCATCGCGTTCGCGCTGTACGCGGTCGGCTTCATCCTGATCCGCCGTATGTCGCGGATCGACGTCTGAGGGGCGGGCGAACATGGGACTTCTGCTGGCGCTGCTCATGGGGCTGAGCGTCTGGGGCGCCTTCGCCGGGATCCGCATGTACCGAGCGGACGCCAAACTGCCCTCCGACCTGGCCCTCGCCCTGGAGGTCGGCGCCACCCGCACCGGCGCCGTCGACTCCCTCGTCGACCGCATGGGCATGCGCTACGCCCCCGCCGTACTGCGCCTCATGGGCCCCAAGCAGGTCGCCAAGTACCGCCGCAGGATCGACCTGGCCGGCAACCCCGGCGGCCTGACCATCGACCGCTACGCCGCCCGCCGCGCGGTGTACGGCGCACTGGGCGGGACGGGCTTCCTGGTGTTCCTCCTGCGGGGCAACTTCTTCGTGGCCCTGCTCCTGCTGGCCTTCGGCGCGTTCTGGACGGAGGTCGGCATCTGGTCGGCGATCCGCATCCGCAAGGACGTCATCGAACGCACCCTCCCCGACTTCCTCGACGTCCTCGCGGTGGTCGTCAGCGCGGGCCTCGGCTTCCGCCAGGCACTCGACCGGGTGGCGTCGCGCTACGAGGGCCCGTGGGCGGACGAGCTCCGCATCACGCTCCGTCAGATGGACCTCGGCGTGAGCCGCCGCGAGGCCTTCGCGGAACTGCGCCGCCGCAATGACTCCGAGCAGGTCGCCATGTTCGTCACGGCACTCCAGCAGGGCGAGGAACTGGGCGCGCCGATCGTCGACACGCTCGTCTCCATCGCCAAGGACATGCGCCGCACGGACGCGCAGAACGCCCGCCGCAAGGCCGCCCGCGCGGTTCCCAAGGCCACCATGATGATCACCACTTTCATGGTCCCGGCCACGATGCTCCTGCTCGGCGCGGGCCTGCTCCTGGGCTCCGGTACGGACTTCGGCACGCTCACGGGTGAGTAGGGGAGGGCGAGGGATGACGACGACGAGGGATCGGGCGGGGTCGCCGGAGGCACCGGGGTTGCCGGGGTCGCCGGAGCTGTCGGGCCTTGCGGGGCTGCGGAAGCTGCCGGAGCTGTCGGCGGGGTGGGTGCTGGAGGGGCGGTCGGCGTCGGCCAAGGGCACCCTGGCGGTTGCCGCTGCCACTGGCACGACTGCCGCCGCCACTGGCACCGCCGCCACTGGCACCGCCGCCACTGCCAGTGGCACTGCCGCTCCCGCCGACGACGGTGCTCCACAGGACCAGGTACCACCTCCACCCGCCATGCCCCTCCAGGTCAACGCCCTTCAGGCCATGTGCCGCCAGGTCTTCGGTTTCCGCCTGGCCATGATCGCCCTGGCCGCCCCCGCCGCCCTCCTCAACGCGGCGCCGGGCGTCCCCACCCGCCTCGTGGCCACCGCCGTGGTCCTCACCTTCATGGGCTCCTACGTCCTCTTCCGCGACTGGGAACGCTTCGGCCCCCTCCTCCTGCGCCACCCCGCCCTCCTCGCCGCGGACACCCTCTTCGGCTCGCTCCTGCTCATCTCCGCGGGCCCGGACACCACCCTCGCCTACGTCAGCGTGTGC
This sequence comes from Streptomyces sp. NPDC043427, assembly GCF_056436655.1. Taxonomy (NCBI): domain Bacteria; kingdom Bacillati; phylum Actinomycetota; class Actinomycetes; order Kitasatosporales; family Streptomycetaceae; genus Streptomyces; species Streptomyces sp. NPDC043427. The sequence continues at coordinate 384,378 of NZ_JBWKCC010000002.1, read as the reverse complement.
ACCCCCCTCCTCGCAGGCATCGTCTACAGCTGGCGCGGAGCGGCCTGCTTCGCCTCCCTCCAGTCGTTGATACTCCTGCTCGTCTGCACGACCACGAAGGGCCTGGACTCCACCCCCGCCGAAACCCTCCTCCTGCCCGGCTTCTGCGTCATCACCGGCGCGGTGGGCTCCAGCCTGCGCGGCCTGATGCTCCGCTTCGGCACCGCCACCCAGGCCCTGACCGAGGTCCGCGCCCGCCTCGCGGCGACGGAGGCGGTCGACGCCGAACGCGCCCGCCTCGCCCGCGAGATGCATGACTCGGTCGCCAAGACCCTGCACGGCGTGGCCCTGGCCGCGGACGGCCTCGCCGGCTCGGCGGGCGCCGACCGCCCGGACCCTGCCCTGATCAGGCAACAGGCCGAACTCGTCGCCCGCTGCGCCCGCCGCGCGGCCGCCGAGTCCCGCGAACTCCTGGCGGACCTGCGCAGCGAGCCCGATACGAGTCCGGGTACGGACTTACTGACGGAACTGTCCGCGCGTACGGCGGACTTCAGCACACGCACGGGTGTTCCTGCGACGTACCGTCCCACGGGCTCGGGGCCCGTCCCGCGCGTTCCGTCGGCGGTGGCCCGCCACCTGCTCACCATCACCGCGGAGGCCCTGGACAACGCCCACCGCCACGCGTCCCCGTCCCGGGTCGAGGTGGAGGCGGGCGTCCACGACGACTGCCTGCGGGTGACGGTGTACGACGACGGCCGCGGTCTGCCCCCCGACACCAGCCTCGAACAACTCCGCCGCACCGGCCACTTCGGCCTGGTGGGCATGGTCGAACGGGCCGCCTCGGTGGGCGCCGGCCTCCGCATCGGACGCGGTACGCACCCCACGGGCACGGAGGTCCGCCTGGAACTCCCGCTGGCGACACTGACGTCCGGGGCCGCCGCCCACGTATGAACTGACAGGAACGACCGACGGGAACGGACGAGACGAGAGGAGGCCGCGCGATGCCTCAGCCACCCCCACCGAGCCCCTTCGAGGACTTCCCGCCGCCCGCACTGCTGCGGGTGGTCGTCGCCGACGACAACCCCGTGGTCCGCGCGGGCCTGACGGCGCTCCTCTCCGGCCGCGAGGACATCACGGTCGTGGCGGAGGCCGCGGACGGCCGCGAGGCGTACGAGGCGGCGCGCCTCCACGCCCCCGACGTGATCCTCCTGGACGTCCGCATGCCCGGCGTCGACGGCATCGAGGCGCTTCCCCACCTGGTCCGTCTCGCCCCGGCCATGATGCTCACGTACAGCCGCGAGTCGGAGATCGTCCAGGAGGCGTTGCGAAGGGGCGCGGGTGGCTATCTGGTCCACGGCGAGTTCACCGTGGACGAGCTGGTCGCCGCGGTACGGGACATCAGGCGGGGCCGGCCGCACTTCACACCGACGGCGGCGGCGGCGCTACTGGCGCACCTACAGAGCAGTGCGAGTGCACACGATGATGATGTCTCTACTCCCGCTCTATCACCGACTTTCGCGAAAGAGCTTTCGCAACTGCAATCATCTGTGGGACAGTCGTCATCGGCACGGTCGACGTTCCGACTCAGCGCGAGGGAGGCGGAGATCATGGACCTCATCGCATCCGGCATGACCAACCAACAGATCGCCGCCACCTGCTTCATCAGCGAGAAGACCGTCAAGAACCACATCAACCGCATCTTCGCCAAGCTCCACAGCACGAACCGCACGGAGGCGACGGCGAAGTGGCGGGGGGAGCGGTGATGGGCCCCGCCTGGGCCCGGGATTGGGTCCTGGGGCCCTGGGGCAAGCGGGGATCTTCGGCTTACGGTCCCGGTAAGGCGACCCCCGGAAGGGAACACCATGAGCGACCTGATGCTGAAGACGGCCGTCGCGGCCAAGGTGCGCGTGAACGGTTGGAAGAACACGACGGTCGAGGCGGTTCGGCGGCGGGCCGACGACTCGGGGCAGACGGCGGTCGAGTATCTGGGCATCATCGCGGTGGTCGTGGCGATCGTTCTGGCGATCACGGGTACGGACATCGGTCAGACGATCCTCGACAAGATCAAGGCGAAGATCGCCGAAATCACCTGATGCGTCCGCGCTCGAGCGGCGACTCCGGGCAGGCCTTCCCCATCTACATCGCGGTGGTGGCGGGCCTGCTCTTTCTTGCGTTCGCTTATCTCGCGGTCGGCCAGGGTGCGGTGACTCGGAACGGGGCCCAGACAGCAGCCGATGCGGCAGCTCTCGCGGCGGCCCAGGACACCCGCGACCAACTCGCGAGGCAGTGGGTGAAGGACCTGCTCGACCCGGCCAAGTGGCAGGAGATCTTCGACGGCAAGCTGGACTCCTATACGGATTCCTGCCCCCGCGCTTATCAGTTGGCGGAGCTGAATGGTGCCCATGCGACATGCGATCCCGAGGGGCTGCTCGGCTACAAGGTCACAGTCAAGACCAACAAGCCCGTCGGTGACACCATCGTGCCCGGCACGGAGGGCATGTACGCGGAGGCGAAGGCCACGGCCGTGATCGAGCGTCTCTGTGATCCCAAGCCCCCAGGCGAGGATGCCGGAGACGACGTATTGCCCCGGCTCACCTGCGAGGGCGGCGTGGAATGGAACCCGGACCCGCACGACAGTAAAAGTCTGCCGAAGCCCGAGGACCTCTTCGACGTCCATCTGGCTGACGACTGACAAGCGAACGACGAGTGGAGAAGGAAGCAGAGCGATGAGCATTCGGTTCACTGCGAAGGCCCGCAGGGGGATGGTCGTGCTGACCGTCGCGGCCGGACTGGCCCTCGGGGTGGCCGGCTGCAGCGGGGGCGGTGAAGACGACAAGAAGCCGGAGAAGTCCGCGTCCGCCTCGAAGGACGGTGGATCGAAACCGAGTGCTCAGGAGGGTCAGGACGAACAGCCGTTGGCCGAGTTGAAGGGTCCCAGCGGCTTGCTCCTACAAATCACCTCCGCTCAGCGGGACTCGGGCGGATTCGTCACAGTGAACGGGACGCTGAAGAACGACGGCGCCAAAACGACCGTCATTCCGTCCAACCTGAGCGGCAATGAGACCGAGATCATCAGAAACGGCAGCTCACTTGGCGGCGCCACGCTCGTGGACTCCAAGGGGAAGAAGCGCTACTACGTCCTGCGTGACACAGACGGCCGCCCGCTCACCACTACCGGCCTGCCGGCGCTGAAGGCGGGGGAGTCCATTCAGGTGTTCATGCAGTTCCCGTCACCGCCGGACGGCACCTCAGAGGTCGGCTTCCAGCTGCCCGGCTTCGCCACCACCCCCATCACGATCTCCGGGTGAGGCCAACCATGAAGCTCACCCGCAAAACAGGGATCCCACTCCTTGTCGCAGCCACCCTCATCCTCACCACCCAAACCCCCACAGCCCAAGCCGACGACTCCCCCAGCGTCCCCCCAGGCACCGAGCCCACCGCCTCAGCCCCCGTCCAGGTCGACCCCAACGACCCCGACCTCAAACTCCCCGAAGGCGCCACCCTCGCCTCCGCCAAGGTGCTGGACATTAAGTCCGTCGTGGAGGACCAGAGCGGTGACGAGCGCAGGGAGGACACCAACGCCGACGTCAAGTTCGCGCTCCAGGCAGAGGTCCTCTTCAGCAAGGACAGCGCGAAACTGAGCGCCGACTCCAAGGCGCGGATCGTCGCCATCGCGCAGGAGATCAAGACCCAGAACGCCACCAAGATCCGCGTCTTCGGCTTCACCGACAACCTCGGATCCTCCGCCCACGGCGACGTGCTCTCCCGCCAGCGCGCCAACGCCGTACAGGCCGTCCTGGACGGCGAGCTGAACGACCCGAACGTCACGTTCGACGTGCGCGGCTACGGCGAGCAATATCCGATCTCCTCGAACGCCACGGAGGAGGGACGGAAGAAGAACCGACGGGTCGAGGTCACCTTCCCGCGCTCGGCGAGCTGAGCGGTCCGCACAGGACCAGCCGGCCTCGGCGGGCGAGGGGCTCGGCGGTCGTGATGCCTTCCCCGGGCGGGCCTCTCGGCCTAGGGAGATCGGCGTATACGTCACGTATACTCGCGTCATGTCTGACGTCATGATCCGCGTGCCCGCCGAAGTCCGTGACCAGCTTGCCGCCGTGGCGGAGGCACGTGGGATCAGTGTCCGGTCCCTGATGCGGGAGATAGCCGCTCAGACGCTGACTCCCGAGCAGATCAAGGAGCGGGCCGCTCGCACCCGCGCGCTGCTCGCCGAGAGGTTCGGCCACTATGTGACGGACGAGGAGTCGGCAGAGATGCGGCGCAAGATGCGCGAGGCCACCGCGGCTCACCGGGCCGCGCTCGCAGACGTGGAGTCGTCGCGTTGAACCTGACCGAACACTACGTCCTCGACACGCCCACGCTCCTGGCCATGGGCGGCAACAAGCAGGTCTCCGGTCTGATCCATGCCGCGGCGGCCAGCGACGACGTCCGTTTGTGGGCGCCCGTCCTGTGCCTCCTGGAGACCGAGCGCGAGCGCCCAGGTGTCGTCGCGCATGCGGGTGTGCTGCTGGACGTTCTCCGTCTGCTCGATGACGACTACGCCATGGCCGTGACCGTGGCCGAACTGTCCCGCGACAACGTCCCCTTCGGGGTTGCGGCAGCCGTACACGCGGCGCGACCGAACGCGATGCTGCCCGAAGGTGCACTGGTGGCGACTGTCGCACCCGATGCCTACGACAGGCTCGGAGTCGGGGTCATGGACCTGAATCGCTGACGCGCTGTCCTGACACCGCTGCCCTGCCGGATTCACCACACACTCCGCCCCGAGCTCGTCTCCTCGGGTACGGTGCAGGCTGCGCCCGGCTGGTAGCACTGCGCCGCTACCGCTGCTGGGGCTCCTGAGACCCGGAATCAAGACCCATGTCCTTCGCGCTGTAGCGGGGCAGGCCGGTCGTGTCGATCGTCCAGGTGCCGAGGTCGGTGGCGACGGTGACCGGCTTGGCGTACGGGAGGTGCAGCCGGTTCTCGTACGCGGGCCGGCCCTCGGCCAGGCCGATCCCCCACTGGTAGGTCCATGTTCCGTCGCGGGGGTCGACGATCAGGTAGTGGGGGATGCCCATGGCGGGGTAGTCGCGGGTCTTGTGCTCGTAGTCGTTCTCGGGGTTCGAGGGCGAGACGATCTCGATCGCGAGGATGATCTCGTGAGGGTCGAGCGGGTCGTCGGTCTGCATCGCGTCGCTGGAACAGACAAGGATGTCCGGGACGCGCAGCTTGCCCAGATTCTCGTCATCCGTGTCGGTGGCCTCGAACGCGAGGAAGCCCTCCGGAAGCTGTGCGTCCAACTGACGGGAAACCGGCGAGGGCGCGGGCTCGTCATCATCACGAGCTGTCCGTCACTGATCTCGGGCCAGGCGAACCCCGGCGGCGGAGTGATGCGATCGCGGCGGTCCCGCAGCCGCCGGTACAGGGTCTGCCGAGTCATGGGTCCTCCCGGTGTCCAGTATGAGGGCATGACGGCCGGTGCGGGCGGGGAGGTGGATCACCGGCATCGTGAGACAGCGACCTGCTCGTCAGTCGTTGGCCTCGTCGCCCTCGGATGTGTCGGCGGGCATGGCGATGACGAACACGCCCTTGCCCTGGACTCCTTGAACGATTCCCTCGGCTTGCAGCGCCTCGATGGCTGACTTGATGGTTCGGCGGCTGACCGCCCCGCCCGTCTCCTGCTCCAGCTCGTGGTGAGAAGGGATGCGTCGGCCAACCGGGATCTCGCCGCGTCGGATGCGCTCGCGCAGGGCGGACGCGAGCTGCACGTACATCGGGGTGATGCTCTCCCGGTCGATCTCTATCATGCCCCGGAGCGTAAAAGGTCAGCTCAGGTCAGCATAGGACGACCTATCACGTGAAAGGACGTACCAAGACGTACCAAGTGTCGCGACCTTCGCGCACGAGCCGGAGACACCCCGTCCGGTTGCCGTACGGCTGCCCGCACACGTTCCCCGTACGGGCTGCCCGTGCTGCTCGACGGCCGGGCGACGGCGTCAGTCCGCCCCTACGTACTCGCGGCGGAGCGGGCCCACCGGGAACGGGAACAGGAGTGGACTCGGCAGACGCGGCGCCGTGTGGCCCTGGTCCTCGCGGCGGACTTCGGCGTGGACCTCGACCGGCATGTGATCGGCGCGGAGAGGGTCGCGTGATGGGCAAGGAGGACAAGGCGCCTCGCCCGCCGGTGCGGATGTGCGTGCCCTGCCAGGTGACCACCGAGACTCCGGTTGTGGTCAGCGTGGTGCACGAGAACTCCGGGCCGGGGTTCGTCGTGTACGCGTGCCGGGCGTGCGCCGTGCACTACCCGCCGCTGCCGGACGTGCTCACCGTCCTGCCGCAGTCCCGCCGAGCCAGGGACGAGCGGTGAGCGCGCGGCCCGGCACGGCGGCGGACACGCGGGAGCTGTCGCCGGAGTGCACGCTGGCCCGTCAACCCGGGTACGAGGACGTACACGGGGCGTGCCGCAGGCTGAGGGACATTCCGCTGCCGTACGGCGGTGGACTGTTGCTGGTGCGCCGCTGCGGCTGCGCCTGCCACCGCCCGTCAGCAGGGGAGGAGGCACGATGAACGCCGACACTCCACCCGAGCCAGGCCCGTAGGCTCCGGACGTCCGCTGCGCGGGAACTGCGGGTCAACCCGCGCGCCGGGCGTCTTGGCGTGAGCCGGCCGAAGCAACGCACGGAAGCCGCCCAGGCCGAATCGCCGATGACCTGAACGACCCGAGCAGCGTGAAACCACGGCCACCGACACTCCGGAGCGGTCCCCTCACGGGGTGTGGCAGAAGCCGACCGAAGGCGACGGGGCGGCGGCACTGAACTCCGTTCGATGTGGCCGCGCATGAGTACGCATACCTCAAGTGGACGAGCTGACACACCGCACTGAAAGCCCGTCAGCAGCCGGGAGCGACGGTGACCGCCACCCGCACCCCGACCCGCACCCCCCACCCCGCCATCACCCCGGCCTCCGCCTCCAGCACATGCCGGGCCCGGGGGCGGGGCAGGCCGAGGCGGCCGGGGCGCATGGTGCGGACGGCGATGACCTTGAGGTCGCGGTCGAGGTAGGCGACGTCGATGGGGACGCGCATGCGGAAGGTGTGGACGCTGTTGGCGGGGGAGAGCAGCATCGCCCCGTCGACGGAGTCCCGGCCCAACAGACCGCGTGTGCGGGCACGGTAGGACGCCGCGATCTCCAGTGGGATCGACGGGCGCTCTCCGACACCGGACCCGGAGGACCCGCCCCCGTCTCCGTCAACGCCCCCGTCTCCGCCCCCGTCCTCGCTCAGGACCACCAGCGTTCCCCGTCCGTCCCGCCACCGGCGCCTCACACCGGTCACCCCCAACCCCCGCCGCAGTCGACCGTCCACCGTCCACCGTCCCCAGCCGGAACCGAACCTATCCCCGCGACCAGGCGTGGCAACAGCACTCCTCGCACCCGCCACGGCTACCTTGCACGGCATGGCGAACATCATCCTGATGATGTCGGTCTCCCTGGACGGCTTCATCGAAGGCCCCGGCCGCGACATCAGCTGGCACCGCGTCGACAACGAACTGCACCAGCACATGAACGACACCCTCCGCCCGTTCGGTGCGTTTCTCAGCGGCCGTGTCACCCATCAGCTGATGGCCGACTACTGGCCCACCGCCGACCAGGCCCCCGACGTCTCCGCCATCGAGGCGGAATTCGCCGGGATCTGGCGGGAGAAGCCGAAGTTCGTGTACTCGCGGACGCTCCAGCACGCCGACTGGAACACCACGATCGTGCGGGACGTCGTCCCGGAGGAGGTCATGCGGCTGAAGGAGCAGGCGGGCGGCGACCTGGCGCTCGGCGGGGCGGAGCTGGCCGCCACGTTCCTGCGTCACGACCTGGTCGACCAGTTCCGGGTGTACGTGCACCCCGTCCTCGTCGGCGACGGCACACGCCTCTTCCCCCACGCGTCGACCTACACGGCGCTGCGGCTCGCGGAGAGCCGGATCTTCGGCAACGGTGTCGTCCTCCTGCGCTACGAGCGGCCGCCGGGTGCGGTCGGCGCGGGCGATCAATCCGGCTGATCAATCCAGCTGATCAAACCGGCTGACGTACAAAACAGTTGTGGATCGGGTGCGCCGTGGATAGGAAGTGACCATGACCGAACTCGGCGCTGTGTTCCGTCCCCAACTGCCCCCCGAGCGACTGCGGGCCGTCGCCCGTCTCGCCGACGAGAGCGGACTCGAACAGCTCTGGCTGTGGGAGGACTGCTTCCTGGAGGGCGGGATCTCCACCGCTGCGGCCGCGCTCGCCTGGACCGAGCGGCTGCACGTCGGTGTCGGCCTGCTGCCCGTGCCGCTGCGCAACGTCGCCGTCACCGCGATGGAGACCGCCGCCCTGCACCGCATGTTCCCCGGCCGCGCGACCCTCACCGTCGGCCACGGCGTCCAGGACTGGATGGGCCAGGTCGGCGCGCGGGCCGCCTCCCCGCTGACCCTCCTGCGCGAGCACCTGACCTCGCTGCGGGCCCTGCTGAGCGGGGAGCGGGTCACCACCGAGGGGCGGTACGTGAAGCTGGACGACGTCGCCCTCGACTGGCCGCCGGCCGGACCCGTGCCCGTCCTCGCCGGTGCGACCGGCCCGCGCACGCTGCGGCTGTCCGGCGAGGCGGCCGACGGCACGCTCCTGACCGCAGGCACCTCACCGGAGCGGCTGCGCACGGCGCGCGGGCTCATCGAGGAGGGGCGGAAGGCGGCGGGGCGTACCGACCCGCACCAGGTCGTCGTCTATCTCCTGGCCGTGACCGGGCCGCACGCGTCGGCCCGCATGGCCGCCGAACTCGCCGCCGAGGGCCTCACCGACGTCCCCGAAGCGGCCGTCGCCGGAGACGCCGGCGCCGTGGCGAAAGCCGTCCAGCGTCTCGCCGACGCGGGTGCGGACTCCGTCATCCTCCAGCCGACGGCGGACGAGCCCGACCCCGAGGCCTTCGTCCGGTTCGTCGCGGAAGAGGTACGCCCGCTGGTGCCCTGACCTCGGCACAGGCACCGTCGTCGGCCGCCATGCGGCCGACGCGGCCCCCTGACGGCCCGTACCAGGCACCGTCACGCCGTCATGCGGCGGGCGGTGCCCTTCAGTCCCGCCGGTGGTCCCCCGTGGCCCCGTCCATCAGCTCCCGCACCACATCCATGTGCCCCGCGTGTCTCGCCGTCTCCTCGATCAGGTCGACGAGGACCCAGCGCAGCGTGACGGAGTGGTCCCGCCACGACGGGTGGCCGACCGCGTCCAGGGGCAGCTCGGTGATGGTGCGGTCGGCGGCGGCGCGGGCGCGGCCGTAGAAGGCGACGATCTGCTCCGTCGTCTCGCCCTCGCCCGCGCTCATGTCCTCGCCCTTGTACGGGTCGAACCAGAACGGTTCGACCTCGCGGCCGAAGCTTTCCACGAACCAGCCGTACTCCACGGACGCCAGGTGCTTCACCAGGCCGAGCAGGCTCGTGCCGGACGGTGTCATCGGCCGGCGGAGCTGTTCGTCGTCGAGCCCCTCCAGCTTCCACAGCACCGCGTCGCGCAACCGGTCGAGGCTCGCGTGCAGGGTTTCCTTCTCGCCGCCCGCGTAGGGCATGCCTGAAAGCTCGCTCTCCGTCATGCCGCGAAAAATTAGCAGCGGCCACTGACAACGGTCTGCGACGATCACCTCGATGACCACCCGACACCGCCGTACGTTCGAGGACCTCGTCGCCGAGGGCGCCGCCGTGCCCACCGAGGGCTGGGACTTCTCCTGGTTCGAGGGGCGGGCCACCGAAGCGCGGCCCTCCTGGGGGTACGCGGTGTCGCTGGCCGAGCGGCTGGCCGCCGCGACCGCCGCGCTGGACGTGCAGACCGGGGGAGGGGAGGTCCTGGACTTCGCCCTCGGCCGGGTCGCGCAGGCGCCCGCACTCACCGTCGCGACGGAGAGCTGGCCGCCGAACGTCGCCAAGGCCACGGCGCTGCTGCGACCGCGCGGTATCGCGGTCGTCGCCGTGCCCGAGGACGCGCCCCTGCCCTTCGCGGACGGCGCCTTCGACCTGGTCTCCAGCCGCCATCCCGTGAGCGCCCACTGGGACGAGATCGCCCGGGTCCTGCGGCCCGGCGGCAGCTACTTCGCCCAGCACGTGGGGCCGAGGAGCGTCTTCGAACTCGTCGAACACTTCCTCGGTCCGCAACCGGAGGCGACGAGCTCCGCCCGCCACCCCGACCACGAACGCGCCGGTGCCGAGGCCGCGGGCCTCGAGGTGGTCGACCTGCGTGCCGAGCGCCTGCGGGTGGAGTTCCACGACATCGGCGCAGTCGTCCACTTCCTGCGCAAGGTGATCTGGATGGTCCCCGGCTTCACCGTCGAGTCCTACGAGCCCCAGCTGCGCGCCCTGCACGAGCGCATCGAGTCCGAGGGCCCCTTCGTCGCCCACAGCACCCGCCACCTCTTCGATGCCCGCAAGTCGAAGGACTGACCGCGACGACGACGCCCCGGTGCTCACCCGTGCCGCTGGGGCGGCACCATTGAGCCCCGGTGCTCACCCGTGCCGCCCCAGCGCCACCACTGCCCACGCCCCTCAGGCATGCGCCCCCACCCTCACCTGCCCCACCACCAGCTCCGCCCGAGCCTCCAGCACCTGGCCCACCCGCATGACCCATTCGCCCAGCTCCCGTTCCTGCCGCGCCGTCAGCCGCCCCAGCGGCTCCACCGTGACGGTCGTGCGACGGCCCTGGCGGCGGTGGTGCCAGACACCAGCCACCACGCCGTCGACGAGGAGGACGGGGAAGTTCCCGGCCTGACCGCGGGCCAGCGCACGCTGGTACGCGGCGCCGGGGAACAGCAGTTCGCGGGGCTGGGCGGCGATGACGTACGCGTCGAAGTAGGGGAGCAGCCGGACTCCTCGTACGGGACCGCCGGGGAAGTCCGTGTCGCCCGCCGTCACCCAGGCCGGCGTGCCCTCGAACAGGACCTCCTCGATCTCGCCGGCCTCCGCGAGCCCGGTGAACAGCCGGGCGGCCCAACCACCGGGAGCCGCGAGCCACTTGGCGAAGTGCCGGGGCGTCGCGGGGCCGTAGGCGTGCAGATAGCGGCGTACGAGCAGACGCAGTGCTTCCTCCTGGGGCACCGGGGTGAAGCGGGGCGGGCGGGTGTACGTCACCTTGCGGCCGCGGTTCGGGCCGAAGCACAGCGCTCCCGCCTGCCCGGCCCGGTGCATGACCTGGCGCCAGCGGGGCCACAGGTCCTGGAAGGCCGGCATCACCCGGTCGCCCGCCCAGGGCCCGGTGCGGGTGACGACCTCCTCGCCCAACTCGTCCAGCGTCAGACAGCGGCCCTCCAGCGCGTCACCGATCGCCGCCACCACCTGCGCGGACTGCTCCTCGGTGAGCCGCACATCGGGCGCCAAGGGACCCGCCCCGGTCGGCACGGCGGTCAACGCGCCGCTGAAGAGCCCCAGTTCCCGGGAGGCGAGCAGATGCAGGGTTCCGCGCGGTCCGTACGTCTTCACCAGCGTGCCGTCGTCCGCCAGCGCCGCCCGTACGTCCGCTCGGGTCACCCCCTCCGCCCGCACGCCCACCGACACCTCGGCCGCCGACAACACCTGCGCGTGCGCCCCCAGCATCGCGGCCACGACGTCGGCCACTGCCGTCGGCGTACCGGCGCTCACAGGACTGGCCAGGAACTGTCGCTCGATACGCCGAGTGCTCGCCTCGGCCCACGTGATGCTCACCGTCATGGGGGCGACGCTAGGACCGAACTAGGTCAGAACATGTCCTACACGCGGTGTCCACATCGTTATCGCCCATGGCTCGCTTCTGCGACCCCTTCTCGCGTAAGTTCAGACCAAGGTAATTCGCGCCAGCAAAGCTGCGCGGGCGGTACCGCGCAGAGGAGGGGGCTGCGCGGTGCTGTGGCCGTCAAGCGGCCGTTCACGCCGCGTTCCCCCGTCGGGGGGACGGGGGACGGATCCGGCGCCGACACGCAAGGTTCGCCGAACCTGCGAAACTTCTCCACATCCCGCCGGAATGCCCCGAGAATCCGCTTTCTTTCGGCCATGAACAGCCCTCAAAGCGGTCCGGAACCCCCCGATCCGCCCCCTTCACGCGTCGCGGCCCGACTCCGGAGAGTAGTTGCGGCATGCCGATGCACGCGGCATCCCTCACGAAGGGTTATGGTGGAGTCCCCCCCTCGGGCCGGTCCGTCTCCCCCCCACGGACCGGCCCGTTTTTTGTCCCAGGGGGCATTACGGGAGGGGTTCGGGGAACACGCCGCAAAGGGACGCGGGGCGCCACGCCCACCGAGAGCGCCGCACCCCAAAAGGCACGCCCACCGCAACCCCCGGTACCCTTCCCCACGCGGGGACCGCCACCGTACGGAGGGGCTGACAATCACGTGAACCTGCGCGACAAGCTGCGCGGCCTGCTGGTCAGGCTGTACGCACGCCGGGTGGAAGGCCACCTGGACCACGCTCAGGTGCCCAAGCACATCGGCGTCATCATGGACGGCAACCGCCGCTGGGCGAAGGCCGCGGGTTCGACCACCGTCCACGGCCACCGGGCCGGCGCCGAGAAGATCGAGGAGTTCCTCGGCTGGTGCAGCGAGACGGACGTCGAGGTCGTCACCCTGTGGCTGCTGTCGACGGACAACTTCGACCGCGCCAAGGAAGAGCTGGTCCCGCTCCTCGGCATCATCGAGGACGTCGTCCGCACCCTCGCCGCCGACGGCCGCTGGCGCGTCCACCACGTCGGCACGCCCGACCTGTTGCCCTCGCAGATGCAGACGGCGCTGAAGGAGGCCGAGGAGGCCACCGCCCACATCGACGGGATACTGGTCAACGTCGCCATCGGCTACGGCGGCCGCCAGGAGATCGCCGACGCCGTCCGCTCGATGCTCCTCGACGCCCGGGAGAAGGGCGTCTCCATGGAGGACCTCGCCGACTCCGTCGACATCGACATGATCGGCCGTCACCTCTACACCGGCGACCAGCCCGACCCCGACCTGGTGATCCGCACCAGCGGCGAGCAGCGGCTGTCCGGTTTCATGCTCTGGCAGACGGCCCACTCCGAGTACTACTTCTGTGACGTGTTCTGGCCGGCCTTCCGCAAGGTCGACTTCCTGCGCGCGATGCGCGACTACGCGGCGCGCCACCGCCGGTACGGCGGCTGACGGACACCCTTTCACCCGGATGGCGTACCCCCCTTAACGCGGAGTTCACCGGCTCGCCGTCATATGCCGTGGCATGGCGGCGCATTTTCGAGGGCATAAGGCAAGCAGGTCGACACCCGAACCACGGGTGTCGGATCTCAGCGGACGGCACGGGGCCGTCCGCCCGGGAGGTCCTTTGCACCAGCCCGATCGTGCGGTCACCGCACGGACGACAAGGCGGAGGGCCGGTTCTCGGCCCGTGCATCGGTGCCGTCGACCGGTCCAGCTCCACTCCGTCGCTCCCCGACCTCATCCGAGGGGGTACGTCCTTCCGTGGTGACCAGCGCAAAGCGCCACAAGTCAGACCGGCGCACCTATGTTCTCGACACCAGCGTCCTGCTGGCCGACCCGAACGCCCTGACCCGCTTCGAGGAGCACGAGGTCGTGCTCCCCATCGTCGTGGTCACGGAATTGGAGGCCAAGCGGCACCATCCCGAACTCGGCTACTTCGCCCGGCAGGCCCTGCGCCTGCTCGACGACTACCGGGTCAGGTACGGCCGTCTCGACGCCCCCATCCCGATCGGGGACCTCGGCGGAACGATCCGTGTCGAGCTCAACCACTCGGACCCCAGCGTGCTGCCCAGCGGCTACCGCCTGGGGGACAACGACTCCCGCATCCTGGCGGTCGCCCGCAATCTGCAGGCCGAGGGGTACGACGTCACTGTCGTGTCGAAGGACCTGCCGCTCAGGATCAAGGCGTCGTCCGTGGGTCTCCTCGCCGAGGAGTACCGCGCCGAGCTCGCCATCACGGACTCCTCCGGCTGGACCGGAATGTCCGAACTGACCCTGCCCGGCGAGCAGGTGGACGTCCTCTTCGAGGAAGGCCATGTGTATGTGCCCGAGGTCTCCGACCTCCCCGTGCACACGGGTCTGACCATCCAGTCGGAGCGCGGCAAGGCGCTCGGCCGGGTCACGCCCGAGGGCAACGTCCGTCTGGTGCGCGGTGACCGGGAGGCGTTCGGCATCAAGGGCAGGAGCGCGGAGCAGCGCATCGCGCTCGATCTGCTGCTCGACCCGGACGTCGGGATCGTGTCCATGGGTGGCCGGGCCGGCACCGGCAAGTCGGCGCTGGCGCTGTGCGCGGGTCTGGAGGCGGTCCTGGAGCGCCGCCAGCACCAGAAGGTGATGGTCTTCCGTCCGCTGTACGCGGTCGGCGGGCAGGAACTGGGCTATCTGCCCGGCAGTGAGGCCGAGAAGATGAGCCCCTGGGCCCAGGCGGTCTTCGACACGCTGTCGGCGGTCACCAGCCGCGAGGTCATCGAGGAGGTCACCTCGCGAGGGATGCTGGAGGTGCTTCCGCTCACTCACATCCGCGGCCGGTCCCTCCATGACGCGTTCGTGATCGTGGACGAGGCGCAGTCGCTGGAGCGGAACGTCCTGTTGACCGTTCTGTCCCGAATCGGCGCCAATTCGCGGGTCGTTCTGACCCATGATGTGGCGCAAAGGGACAATCTGCGGGTCGGTCGATATGACGGTGTCGTCGCCGTCGTGGAGAAGCTGAAGGGGCATCCGCTCTTCGCCCACGTCACCCTGACGCGGTCCGAGAGGTCCCAGATCGCCGCCCTTGTGACGGAAATGCTGGAGGATGGGCAGATCTGACCCCATCGGGTCAACGCGGTGCAGCCACCAGTCAGTTGGCGCCGCCCGGCAAAAGGCCAAGAGCCTAGCCGGGCGGCGCTTCTGTGTCCGGCGGATCCCAGGAATCCCCCGGGTCAAACAGGATGTGAGCTTTCACACGCAACTTGGAATTGCCACCCGGCGTCGGGTTACGGCAGAGTCTCATTCCTGTCAGGCCCCGCATACGGCACACCTGTACCCCCAGCGGTACGGCAGCACAGAAGCACCACCTTCAACTCCATACGTCCGTCGTATGCCGCCCGAGTCACCACGCGGCGCTCCCTCGCGGGAGTTGCCCACCGGGTCCGAGCCTCCCGTGACCCCGCAGTTGGGAGGCCAGCGCCAGGGGCACGATTGCGTCCGCCAGGGTCACCGAAGCGGGCGATGCTGGAAGGAAACCGTGTGAGCCGGATCTCGGTCCGGGGATTCGCAGTGGCCTCGGCCACGGCGGTCACCGCTGTCGGAAGTGTCGTCGGCGTTGCCTCGGGCAGCACCGCAGTGCAGAACAACGACGCCGAAACGACGGCAAGCGACTCGACGCTCCTCGCTGACATACCTGCGGGCCAGCAGGCCCAGGTACAGACCGCCTCCCTGACGCAGCAGGCCGACTTCCAGGCCATCGCGGCCGACGAGGGCGCCAAGAAGGATGCCGAGGAGGCGGCCCGCAAGGCGGCCGCCGAGACCGCCATCGCGAAGAAGGAGGCCGCCGAGAAGGCGGCCGAGGCAGCCGAGAAGGCGGCCAAGGAGCGCGCCGAGGCGAAGGCCGCGGCCAGCCGCAGCTCCTCGAGCTTCCCCATCCAGGGCTCGTACAGCATCGCGCAGATCCAGGCGATGGCACGGCAGATGGTCCCCAGCGGCCAGTTCCAGTGCTTCAGCAACATCGTGGACCACGAGTCCAGCTGGAACTACAAGGCGGTCAACGCCTCCTCCGGCGCCTACGGCCTCTTCCAGGCCCTGCCCGCCGGCAAGTACGCCTCCGCGGGAGCCGACTGGCAGACCAACCCGGCCACCCAGATCAAGTGGGGCCTGAACTACATGAACGACCGGTACGGCAGCCCGTGCGACGCCTGGTCGTTCTGGCAGGCCAACAGCTGGTACTGAGCCCTCCCGGGCCCCGATCGGTCATCTTTTCACCTGACGACGTAGCAGTTAGGAATCCGAGTGAGCCGAATATCGGCCCGGGGATTCGCCGTGGCTTCGGCCACGGCGGTCACCACTGTGGGCGCTGTCGTGGGAGTTGCCCAGGGCGGCGCCGCCCAGCCCGGCAACGACGCCGAGGCGACGGCGAGCGACTCGACGCTTCTCGCTGATTTACCCGTAGGCCAGCAGGCGGAGGTGCAGACCGCCTCCCTGACGCAGCAGGCCGACGTCCAGGCCATCGCCGCGGACACCACCGCCAAGAAGTCGGCGGAGGAGGCGGCCCGTAAGCAGGCTGCCAAGGACGCGGTGGCCAAGCAGAAGGCCGCGAAGGCAGCGAAGGCAGCGAAGGCAGCCGCCCAGGAGGCCGCCGAGGCCCAGGCGAAGGCTGCTGAGGAGGCCAAGGAGCGCGCAGAGACGAAGACCACGGCCGCCCGCGACTCGAACCGGGACGTCGGCAGCTTCCCGCAGCAGTCGTCGTACAGCGTCGCCGAGGTCCAGGCCATCGCACGACAGATCGTGCCCGCCGGCCAGTTCCAGTGCTTCAGCAACATCGTGAACCACGAGTCCACGTGGAACTACCAGGCCGTCAACCCCACCTCCGGCGCCTACGGTCTCGTGCAGGCCTACCCCGCCGGGAAGATGGCGTCCGCCGGTGCCGACTGGCGCACCAACCCGGCCACCCAGATCAAGTGGGGCCTGAACTACATGAACGAGCGGTACGGCAGCCCCTGCGACGCCTGGGGCTACTGGCAGGCCAACGGCTCCTACTGAGCCGGGCCGCCACGGCCGCTCAACCCCGCCGAGCCCCTCCCCGTCCTCAGGGGAGGGGCTTTCGCCCTGTACGGTCGCCTGTGCGGCCGTCCGTACGGCCGTGACCGACGACTCCAGGGGGAGTGGTGGGGAGAGACGGGGGAAGAGGACGGATCATGTCGCGAGTGCCAGGGTGGCTCGGCCGGCTGGGCGCCGGTCTGACCGAAGTGGGGGAGCGGCTCGACGAGCTCCGCGCCGAGGTCGAGCGGGAGGACACCGCAGAGCCGGCACGGGTACCGCCTGAGGCCGTCGTCGCGCCCGCCGAGCAGGTGCCGCCCCCCGGTCCGCGCCCCGATCCCGCGCAGGCCGTCCCCTGGGGCGTCCGGGTCGCCGCCGAGGCGGGCTGGCGACTGCTGGTGCTCGCCGGGACCGTCTGGGTCCTGATGAAGGTCATCAGTGCCGTGCAGTTGGTCGTCCTGGCCTTCGTCGTCGCGCTGTTGCTCACCGCGCTGCTGGAACCCACCGTCGCCCGGCTGAAGCGCGTCGGCGTCCCCCAGGGGCCCGCGACCGCGCTGACGGCGATCCTCGGGTTCGTCGTCATCGGCCTGATGGGCTGGTTCGTGACCTGGCAGGTCATGGAGAACATCGACAACCTCTCCGACCAGGTCCAGGACGGCATCGACGACCTGCGCCGGTGGTTGCTCAACAGCCCCTTCCACGTCACCGACAAGCAGATCAACGGCATCGCCAAGAACCTGCGCGAGGCGATCGGCGCCAACACCGACTCGATCACCTCGGCGGGCCTGGAGGGTGTCACGGTCGTGGTCGAGGCCCTCACCGGCATCCTGCTGTCCTTCTTCTCCACGCTCTTCCTGCTCTACGACGGCAAGCGCATCTGGGAGTGGACGCTGAAGCTGGTTCCCGCCGCGGCCCGGCCGGGCGTGGCGGGTGCGGGGCCGCGGGCCTGGGCGACGCTCACGGCGTATGTGCGCGGCACGGTCGTAGTGGCGTTGATCGACGCCATCTTCATCGGCCTCGGCATCTACTTCCTCGACGTGCCCATGGCCGTCCCGCTCGCCGTCTTCATCTTCCTGTTCTCCTTCATCCCGCTGGTCGGCGCGGTGGCCTCCGGCGCGCTGGCCGTCGTCGTCGCGCTGGTCACGCAGGGCGTCTTCACCGCGGTGATGACGCTGCTGGTCGTGCTGGCGGTGCAGCAGATCGAGGGCCACATCCTCCAGCCGTTCATCCTCGGCCGCGCGGTGCGGGTCCATCCGCTCGCGGTGGTCCTCTCGGTCGCGGCGGGGGGCATGGTGGCCGGCATCGGCGGCGCGATCGTCGCCGTACCCCTGGTGGCCGTGAGCAACACGGTCGTGGCTTATCTGCACGCCTACTCGCGGGAGCCGGCGCTGCGTCAGACACCGCAGCCGACGGGCGACACGGCGGCGGACGCGGCACCGGTGGCGGTGCCGGCGGGGCGTACCGAGGACGCCTCCGCGGAAGAGGACGCCTCCGCGGAAGAGGACGCCGCCAACGCGGAAGGCCCCGCCCACCAAGGGTGAGCGGGGCCCTGAGCCGAACCGGCGTCACTCGGAGAGGACAGCCTCCGCGTCCAGGGTCACACCGACCGCCTGGATCACCGAGGCGATCTTGAACGCCTCCTGGACGACCTCGCGGTCGAGGCCCGCCTTGCGCAGCACCTGCTCGTGCGAGTCGAGGCACATGCCGCAGCCGTTGATGGCGGACACGGCGAACGACCACAACTCGAAGTCGACCTTGTCGACCCCGGGGTTGCCGATGACGTTCATCCGCAGGCCCGCGCGCAGGTTGCCGTACTCGTGGTCCGACAGCAGGTGACGGGTGCGGTAGAAGACGTTGTTCATCGCCATGACGGCGGCCGCGGACTTCGCCGCGGTGTACGCCTCCGGCGTGAGGTTCGCCTTCGCCTCCGGCTCCAGCTCGCGCAGCACGATCGGCGAGCGCGACGCGATGGCGGTCGCCAGCACCGTGCCCCACAGCTGCTGCGCCGGCAGGTCCGAATTGCCGATGACCGAGCCCAGGTTGAGCTTCAGGTCCTTGGCGTAGTCCGGTATCGCGGACTTCAGCGCATCCAGCGACATGTCAGATCACTCCCCGGCCAGGAGCTTGACGGGGTCGAGGGTGTCCTCGCCCTTGCTCCAGTTGCACGGGCACAGCTCGTCGGTCTGCAGGGCGTCCAGGACCCGCAGGACCTCCTTGGGGTTACGGCCGACGGAGCCGGCGGTCACCATGGAGAACTGGATCTCGTTGTTCTGGTCCACGATGAACACCGCGCGCTTGGCGAAGCCGTCCTCGTCCTCGATGCCCAGGTCGCGCATCAGCTCGTGCTTGGAGTCCGCCATCATCGGGAACGGCAGGTCACGCAGGTCGTCGTGGTCCTTGCGCCAGGCGTGGTGGACGAACTCGGAGTCACCGGAGAAGCCGAGGACCTGGGCGTCGCGGTCGGCGAACTCCTCGTTCAGCTTGCCGAAGGCGGCGATCTCGGTCGGGCACACGAAGGTGAAGTCCTTGGGCCAGGCGAAGATCACCTTCCACTTGCCTTCGTAGGTCTTGTGGTCGATCTTCTCGAACTCCGCGCCCTTCTCCAGCGAGACGCAGGCGGTCAGTTCGAACTCGGGGAACTTGTCACCGACAGTGAGCACACGCTCTCCTTGCAGCGAAGGAAACGCCCCTAAATAAGGGTGTTTCCCATGGGTTGGACGTTGTCGATGTTGGCACAGGGTGCATTGATTAGTGAAATAGCTACACTCGGTCGAGTTGATCGGATGGAGCTATCAGTGAGTGTCGGCCCTGTGGCCAAGAGCGCTGTGGGCAAGAGGCGTCAGCCCAGTCTCGCGCAACTGCGCGCCTTCGCCGCCGTCGCCGAACACCTGCACTTCCGGGACGCGGCGGCCGCGATCGGCATGAGCCAGCCCGCCCTGTCCGGTGCCGTCTCCGCGCTGGAGGAGGTGCTAGGGGTCACCCTGTTGGAGCGTACGACGCGCAAGGTGCTGCTCTCTCCGGCGGGTGAGCGGCTCGCCGTCCGGGCGAAGGCGGTCCTGGCCGAGGTCGGCGCCCTGCTGGAGGAGGCCGAGGCGGTCCGGGCGCCCTTCACCGGAGCCCTGCGGCTCGGCGTCATCCCCACGGTGGCGCCCTATCTCCTGCCCACCGTCCTGCGCCTGGTCCACGAGCGCTATCCGCAGCTCGACCTCCAGGTGCACGAGGAGCAGACCGCCAGCCTGATCGACGGCCTGACCACCGGGCGGCTGGACCTGCTGTTGCTCGCCGTGCCCCTCGGTGTGCCCGGAGTCCTCGAACTGCCCCTCTTCGACGAGGACTTCGTGCTCGTCACCCCCCTCGACCACTGGCTCGGCGGCCGGGAGGACATCCCGCGCGAGGCGCTCAAGGAGTTCAACCTGCTGCTCCTCGACGAGGGGCACTGCCTGCGTGACCAGGCCCTCGACATCTGCCGGGAGGCGGGCCGCGAGGACGCTCCCGTGACCACCACCGCGGCCGGCCTGTCCACGCTGGTCCAGCTCGTCGCCGGCGGCCTCGGCTGCACACTGCTGCCGCGCACCGCCCTCAAGCTGGAGACGACCCGCAGCGACCAGCTCCTCACCGGCTACTTCGCCGACCCCGCCCCGACCCGCCGTATCGCCCTCGCCATGCGCTCGGGGGCCGCCCGCGGCGCCGAGTACGGGGAACTGGCTGCCGCCCTGCGCGAGGCACTGCGGCCGTTGCCGGTGCGGGTGGTGGACGGCGACGACTGATCCCGCAGCCCTTCTTCCGCTCGGTCAAATCAGCGCCGAACACAACGAATTGAGGCGCGCGGGAAGGCAACTTCCGTCAGACGGGGGCAGGTAGGGGCAGGTAGGAAAGGCTCCGAAAATCCCCCGCTGGAATATGCGCCCGGACTGATACACCTTCCCCCCTCAGCGCTACGCATCAGGCGTGTGTGCGAGCCGGCAAGGGGAGTGATGTCGGGCTACGAGCTGCTGGCACGCGACCTCGCCGCGTGCGGGCGTGACGGCTTCACCGGCGAACTGCGGGTGTCCGGGACACCCGGCGGCAGCTTCCACCTGCGCGACGGACTGGTCGTCTCGGTCGCCTCCCCCGGGGCACCCCGCCCGGAGGCGCTGCTGCTGCGTTCCGGCCGGGTCGATGGCGAGCAGTGGGGCGCGTTGGTCCGCGAGTCCGGCGGGTCGCCCTGGCCGGCCGCCGCGCTGATCGCCCACGGGTACGCCGGAGCCGCCCAGTTGCGGGTGGTGTGCGTGATGGCCCTGCGGGACGCGGCGTTCGCCGTCGCCGTGGGCCACGTCGACGCCTGCGAGGCCGTCCCCGGCGCCGAGCCGCCCGCCGCCCCGGTCGCCGTCGGCGAGACACCCACCCGGCTGCTCCAGGACACGGCCCGCAAACTCGCCGCGATCGCCGCCCTGCCGTACCCCGTGCGCCCCGACCGCGAACGCCCCGTGCCCGCGTCGGTCTCCTGTGTCGGAGCCCGGCTGACCGCCCTGCAGAACGAGTTGCTCGCGCACGCCGACGGCCGCCGCACCGCCCGTGACCTCGCCTTCCGTACCGGGCGTGGGGTCTACACCGTCACGGTCGAGGTCGCCCGGATGCTGACCGAGGGGTTCCTGGAGTGCGCGGAGGCGCCCGTGCCGATCCCGGTGCGGCTGCCGGCCGACGGCCACGGCGTACGTCCGCGCGAGCCGGCCCCGCCGCCCGCGCCGGCTCCGGGGCCCGAACCGCCCCTCACCGCCCCCGCCGCGCTGCCTCGGCGGCAACCCGGTGCCAGCGGCATCGGCGAAGCGCTGGACCCGCCGAAGGGCGGGGCCGGCTGGAAGGAGTTCTTCCGCCTCAGGAACCCCACCACGAAGTGACGCATGCCAGTTGCAGCACACAGAACCACGGGAGTTGCGTACATGGACCACAAAGCCCTCGCGCTGGAAATGCGCGGCCTGCGCGAGCAGGTGGCCGGAATCACCGACACGGCGGTCGCCGCCGCCGACGGACTGCTCATCGCGGCCGACACCGCCGACTCCATCGACCCGGAGGGCCTCGCCGCCCTCGCCGCGGCCGGACTCGGGCTCGCCCGCCGTACCGCCGAGGCGACCGACCGCGGCGCCCTGCACCGGACGGTGACCTACGGCAGCCACGGCTGCGCCGCCTTCTACGCCGTCGGCAACACCGCGCTGATGGTCGTACTCGGCGACGAGGGACTGGATGTGGAGCGCCTGCACCGGGCGACCCAGCCGGCCCTCGACCGGATCGGATCGATCCTCACTCAGAGGGCCCCCGAGGGGGTGTGAAGGGATGGCGACGAAGCGAATGTCCACCGGTTTCTCCGACCAGGTGATGAGCCTGGTCAAGTCCCTGCGCGCCGACGCCCCCGACTGCGTGGCCGCCGGCCTGGTCGACATGTCCACGGGCATGCTGCTGTCGTACGAGACCGTCGACACCCACCCGCCCGAGGTGCTGGACCTGCTGGCGGGCGCGACCCTCGACCTGTTCCAGGGCCGTACGGTCGTGATGATCGAGGACGTGTTCAAGGAGCGTCGCGGGATCACCAGCGACAACCACTTCTTCCAGGAGATCCTCGTCAACAGCGACAACCTCACCCACCTGTTCGTGAGGATGAACGATCAGCAGGACGTCGTCGCCGTGGTCGTGTGCCGCAAGTCGGTGAACGTGGGCATGCTCTTCGCCCAGGTACGGCGCGTGGTGAAGGAGTACAGCTTCTGAACGGGCCGCTGAAGCGGGCCTTGCGAAACGGGCGAGGGCCCCTCCCGGCGTCAGGGGGAGGGGCCCTCGGCTCACTCGGTGCTCACTCGGTGCGCAGGCCTTCCGGCCGCATCAGCCGCAGCAGCGGCGGCAGGCTGAGCAGGGTCACCACCAGGACGACGGTGGCGCCGATGCCGGTCATCGACAGCACGCTCGCCCAGTCCACACTCACCGCGGTGTTGGTCATCCGCAGCAGGACCGCGCCCAGGGTGAGACCGACCGTCGAGGCCAGGGCCAGGCCGAGGCCGATGGGGATCGCCGTCTGCCACAGCACCGACAGACTCAGCGTGCGGCGCCGGGTGCCGAAGGCGAC
The DNA here is from genome assembly GCF_056436655.1 of Streptomyces sp. NPDC043427. Lineage (NCBI taxonomy): Bacteria > Bacillati > Actinomycetota > Actinomycetes > Kitasatosporales > Streptomycetaceae > Streptomyces > Streptomyces sp. NPDC043427. The sequence goes on along the minus strand of NZ_JBWKCC010000002.1, from coordinate 361,609 downwards.
CAGCGACGACAGCAGCTTCTTGCGCTCGCGCAACTGCTCCAGCTGCGACACCAGCAGACTCGCGCCGATCAGCGCCAGCACACAGGCGGCGCCGACGAAGAGGCCGGTGCGGATCTTGTCGAAGGACTCCGCGCGCGTGCTGGACGACCACATCATCGGGTCGGTGGCCGGGCCGATCCGCTGGGACGTGTTCCGTACGTACTCGGGTGCGTCCGCCAGCGCCTGGTCGAGCCCGAGGTAGATCTGGCCGCGGACGCCCTGGTCGGCCCCCGCGGGCAGCGCGCTCGGCGTCAGCAGGAAGCCGCCGCGTTTCATCCCGGTCGGGTCGTCGATCGGTCGCGCCTTCTTCACGTCCGCCGGCACCTTCCAGGCGACCGGTTTCTCGCCGCCGTCGCCATCGACCGGGTCGAACCACAGCGTCGTGCCGGGCTTCGCCAGATCGGGCGTCTCCGCTTGGTACCCGTCGTACGGCACGGCGAAGGCGTCACCCTCCTCGCACGAGGGCAGGGAAGCCACCTCGCGCAGGGACGCGCAGTCGGCGACGGTGACCGGGGTGAAATCGTCGGCGTCCTTGCGCCGGTCGCCGAGGTAGCCCTCGTCGAAGGCGAAGACCTTCTCCACCCCCTTGGTCGCCTCGAACGCGGCCGCAGCCTTGGCGAGCGGGGTCCCGTCCGGCAGGGACACCTGCATCTGGGCGCGGTTGAGGTCGTTGGTGGACTGCTTGGTGTACTGGCCCTCCACCCCGGAGAACAGCATCTGCAGCGCGATGGCGCCCGCCACCGCGACCGCGATGCCGTTGACCATGCGGGCGGCCGTGCCGCTGCTCAACTGAAGCCGTCGGATGGCCAGTTGCCAGGCGACCCCGCCCGAGTCGAGCCGGGCGACGACCGCCTCCACGACCCACGGCAGCAGCGCGGTCACCCCGATGAGCAGCAGCAGGACGCCACCGGTGACCAGGTATTCGTTGAACTCCCCGCTGTCCCGGCCGTTGCCGATCATCGGGTAGAGCAGCCCGAGCCCGCCCAGCGGCAGCAGCAGCCGCCACCACAGCCGGCGGCGCGGGGGCTTCGCCGTACGCACCACGCCGAGCGGCTCGATCACCACGCCCCGCAGCGCGAAAAGGGTGACCAGCACGGCGGCGGCCGGGACCGCGACCGCGACCAGCAGGGCCAGCGTGGGGGAGGGGTTCAGATAGCTGGGGAACACGCTCACGTCCTCCAGCTCCATGGAGCCGGCGGCCTCCCGGCCGATCAGGAAGAAGACCGTGCCGAGGACCAGGCCCACCACGGAGCCCGCGAGGGCCTCGCCCGCGGCGATCCGCCGGGTCATCCGGCTGTCCGAGCCCACCAGCCTGAGGGCCGCGAGCCGCCGGTCCCGCCGCTCGCCGCCGAACCGCACGGCCGCGGCGATGAAGACGCCGACCGGCATCAGCAGCACCACGAACACCACGAGGACGAGCAGGAGAAGGACGGGGTCCGTCCGCTCCTCAGTCCGCTCGATGTCGCCGAAGTGGTCGATGCGGGCGATCCGGTAGGTCTCGTCCGAGAGCGCGAGGTTGTCCACGCCGCGGAAGAAGGCGAGTTCCTGGGAGCCGATCAGGCCGGGCTCGCCGATGGTGCCGACGATCCGGTCCGACAGCCGCTCCCGCAGCAGCTTCCCGTCGTCCGACTCCAGCAGCCGCTTCAGCGCGGGGGAGACCACCATCTCGCCCACCCCGGGGTACTTCGCGACTCCCGGCGGCAGCGGCGTCCGGGGGCCCTCGGGCTGCACCTCACGCCCGCGCACGTTCTTCTCGCGGAAGGTCGTGGGAACGTCGGCGACCAGCAGCGTGTTGTCCGCCTTCGGTATTTTCGCGTTGTTGTAGGTGACGTCCGTGCGCGCCTCCTCCCGGTCGTGCCGGACGGCCAGTGCGTTCGGGATCGCGGTGGTGAGCAGCAGCAGTGCCACGCCGAGTCCCACACCGACGGCGGTGAGCAGCATCCGCGCCCACCCCTCCCGACCGCCGGCGAAGGCGAACCTGGCCCCCATGCCCAGGTCCCTGGACCACAGGCGCAGTCTCATACGACGCGCTCCATGTCCCGGGACTTGCCGTCCCGTACGACGATCTCGCGGTCGGAGTAGGCGGCGACCCGCGCCTCGTGCGTGACGAGCACGACGGCCGCGTTGGTGGAGCGGGCCGCGTCCGTCAGCAGCTCCATCACACGCTCGCCGTTGAGCGAGTCGAGCGCGCCGGTCGGCTCGTCGGCGAACAGCACCCGCGGGTTGGTGACCAGCGCCCGGGCCACGGCCACCCGCTGCCCCTGACCGCCGGAGACCTCGCCGGGCCGCTTCTTGCGCAGGTCGTCGACATCGAGCCGCTCCATCCAGGTGAGCGCGGCCCGTTCGGCTTCCTTGCGGGAGGTGCCGTTCAGCCTGAGCGGCAGCGCCACGTTCTCCACGCAGGTCAGCTCGGGCACCAGCTGCCCGAACTGGAAAACGAACCCGAACTCGGACCGGCGCAGCGCACTGCGCTGGGCGTCGCTCATGGTGGCCAGCTCGCGCCCGTTGTACATGATCGACCCGGAGTCGGGCGTCACGATCCCTGCGAGGCAGTGCAGCAGCGTCGACTTGCCGGACCCGGAGGGGCCCATCACGGCGACGACCTCACCGGGGTGGATGGAGAACGCGGCGCCGTCGAGTGCGGTGGTCGGCCCGTACGCCTTGCGCAGGTCCTGCGCGGCGAGCAGGGAGCCGGGGGGAAACGTCATTCGGAAACCACCTCACGGAGCTTGTCGAGACGCGCGGCTGTCAGCTCCAGCCAGCGCAGGTCCGCCTCCAGGTGGAACAGCGCGTGGTCGCAGATGAGCTGGTCGGCGAGATCACCCTTGCGCTTGCGGTCGGTGAGGATGCGCATGCTGCGCAGGTGCTCCGAGCGCTGTGCGTCGAGGATCTCGGCCGCGTTGCGCTGGGTGAGCAGCGCGAGGACGACCTTGGTGTACAGGGTCGACTGGAGGTACGGCTCGGGCTTCTCCGGCGTCGCGAGCCACCGCTCCACGTCGGTGATCCCGGCGTTGGTGATGGCGTAGCGCTTCCGCTCCGGGCCGCCGCCCGCCTCGATCCCGTCGACCTCGACGAGCCCGTTCTTCAGCAGTCGCGACATCGTCGAGTAGACCTGGCCGTAGTGCAGCGGCCGGTCGTGACCGAACTTCTCGTCAAAGGCCCGCTTGAGGTCGTAACCATGGCGGGGCCCGGACTCCAGGAGTCCCAGGAGGGTGTGACCGATGGACATGGGAGCACCGTACACACGGTGTATACGCCGTGTGTATACGCGGGGTGTGCAGGGGGTGGCGTGGCGTACGACCGCGCAGGTGGCAGCCGTTTGTCACGGTTCTGCTACATGCCGCCGCCGCCGTCGCTCGGCGGTCGGCCGCGCCGGGGCAGTGGACCGGCGTCCCCCGGCAGGCGCCCGGCCTCCTTCAGGGCCTTGCGCAACAGAAACTCGATCTGTGCGTTCGCCGAGCGCAGATCGTCCCCGGCCCACCGGGCCAGTGCCTCGTACACCAGCGGGTCCAGCCGCAGCAGCACCTGCTTGCGCTGCTGCGGCCGACGCTGAGGGCCGCCGCCCTCGGAAGGAGCCGTCACTGGTAGAGGGTCCCGGTGTTCAGCACGGGCTGCGGCGCCCGGTCCCCGCACAGCACGACCATCAGGTTGGACACCATCGCTGCCTTCCGTTCCTCGTCCAGTTCCGCGATGCCCTGCTCGGTGATCCGGGCCAGCGCGGCCTCGACCATCCCGACCGCCCCGTCCACGATCTGGCGCCGGGCCGCGACCACCGCACCGGCCTGCTGGCGCTGGAGCATCGCCGAGGCGATCTCGGGAGCGTACGCGAGGTGGGTGAAGCGGGACTCGATGATCTGTACCCCGGCCGCCTCCACGCGCGCGTGGAGTTCGACGGCGAGCTTCTCGGTGATCTCCTCGGCGTTGCCGCGCAGCGAGAGTCCGTCCTCGTCATGGGCGTCGTAGGGGTACTCGATGGCGATGTGCCGCACGGCCGCCTCGGTCTGGGTGGAGACGAACTCCAGGAAGTCGTCCACCTCGAAGCTGGCCTGAGCGGTGTCCTCGACCTTCCACACCACGACCGCGGCGAGCTCGATCGGGTTGCCGTAGGCGTCGTTGACCTTCAGGACGGCGGTCTCGTGGTTGCGGACGCGGGTGGAGATCTTCGTACGCGAGGTGAGCGGGTTCACCCAGCGCAGCCCGTCCTCGCGGATCGTCCCCCGGTAGCGCCCGAAGAGCTGCACCACCCGCGCCTCGCCCGGTGCCACGGTGTTCAGGCCGCACATGGCTATGAAGGCGGCGAGGGCGACCAGGGCGCCCAAGGTGATCAGTCCGACCTTGACGCCGGTCGCTGCGACAGTCGAGCCGACGACGAACAGCCCCGCCGCCACTGCCAGTCCGACCAGGCTCAGCAGCAGGGCGAGTCCGCCGCCGATGCTGTGGGCGGCGAACTCCCGCACACGTGGGGCGGGCATCTCGGGTGCGTCGGATGCGTGAGTCGACATGGTGTCCCCCGTTTCGTTCACTAGCTTGTCTCTAGCTAAGTGATATCACATTAACGCTCGGGGCAACCCTCTGTCCTCCTCACTCGTCGGTTCCTTTGGGCGGGGTGCTGATTGTCACGCCCGCAAAACACGTGATCGACGGACCTTTGTCACATCTCCCGGTGTTAGCTTTCTGAGCTGACCTGACGGGCGAACCTGTGTGACACATGAGCACACATGAACGAAGCGGAGCAGATCGGACTCATGGGACGAGCGGAAGAGAGAAGAGCGCGACAGCGTGGTGGCCGCCGCGCGGCGCCCAAGAACCGCCGTTCGTCGCGGGCAGCGGTCGCGGAGACGAGCACGCAGAGTGCGGAGAGCGCGGGCAGGAGCGCCAAGAGGGGCGCGGAGAAGAAGAGCCTCATACGCCGGCTGTTCACCTGGAAGAAGATCCTCGGCACGTTCCTCGGTGTGTGCCTGCTCGGCATCGGCGGCTTCATCGTGCTGTACCTGCTGACGCCGATCCCCCCGGCCAACGCCGAGGCCAAGCTCCAGAGCAACATCTACAAGTACAGCGACGGCTCGATCCTCACCCGCGACGGCGACGTCAACCGTGAGGTCGTGGACCTCGCCGAGATCCCCAAGCCCGTCCAGCACACCTTCGTCGCCGCCGAGAACAAGTCCTTCTACAACGACTCCGGCGTCGACCTCAAGGGCACCGCCCGCGGTCTGCTCAACACCCTCTCCGGCAAGGGCGCCCAGGGTGGTTCGACCATCACCCAGCAGTACGTCAAGAACTACTACCTGACGCAGGAACAGACCGTCACGCGCAAGCTGAAGGAACTGGTCATCTCGCTGAAGCTGGACCGGGAGGAGTCCAAGGACTACATCCTCGCCGGCTACATCAACACCAGTTACTACGGCCGCAACGCCTACGGCATCCAGGCCGCCGCCCAGGCCTACTACGGCGTCGACGCCGACAAGCTCTCCGTCGAACAGGGCGCCTACCTCGCCGCGCTGCTCCAGGCGCCCAGCCAGTACGACTGGCAGGCCGCCGGCCCGGTCGGCAGGAAGCTGGTCAAGCAGCGCTGGAACTACGTCCTGAACAACATGGTCGAGAAGGGCTGGCTCGACAAGACCGAGCGGGAGTCCATGACGTTCGAGGAGCCGAAGGATCCCAGGCCCTCGCCCGGCATGAAGGGCCAGATCGGCTACCTGGTCAACGCCGCCAACACCACCCTGGAGAAGCAGCTCGTCGCCCAGGGCGTCGCCGAGAACACCAAGCAGGCCGAGGCCATGGTCGGCGCCGGCGGCTGGACGATCACGCTCAACATCGACAAGAAGAAGCAGGCGGCGCTGGAGAAGTCCGTCAAGCAGCAGCTCACCAGCAAGCTCGACCCGAAGAAGCGCAAGGTCGACGGGGACGTCCAGGCCGGTGCCGCCTCGGTCGACCCGAAGACGGGCGCGGTCGTGGCGATGTACGGCGGCACGAACTACTTCGACCACTACACCAACAACGCCACCCGCCGTGACTACCAGCCCGCGTCCACCTTCAAGCCGGTGATCCTCGCCGCGGCCTTCGACGAGGACGCCAAGACCCAGGACGGCGACCCGATCACGGCGAACACCATCTACGACGGCACCAGCAAGCGGCCCGTCGTGGGCAGCGACATCGGCTTCGCCCCGGAGAACGAGGACGACCGCGACTACGACGACGTCACCGTCCAGACGGCGATGAACAAGTCCATCAACTCCGTCTTCGCGCAGATGGGCGTCGACGTCGGCATGGACAACGTGCTGAAGGTCGCCAAGGACCTCGGCATGGACACCGAGGGCCTGAAGGCGGTCCCGGCGCAGACCCTCGGCACCATGGGCGCGAGCCCCCTGGAGATGGCCGGCGTCTACGCGACCCTCGACAACCACGGCAAGAAGGTCACCCCGGCCCTCATCAAGTCGGTGGAGAACAGCGCCCACACGGTCACCCAGCCGAACCCGATCGGGGACGAGGTCATCAGCCGGGACGCCGCCGACGGAGTCACCTCGGTACTCACCGGGGTGGTCGACGACGGTACGGCGCAGGAGTCGGTCCGGGACAACCCCGAGCGCAACGGCCAGAAGGTCGCCGGCAAGACGGGCACGTCCGACAACAACAAGTCCGCCTGGTTCACCGGCTTCACACCGAGCCTGGTCACCTCCGTCGGCCTCTTCGGCGAGGGCGCCAAGCCCCCGCACGCCCAGGTCACCCTGACCGGCGCCACCGGCCTCATCCAGAGCCCCGGCCGCATCAACGGCGGCGGCTACCCGGCGAAGATCTGGGCGCAGTACACCTTCGGTGTCCAGACCAAGGTCACCAAGTTCGACCTGGAGACCGACCAGGGCGCCGCGGTTCAGCAGCCCTCCAAGTCGCCGTCTCCCTCGGCGACGCCCACGGAGTCCGAGAAGCCGTCGCAGTCACCGTCGCCACAGTCCCCGTCGCCCTCACAGTCGTCACCGTCGCCCTCGGTGTCACAGTCACCCCAGAAGCCCTCACAGTCTGCGTCCCAGTCCCCCCAGCCCCCCTCCCCGTCCCTGCCGTCGCCGTCGGACTCGGAAGAAAACCCCTTGGACCCCCAGAACAGAGAGCAACAGTGACCTGAGCACGCGAGAGGGGCGCCCGGTGATTTCCACCGGGCGCCCCTCTCGCGTTGCTCAGGGGCGTCTCACCCCCTGTTGAGCTCGAACCACACAACCTTCCCCGTACTCAACCGAGTGGCCCCCCACCGCCGGGCCAACCGATTCACCAGGTACAGCCCACGCCCACCCTCATCAGTCGCCCGAGCCTGCCTCAACCGAGGCAGCTGCGGCACATCGTCTCCGACCTCGCACCGCAGCACATCCGTCCGCAGCAACCGCAACGTGATCGGCCGAGAGGCATACCGCACCGCGTTGGTCACCACCTCACTGACCAACAGCTCCACCGAGTCACTCATGTCTTCAAGCCCCCACCGCGACAACGCCCGCCGCGCCAACCGCCGCGCACGCCCCGGTGCCATCTCCTCCGGCTCCAGGAACCAGTACGCCACATCACTCGGCGCGATCCCGTCGAAACGCGCGGCAAGCAGCGCGATGTCGTCGTCCCGGTCACCAGGACCGAGCATGTCGAGCACCTCGTCGCACAGGGCCTCCAGGGGCGGCGGATGGTCCGGCCCGGTCAGCTGCGCGGTCGCGGCCAGCTTCTCGCGCAGCTGCTCTATGCCGGTCCACACGTCCCGCAGCCGCGACTCGACGAGCCCGTCCGTGTACAGCAGCAGCGTCGCCCCGGCGGGCGCGTCCAGCTCCACCGCCTCGAAGTCGACGCCGCCCACACCGATCGGCGCGCCCGGCGGCACCCGCAGCACCTCCGCCCGGCCGCCCAGGTGCAGCAGGACGGGCGGGGGATGGCCGGCGTTGGCGATCGTGATGCGGTGCGATACGGGGTCGTAGACGGCGTACAGGCAGGTCGCCATGCGGTCGGTGCCCAGCCGCTGGGCCTGCTCGTCGAGGTGGTGCAGCACCTCCTGCGGGGGCAGGTCGAGCCCGGCGAGGGTCTGCGCGGTCGTGCGCAGCTGGCCCATGATCGCCGCGGACGTCATGGAGTGACCCATGACGTCGCCCACCACCAGCGCCACCCGGCTGCCCGGCAGCGGGATCGCGTCGTACCAGTCGCCGCCGACCCGCGCGGTCTCGGCGGCCGGCAGATAGCGGGACGCCAGCCGCACACCCGTCGGCCGGGGCAGGGTCTCGGGCAGCATGGTGCGCTGGAGCTCGTCGGCGATGTACGCCTCACGTCCGTACAGCACCGCCTTGTCGATGCCGAGCGCGCTGTGCGTGGCGAGCTGGGCGGCGACCAGCAGGTCGTCGGCCTCGAAGGCCATGCGCTCCGGGCGGCGCAGGAAGACCGCGGCACCGATGACGCGGCGTCGGCCGCGCAGCGGCGCGAGGATCGCCCGCTGGCCCTCGGGAACGACGAAGTCGGGGCTGTCGCCGAGGAGTTCCGGCAGCGCTGCCAGGGCGCCCGGGGAGTCGGCGAAGACCGGCCGCACCCCGCGCAGGACCTCCGCGAGCGCTCCGCCGTTGCGCACCTCGCACAGCTCGGCGGTGACGGCCGACAGCTCGGACGGCTCCGGCTGCGGCGCGGGCAGCGCGAAGCCGAGTTCGGTGTCCCGTTCGGTCGGGATGCGGTCGGTGCGGCGCAGCCGCAGCAGAAGGGGGCCTGTGGGCCGTTCGTCGCCGACCGGCAGCGGGTCGCGCAGATAGACGAGGATCGCGTCGGAGAAGGTCGGCACGGTGGCCCGGCACAGCCCCATCACGATCTCGTCCAGGTCGATGCCACGGGCGATCCGGCGGGTAGCGGCGCCGACGAAGCGCAGCCGGTCGCCGTCCCGGCGCATAGGCGTGGGCCAGCCGGGCGGCAGCCCCTGCCCGGTGCGCCGCTCCTGCGCCTCCTGCGCCTCCAGTTCGTCCTGCCCGTCCTGGATGTTCAGACCGTCCCGTCCGTCGTGGATGTTCTGTTCACCTTGTTCATCCCGCCTGCCCTGTCCGTCCTGCTTCGGTTCACCGCCCGCGGTCGCCTGCGCGCCGTCGGCCGGCTGGGCCGGGATCGTCTCGGGCGCGGGGCGCGGCCGGTGGGTGTCGGGTTCGACGACGGCGGCCGGCTGGGAGTGCTCGGGGCCGGCGGCGACCGGGTCCGCACCCGTACCGCCCGGTGTCGTCGTACCGGAGGGCTCACCGGTACGGGCCTGTGCTGTCTGCGAGGTCTGCGAGCACGGTGCGGCCTGTGGTGGTAAGGCGGCCGCGCCGGGCGCGTGCGCCGGCGTGGAGGTGTGCAGGAGCGCCCCGCGGGGGTCCGTGGGGTCGACGCCCGCCTCGGGGCGTTCGTAGGAGATGGGGTGCTCCGTCACGCGTGTCGAATCCGTCCGTCCGGGGCTGCGCGCCGTGCGTGCAGTTGGTCCCGCAGAAATCCCGATACCCGGAATGTATGCCCCAGGAACGGAATTCCCGCGTGGTCAGAGGTTGTTCCTGTGCCGCCGGTGGACCGGGCGCGGCCCGTACCGGTGTTGCCCTCGTACCCGTCGCTCACGTCCTGCCGCCCCTCGGTGACGTTAGGTCAGACTCGGCGCTTGCTCCGGGAGTTGCCGCTGTGCGCCCTTGCGGAGGACGATCCTACGTTTGTTGCCCCGGGGCGCATCAAGGGTCTCATGAGGACACGTGCGCGGGCGTACGGTCCCAGTCCTCCGGCAACAACGGTACGTCCCAGGACGGATCCGGGCGCCAGTGCTGCCAGCCGTCCGAGAACGGCTGGCCCCAGGCGCGGATCACCTCCACCGCGGCCCGCCCCGCCTCCCGCACCCGTTCGGCCAGTTGTTCGTCCACCAGTCCGTCCCGCTGGGCCTGCGCGAACTCGTCCTCGTCACGCCAGTGCCAACTGCGGTCCGGGTGGACGGAGATGTCCAGGAAATGGTCCTCGGAATCGACCCCGCCCTCCCAGCGGACCAGCGGTTCCTCCAGGTTCACGTACCAGTTCTTGAACCGCCAGCCCGGGTCCCAGAACAGCCACACCGACCACGGCTCACCGGGCCGCGCGACCTTCAGCACACCGGTGCCGAACCACCGGTCGCGCTGCACCGTGCGCGGCTTGGTGTACCGCGTCTCCAGCGGTTCCAGATGCACGGGCGTACCGTCGGCGAGCACGGGCTTCATGCACTCCGTCCCCGGCGCCAGCCACACCGCGAGCAGTTCGTCGTCGTCGCGGACGACGGTCACGGGACGCGCGATGTGGAACCGCTCACCGGCGTTCTCCCGGTACCGCCACAGGATTTGACTCCCTGGCGCCCACTGGTGCGCAGGACCCGCTTCCACTCGTCTCACCGCTCCGCCGTCTGCCATGCACAGATATTAGGTGCCATGGGCATACGACGCTGCGGTGCGTGTCACGGTTCACGCCGGGGGCGTACGGATGACATCAACGGTCACGGGTGCGTCATCCGCAGGACATCCAGGGCCTCGTCGAGCTGCTTGAGGGTGAGGTCGCCGCGCTCGACGTACCCGCTCTCCTGGACCACCTGACGGATCGTCTTCTGCTCGGCGAGCGCCTTCTTGGCGACCTTCGCGGCCTCCTCGTACCCGATGTACTTGTTGAGCGGGGTCACCACCGACGGCGACGACTCGGCGTACTCGCGGGCCCGCTCGCGGTTGGCGGTGACACCGTCCACGGTGCGGTCGGCGAGGAGCCGGGAGACGTTGGCGAGCAGCCGGATCGACTCCAGCACGTTCTTGGCGATCACCGGGAGCATGACGTTGAGCTCGAAGTTCCCGGCGGCTCCTGCGGTGGCCACGGTGGCGTCGTTGCCGATGACCTGCGCGCACACCATGAGGACGGCCTCGGGGATGACGGGGTTGACCTTGCCGGGCATGATCGAGGACCCCGGCTGGAGGTCGGGGAGGGCGATCTCGGCGAGGCCGGTGCGCGGCCCCGAGGACATCCAGCGAAGATCGTTGGCGATCTTCGTCAGGCCCACGGCGATCGTGCGCAGCTGCCCGCTGGTCTCCACGATGCCGTCCCGGGCACCCTGCGCCTCGAAGTGGTCGCGCGCCTCGGTGAGCGGCAGCCCGGTGGTGCGGGCGACCTCCTCGATGACGGCGGCGGAGAAGCCGGGGGGCGTGTTGATGCCGGTGCCCACCGCCGTGCCGCCCAGGGGCAGCTCGGCGAGCCGGGGGAGGGAGGCCTGGAGCCGTTCGATGCCGTATCGCACCTGGGCCGCGTAACCGCCGAACTCCTGCCCCAGGGTGACCGGCGTGGCGTCCATGAGGTGGGTGCGCCCGGACTTCACCACGTCGGCGAACTCCTCGGCCTTGCGCGTGAGGGAGTTGGCCAGCTGGTCCAGGGCCGGGACGAGGTCGCGGGCGACGGCGGCGGTGGCGGCGATGTGGATCGACGACGGGAAGACGTCGTTGGAGGACTGCGAGGCGTTCACGTGGTCGTTGGGGTGCACGCCCCGGCCGAGCCGCTCGCTCGCCAGCGTGGCGATGACCTCGTTGGTGTTCATGTTCGACGAGGTCCCGGAACCGGTCTGGAACACGTCCACGGGGAAGTGCTCGTCCCACTTCCCCTCGACGACCTCGGCCGCCGCCTCCTGGATCGCCTCGGCCACGTCCTTGTCGAGCACGCCGAGCCGCGCGTTCACCTTCGCGGCGGCGGCCTTGATCCGGGCGAGCGCCTCGATGTGGGCCCGCTCGAGACGCTGCCCCGACACGGGGAAGTTCTCGACGGCACGCTGCGTCTGCGCCCGCCACTTGGCATGCGCCGGGACGCGGACCTCGCCCATGGAGTCGTGCTCGATGCGGTACTCGGCCGCCTTGTCCTGCTCGTCGCTCATCGACGATCACCTCCACGTCTCACAGCACTCGCGATGCGATCACTGTTCCCCCCGGAGGCGAATCGTCACAGGAGGAGGACAGGGAAGGCGGACCGGGCGAGCCGGTGTGTGATCCCGGAGTCGGCTCCGGGCCGAAGCACCCAGGGGTCCATGAGGCGGAGAACCCGGCGGGGCGAAGGGGCGCGGACCCTGGGGATGGGACGGGCAGGGGCGGCGGGGGCGAAATCCATCCCCGCCGCCACCGAAGGCACTACGCCAGCCCAGGCCCGCGCACCGGGATCGACGTGAACGTCGGCGCGGGTGCCGGGTCCTTGAAGAAGTCGTTGCCCTTGTCGTCGACGACGATGAACGCCGGGAAGTCCTCGACCTCGATCTTCCAGACGGCCTCCATGCCGAGCTCCTCGTACTCGACGACCTCGACCTTCTTGATGCAGTCCTGGGCGAGACGGGCGGCGGGCCCGCCGATGGAGCCGAGGTAGAAACCGCCGTGCGTGCCGCACGCGTCGGTGACCTGCTGCGAGCGGTTGCCCTTGGCCAGCATCACCTTGGAGCCGCCCGCGGCCTGGAACTGCTCGACGTAGGAGTCCATGCGCCCGGCGGTGGTCGGACCGAACGAACCCGACGCGTAGCCCTCGGGGGTCTTGGCGGGGCCGGCGTAGTACACCGGGTGGTCCTTGAGGTACTGCGGCATCTCCTCGCCCGCGTCCAGCCGCTCCTTGATCTTGGCGTGCGCGATGTCACGCGCCACGACCAGCGGGCCGGTCAGCGAGAGCCGGGTCTTCACCGGGTACTTCGTCAGCTCGGCGAGGATGTCGTCCATCGGCTGGTTCAGGTCGATCTTCACGACGTCGCCGGCCCCCGCGGCGGAGCCGCTGTTCGACTCGGTGAGGTGCTCGTCCGTCGTGTCCGGCAGGAAGCGCGCCGGGTCCGTCTCGAGCTGCTCGAGGAAGACGCCCTCCGCCGTGATCTTCGCGACGGCCTGGCGGTCGGCCGAGCAGGACACGGCGATGGCGACCGGGCAGGACGCGCCGTGCCGGGGGAGGCGCACCACCCGCACGTCGTGGCAGAAGTACTTGCCGCCGAACTGCGCGCCGATCCCGATCTTCTGCGTCAGCTCGAAGACCTTCTCCTCCAGCTCCTTGTCCCGGAAGCCGTGACCGAGCGGCGAACCCTCGGCCGGGATCTCGTCCAGGTAGTGCGCGGAGGCGTACTTCGCGGTCTTCAGGGCGTACTCGGCGCTCGTACCGCCGACGACGATCGCCAGGTGGTACGGCGGGCAGGCCGCCGTGCCCAGCGAACGGATCTTCTCCTCCAGGAACTTCATCATGGAGGCCTCGTTCAGGACGGCCTTCGTCTCCTGATAGAGGAACGACTTGTTGGCGGAGCCGCCGCCCTTCGCCATGAACAGGAACTTGTACGCGCCGCCGTCGGTGGCGTACAGCTCGATCTGGGCCGGGAGGTTGGAGCCGGTGTTCTTCTCCTCCCACATGGTGAGCGGAGCCATCTGCGAGTAGCGCAGGTTGAGGTTCAGGTACGCGTCGTAGATGCCCCGGCTGAGCGCCGCCTCGTCGCCGCCCTCGGTCAGCACGTTCTGCCCGCGCTTGCCCATCACGATCGCCGTGCCGGTGTCCTGGCACATCGGCAGCACGCCCGCGGCCGCGATGTTCGCGTTCTTCAGCAGGTCCAGCGCCACGAACTTGTCGTTGCTCGACGCCTCGGGGTCGTCGATGATCCGGCGCAACTGCGCGAGGTGGGCCGGGCGCAGGTAGTGCTGGATGTCGTGGATGGCCTCCTCGGCGAGCTTGCGCAGTGCCTCCGGCTCGACCTTGAGGAACGTCCGTCCGTCGGCCTCGAAGGTGGAGACACCCTCGGAGGTCACCAGCCGGTAGGGGGTGGTGTCCTCTCCCATGGGGAGCAGATCGGTGTACTCGAACTCAGGCATCTCAGCCCATTCCTCACTCGACAGACGGCGGCCCGCCTCCGTTGGCGGGCGCCCACCAGCGTAGAACCTGCCGCCGACGGGGAGCTTGTGAGGTAAGGCTCAGTTCTGGGCCTCGGACTTGTCCACAGCCCTAGGGCCTCTCGTCTGGGTCATGCCGGGCTCGCGGGGTCCGGCCTGATTCAAACGAAAGACCCTAGTCGCGATCTATCGCGTTTGGGTACGCTGCTGCCGTGGACCTTCACAAGCAAGCCCAGCAGCAGGACACGGCGGCGCGCCCCTCGGAACTGCGCGCGTCGGACGCCGACCGTGACCGCATCGCCGACATCCTGCGCGACGCCCTCGCCGAGGGCCGCCTGACCGCCGAGGAGCACGCCGAGCGCGTCGAGGGCGTGCTGGCCGCCAAGACGGTCGGCGAGCTGGAGGTGTTCATACGGGACCTGCCCGCCGCCCACCGCACCACCCCGGCGTACACGGCCGCACCCCACCGCCCCACGGCCGGCGCGATACCGGCCGACCCGGACGAGAACGTGGTGGCGGTGTTCAGCAGCGCGATGCGCAGGGGCCGCTGGCGCGCCGGGCGCCGCATCCACGCGTACGCGATCTTCGGCAGCGTCGAGATCGACCTCAGCGAGGCACTGTTCGAGTACCAGCAGGTCGTGATCAAGGCGATCTCGGTCTTCGGCAACGTCGAGGTGCGCGTCCCGGAGAACGTGTCGCTGCGCGGCACCGGCGGCGGAGTCCTGGGCAACTTCGAGGTCGACACGATCGACGCGCCCGACCCGGACGCCCCGGTCGTCTATCTCGACGGCTGGGCCGTACTGGGCAACATCGAAGGCAGGCCGAAGCGCGGCAGGCTCGTCGCGGACATCCTCGATCGTGTTCAGCGCAAGGTCGACAGGAGTTTGCACAAGCATCTGGATCGTTGACGGTTGCGAATCCTATAAAACCAGCGGTTGGGAACTCAGTGCATAGGCGCGCGCACAGCGGGTAGGGCTTGCTCCATCGTCTCTCGCTCGCGAAGCCGTCGTCAGGAGTAGACCGTGCTGCAACCGCCGCATTCGTCCCTGCAGGTAGCCGCCGTTCCGGCCCAGCGGGTGCCAGCGCGAGAAAGGGACCAAGACGCCCCCTGGCACACCGAGGCGGTGTGCCGCCGCGACGAGGCCGGCCTCTTCTTCGCCCCGTCCAAGGAGCCCACCGCCGCCCGTCTCTCCCGCGAGGAGGCCGCCAAGCGGGTCTGTGCCCAGTGTCCCGTGATGGTCGAGTGCCGCGAGCACGCCCTGCTCCAGCCCGAGCCCTACGGCGTCTGGGGCGGCCTCACCGCCGCCGAGCGCCGAGTGGTCCTGGCCAGGCGCCGCCGCCGTGACCTCGAGTTGAAGAAGGCGTCCCGCTCAGCTGACCGCATAGCGGCAGCGGGCTGACCACGAACACAGACGGGGCGCCCCCTCCGCACCGGGGGCGCCCCGTCTTCGGTGGACGCCGGGGCGTCCTTGCATCAGGGGGCGCGGTGAGCCACCTCAGGGGCGTGGGACCGTGTTGGACATGCGGCTCCGCCGCGTGGGCGCGACCAGCCACCCACACCCCGCACGATCCGTACACCCCTGGCGCTTGCGCGAACCGAACTACTTCGCCCGGTCGAAGTCGATCGCGCTGTAAGCCCGCAGCTTGCTCAGCCGATGCTCGGAGTCAATCCGCCGAACCGTGCCGGACCTCGACCGCATCACGATCGAATCAGTCGTCGCCGTCTCCGACCGATACCGCACCCCCCGCAGCAGCTCCCCGTCAGTGATCCCGGTGGCGACGAAGAACACGTTCTCCCCGGTCACCAGATCCTCCGTGGTGAGCACACGCCCCAGATCGTGCCCGGCGTCGATCGCCCGCTGCCGCTCCTCGTCGTCCTTGGGCCACAGCTTGCCCTGGATCGTCCCGCCCAGACACTTCACGGCACAGGCGGAGATGATGCCCTCCGGCGTACCACCGATGCCCAACAGCAGGTCGACGCCCGTGCCCTCGCGCAGCGCCAGGATCGACCCGGCCACATCACCGTCGGAGATGAGCTTGATGCGCGCGCCGGTCTCCCGGATCTCGTCGATGATGCCCGCGTGGCGCGGCCGGTCGAGGATGACGACGGTGACGTCCTCGGGCGTGGCCCGCTTGGCCTTGGCGACCCGGCGGATGTTGACGGACACCGGCGCGTCGATGTCGACGAAGTCGGCCGCGTCGGGGCCGGTGACCAGCTTGTCCATGTAGAAGACGGCGGACGGGTCGAACATGGCGCCGCGCTCGGTGGCCGCGAGCACCGCGATCGCGTTCGGCATGCCCTTGGCTGTCAGCGTGGTGCCGTCGATGGGGTCGACGGCGATGTCGACCTCGGGCCCGGTCCCGTCGCCGACCCGCTCCCCGTTGTAGAGCATCGGGGCCTCGTCCTTCTCGCCCTCCCCGATGACGACGACACCGTTCATGGAGACGGTGGAGACGAGCGTGCGCATGGCGCGTACGGCGGCGCCGTCGGCGCCGTTCTTGTCGCCGCGTCCGACCCAGCGCCCGGCGGCCATGGCGGCGGCCTCGGTCACCCGCACCAGTTCCAGGGCGAGGTTGCGGTCGGGGGCCTCGGAGGGGACATCGAGCTCGGACGGCAAAGAATGATGCTCGGTCATCGGAGCGCACCTTTCTGATACGACGACGGCCGGATGAGGGTGTTGTGCCCGACTCTATCGTCAGGTCGACAAAATGAGCAGGGGACCCCACGGATGAGCGGGCCGGGCACCTGCGACGATAGGGGGCGTGGCAGGTTCGAACGGCAAACAGAAGACGGTCCGGGACATGGTCCTCTCCCTGGGCCTCATCCTGGTCGCGGGCTGGGTGATGTACCTCTTCATCCCGCACGAGGATCACGCTCCCGACGTCAAGCGGGTGGACTACCGCGTCGAGCTCCTCACGGCCCGCCGCGCGGCGTCGTACCCGGTGGCCGCGCCCGAGGGCCTGCCCGCCGAGTGGAAGGCGACCTCCGTCCGCTTCAAGGGCGACGACTTCGACGCCTGGCACCTCGGCTTCCGTGCCCCCGACGGTGAGTACGTCGCGATCGAGCAGTCCACTCAGAAGCGCGCCACGTTCATCGACGAGGCGAGCCAGGGCGCGAGCGAGACGAAGACCACCGAGGAGATCGGCGGCCGGACGTGGACCCGCTACACCGGCGGCCGCTACGACGCTCTCGTCCTGCGGGACACGGACGGCTCGACGACCGTGGTGACGGGTACGGCGTCGTTCGCCCGGCTGACGGAGATGGTCAAGTCGCTCAAGACGGCGTGAGCGTTGCCCGGGTGTCCGCCCGGGCGCACGACGAAGGCCCCCGGCGATGTGCCGGGGGCCTTCGTCGTGTGTCGGCGGTGCGGGTCAGACGGTGGTGACGACCTCGTCGAACGCCAGACGCGGGGAGCGCGGGTAGGAGGCGTTCTCACCGGGCTTGCCGATGTTGACGACGATCAGGGGGGTGTGGTCGTCGTCCAGGAACTCCTTGCGGATGCCCTCGGCGTCGAAGCCGGTCATCGGACCCGCGGCCAGGCCGGCGGCGCGGACGCCGACGATGAAGTACGCGGCCTGCAGGGCGGCGTTCAGCGTCGCGGAGCCCTCACGGGCCGAGCGCTCGCCGAAGAAGACGTCCTTGGCCTGCGGGAAGGCCGGGAAGAGGGTCGGCAGCTCCTCGTGGAACTCGTTGTCCGCGGAGAGGATCGCGACGAGCGGGGCGGAGGCCGTCTTCGGCTGGTTGCCCTCGGCCATGTGTGCCACCAAGCGCTCACGGGCCTCGGCGGAGCGGACCAGGGTGATGCGCAGCGGCGTCTGGTTGAAGGCGGTGGGGCCGAACTTGACCAGATCGTAGATCGCCTGCACCTGCTCGTCGGTCACCGGCTCGTCGGTGAAGGTGTTGGCGGTGCGGGCCTCGCGGAAGAGCAGGTCCTGGGCGGCGGGGTCAAGAACGAGAGACATGTGGGGACTTTCCTCCGGTGTGCGTCCGGATCCGGGGCGCCGGACCGGCTGACGACTACGACCGTACGACAGGGAAGTTCAACCTTCAACAAATTCCGGGGCGCGGTGATCGGCCTCACACACACCCCGGACCTCCCCGCCTACTCGCCCCCGGCGTCGCCCTCTTCCTCGGCCTCCTCGGCCAGCGCCGCGTCCAGCCGCGCCCGCGCCCCTTCGAGCCACCGCCGGCACACCCTGGCCAGCTCCTCCCCGCGCTCCCACAGGGCCAGGGACTCCTCCAGCGTCGTACCGCCCGCCTCCAGCCGCCGTACGACCTCGATCAGCTCGTCGCGCGCCTGCTCGTAGCCGAGCGCCTCATCCACCTTGCTGGTCATCCACCCACCCTAGTTATCGACTCGTACGGAGAACTCACCTTCGGCGACCCGGGCGCGCAGCGCCTCGTCCGCCGTCACCTCGCCCGGATCCCGGACCACATGCCCGTCCGCCTTCTGCAGCACCGCGTACCCCCGCTTCAGGGTCGCCGCGGGGGAGAGGGCCACCACGCGCGCGTGCGTGTGCGTCAGCTCGGAGTCGGCGCGGTCGAGGGCATGGCCGAGGCAGCGCCGGGCGCGCTCCGTGAGCGAGACGACGTGATCGGCCCGCTCGTCGACCATCCGGTGCGGATCCTCCATCACCGGCCGGGCGAGCGCATGGGCCAGCCCGCGCTCCTCCCGCTCCACGAACGCCCCCACGCACCGCCGAGCCCGGTCCCGCAGCATCCGCACCCGCTCGTACTCCTCGCCCACGTCCGGTACGACCTTCTTCGCGGCGTCCGTGGGCGTCGAGGCGCGCAGATCGGCGACGTAGTCGAGGAGTGGGGTGTCCGGCTCGTGACCGATGGCCGACACGACGGGCGTACGACAGGCCGCGACCGCCCGCACCAGCTGCTCGTCGGAGAACGGAAGCAGATCCTCCACGCTGCCCCCGCCCCGCGCGACGATGATCACGTCCACGTCGTCGATCGCGTCGAGGTCCTTCACGGCCTGCACCACCTGCGGAACGGCGTGCACCCCCTGCACCGCGACGTTGCGCACCTCGAAACGGACGGCGGGCCAGCGGTGCCGGGCGTTCTCCAGCACGTCACGCTCCGCCGCGGAGGCCCGCCCGCACACCAGCCCGACCAACTGCGGAAGGAACGGCAACCGCTTCTTGCGCTCGGCCGCGAACAGCCCCTCCGCCGCGAGGGACTTCTTCAGCTGCTCCAGCCGCGCGAGCAGCTCCCCGACGCCGACGGGCCTTATCTCCACGGCCCGCAGCGACAGCTGCCCCCGAGGCGCGTACCACTCCGGCTTCGCCTGTACGACGACCCGGGCGCCCTCGCCGACCACATCGGCGACCGCGTCGAACACCTGCCGGAAACAGGTGACGCTCACGGAGATGTCGTACGACGGATCCCGCAACGTCAGGAACACGACGCCCGCACCCGGCCGCCGCGACAGCTGAGTGATCTGCCCCTCCACCCACACCGCACCGAGCCGATCGATCCACGACCCGATCAGCCGTGAGACCTCAACGACGGGCAGGGGCGCTTCGGGCGACGTATTGACAGCCATGCGGCGAGGGTAACGGCCGGGACTGACATCCCCGACGCGGCGAACTCGGGCGCCTCCGGCGCGGCCTTACGATGGGGTGCATGACTGCTTCGCCTGGCCGCCGTGTCCTGCTCGCCGCTCCCCGTGGCTACTGCGCGGGTGTGGACCGCGCCGTGATCGCCGTCGAGAAAGCCCTCGAGCAGTACGGAGCCCCGGTCTACGTCCGCCACGAGATCGTGCACAACAAGTACGTCGTGCAGACCCTGGAGAAGAAGGGTGCCGTTTTCGTGGAGCGGACCGAGGAGGTGCCGCCCGGGAACATCGTCATGTTCTCGGCGCACGGCGTCGCCCCCGTCGTCCACGAGGAGGCCGCGCGCGGCCGGCTCGCCACCATCGACGCCACCTGCCCTCTGGTCACCAAGGTCCACAAGGAAGCCGTCCGGTTCGCGGACGAGGACTACGACATCCTGCTGATCGGGCACGAGGGCCACGAGGAGGTCATCGGCACCTCCGGTGAGGCCCCCGACCACATCCAGCTCGTCGACGGCCCCACGGACGTCGCCAAGGTCGAGGTCCGCGACCCCTCCAAGGTCGTCTGGCTCTCCCAGACCACGCTCTCCGTCGACGAGACCATGGAGACCGTCGACGCGCTCAAGGAGAAGTTCCCGCAGCTCATCTCCCCGCCCAGCGACGACATCTGCTACGCCACGCAGAACCGTCAACTGGCCGTGAAGCAGATGGGCGCCCAGGCCGAGCTGGTGATCGTGGTCGGCTCCCGCAACTCCTCCAACTCCAAGCGGCTCGTCGAGGTCGCCAAGCTCGCCGGCGCGCGCGAGGCGTACCTCGTGGACTTCGCCAGCGAGATCGACGAGGCGTGGCTGGAGGGCGTGACCACGGTCGGCGTCACCTCCGGCGCCTCCGTGCCGGAGGTGCTGGTCGAGCAGGTCCTGGAGTGGCTCGCCGGACGCGGCTACGAGGACGTCGAACTCGTCAAGGCGGCCGAGGAGTCCATCACCTTCTCGTTGCCCAAGGAGCTGCGCCGCGATCTGCGCGACGAGGCGGCCGCCCTGGTCGCCGAGCGCGGCGGTGCGGGTGCGGCTGACGCCCCTGCGGAGTGACAGTCCGTCGTCCGTCGTAACGTGGGGCCATGCAGATCTTCGGCGTGGACATCGGTGGTTCCGGGATCAAGGGCGCCCCTGTGGACCTGGACAGGGGCGACCTGACTGAGGAGCGCTTCAAGGTGCTGACCCCGCACCCGGCGACGCCGGACGGCGTCGCCGACGGCGTGCGGCAGGTCGTCGAGCACTTCGGCTGGACGGGACCGGTCGGGCTGACCTTCCCGGGGGTGGTCACCGGCGGGTCCACGATCCGCACCGCGGCGAACGTCGACAAGAGCTGGATCGACAGGGACGCGCGCGCGATGTTCAGCGAACGCCTGGGCGGTCTCCCCGTGACGGTCGTCAACGACGCGGACGCGGCAGGCGTCGCCGAGATGCACTTCGGCGCGGGCAAGGACCGCCCGGGCACGGTCGTCCTCCTCACCTTCGGCACCGGCATCGGCAGCGCCCTCTTCGTCGACGGCGCCCTCGTCCCCAACACCGAGCTCGGCCACCTGGAACTGCACGGCCACGACGCGGAGAAGCGCGCGTCCAGCAAGGCCAGGGAGGACGAGGAGCTGACGTGGGAGCACTGGGCGCGCCGCGTCCAGAAGTACCTCGCCCACGTCGAGATGCTCTTCTCACCCGAACTCTTCATCATCGGCGGCGGTGTCAGCCGCAAGTCCCACAAGTTCCTCCCCCACATCGAGGGCATCAAGGCAGAGATCGTCCCCGCCCAGCTCCAGAACAACGCGGGGATCGTGGGGGCGGCGATGCGGGCGGCGGAACACGGCTGAGGCCCGCAGGGGCGGCCGGTGACCGTCGGTGGTCGGCGCGGCGGTGGGCCGACCGACGGCCGGCGACTGACGGCCGGGGAGGGGTGCGGGCCGCCGCAGCAGCGGCTGGCGGGGCAGCCCGGCCCTGAGCGGGGCGGTGAGGCTTCGCGGCCGGCGGCCGATGGCCGGAGTACGGCGGGCAGCCCCCGCCCAGCTGCTGGAGTGCGGCCGGTGAGGGCCGCCCGGCCGCCGGAATGACTCCGGCGGAGCCCCGCCTGGCCGACGGATGTCCTGTGCCC
The DNA here is from genome assembly GCF_056436655.1 of Streptomyces sp. NPDC043427. Lineage (NCBI taxonomy): Bacteria > Bacillati > Actinomycetota > Actinomycetes > Kitasatosporales > Streptomycetaceae > Streptomyces > Streptomyces sp. NPDC043427. Next base: position 340,029 of record NZ_JBWKCC010000002.1, on the reverse strand, counting down.
GGCGGCGGAGGAGGGTCAGCGGAAGTCGCGGACCGGGCGGTGGTTCATCAGGCGCACCTTCCGTACCGTCGCGATCAGGGCGGCGACGAGTGTGCCGCCGTACAGCCAGCCCGCCTGGGTGGCGAGGGCGGTGAGGAGGCCGACCAGCCAGCCGCTGAATCCGTCACCGCCGCCGGCCACGGGCAGCAGCCCGACGGCGAAGGCGATCGGCACGACGACCGGCGCGGTCAGCAGGTCGGCCCGCCGGATCCAGAGCGCCGTCAGCACGCACACCGGCAGGAACAGCACGGCGTACGCGGTGAGCGAGCCGAACAGCAGTTGGTCGAGACACCCGAGCAGGAACATCACCAGCATGCAGAAGAGTCCGCCGCCCAGACCCGTGAGCCGGGGGTTCGGCAGCCGCCGCACCGACTGGACGACGGAGGGCACGGCCTTCTGCCCCGCCGACGGCCGCCGGGGAGGCCTGGGCTGCACGGGGCGCGGGGAGCGGCCGGGCTTGCCGGGCCGAGGAGCGGGCTTCCCGGAGAGAGGAGCGGTCCGCTTGGAGGCGCTGCCCGCGCCCTCGCGGACCGGACCCGTGCCTTCCCGAGCCGGACGCGAGCCCTCGCGGACCGGACCCGTGCCCTCCCGGGCTCGACCCGCACCGTCCCGGCCCGACCCCGCACCGTCCCGGCCCGACCCCGCACCGTCCCGGCCCGACCCCGCACCGTCCCGGCCCGGACGCGAGCTCTCCCGGACCGGACCTGAGCCCTGCCGAGCGCGGCCCGCACCGTCCCGCGTCGGTCCGTCGCCTCTCGTGCCGTCGCGCCGCCCTGCCTGCGGGGGCAGGGGCGGCCGGCCGTCGCGTCGTGTTCCGGGCTGCGGGGGTCGCGTCCTGTGTTGCTCCACCGGACCAACTTAGGTCGGTTTATGTGCCGAATGGGGCCTCAGACACGCCGAGGGACAGAGCTTGGCCAAGCGTTCGACGCGTCGCCGTAGGGGCACGGGACACGCCGTAAACTGGGGGATCGGCCAGCCCCCTGGCCCCCTGGCCCTCTCACTACGGGAAGTCGCAACGTGTCGCTCACGATCGGAATCGTCGGTCTGCCGAATGTCGGCAAGTCGACCCTGTTCAACGCCCTGACCAAGAACGACGTGCTGGCGGCCAACTACCCGTTCGCCACGATCGAGCCCAACGTGGGCGTGGTCGGCGTCCCCGACCCCCGCCTCGACAAGTTGGCCGAGATCTTCGCTTCCCAGCGGATCCTCCCGGCGACCGTCGACTTCGTCGACATCGCCGGCATCGTGCGCGGCGCGAGCGAGGGCGAGGGCCTGGGCAACAAGTTCCTCGCGAACATCCGCGAGTCGGACGCGATCTGCCAGGTCATCCGCGCCTTCAAGGACGAGAACGTCGTCCACGTCGACGGCAAGGTCTCGCCGAAGGACGACATCGAGACCATCAACACCGAGCTGATCCTCGCCGACCTCCAGACGATCGAGAAGGTCCTGCCGCGCCTGCAGAAGGAGTCGCGGATCAAGAAGGACATCGCTCCCAAGGTCAAGGCCGTCGAGGAGGCCAAGGAGATCCTGGAGAAGGGCGACACGCTCTTCGCACACGGCATCGTCCAGGGCAGCGAGCGCGCGGAACTCCTCCACGACCTGCACCTCCTCACGACGAAGCCCTTCCTCTACGTCTTCAACGTCGACGAGGACGAGCTGACCGACGACACCTTCAAGGACGAGCAGCGCGCCCTGGTCGCCCCCGCCGAGGCGATCTTCCTCAACGCCAAGCTGGAGCAGGACCTCGCCGAGCTCGACGAGGAGGACGCCCTGGAGCTCCTCCAGTCCGTCGGCGCGGAGGAGCCCGGCCTCGCCACCCTCGCCCACGTCGGCTTCCGGACCCTCGGCCTGCAGACCTACCTCACGGCCGGCCCCAAGGAGTCCCGCGCCTGGACCATCAAGAAGGGCGCCACCGCCCCCGAGGCCGCCGGAGTCATCCACACCGACTTCCAGAAGGGCTTCATCAAGGCGGAGGTCATCTCCTTCGAAGACCTCGTCGAAACCGGCTCCGTCGCCGAGGCCCGCGCCAAGGGCAAGGCCCGCATGGAGGGCAAGGACTACGTGATGCAGGACGGGGACGTCGTGGAGTTCCGCTTCAATGTGTGAACTCCACCATGTCGCTGACCTGGGGAAATGAGATTCCTAAGTACTTCCGTGACGGCCTCGAAAGTGAGGCCGTCACGGACCTGAAAGAGTCGGTCGGAAAGAGACTCGATCGCGGGCGCTCAGTTGATCGCGTCCTTGTGGGCTGTGGTTGTGCCTACTGGACACTGCTCCGTCGCCGTTCGCGTATCCGGACCGCCACGAACACGACGACTGCCAGTGTGACGACTGCGATGACCGCCTTCTGGAAGATGCCCGCGTACTCGTCCACGACCCGCCAGTTGTCGCCCAGCAGGTAGCCGGCCACGACGAAGCCCGAGTTCCAGATCAGGCTTCCGAGCGTGGTCAGGGACAGGAACTGCCACATGGGCATCCGTTCGACGCCCGCTGGTAGCGAGATGAGGCTGCGGAACAGGGGCACCATCCGGCCGAAGAACACCGCCTTCGTGCCGTGTTTGAGGAACCAGCGTTCGGTGCGGTCGAAGTCTGACGGTTTCATCAATGGCGCGCGGACGATCAGGGAGCGGACGCGGTCGCGGCCGAGCCACGCGCCCAGCCAGTAGGTGAGCAGGGCCCCGGCGACGGAGCCCAGGGTGGTCCAGAACAGTGCCATGAACAAGCTCATGGTGCCCTGGCTCGCGGCGAAACCGGCCAGTGGCAGCACCAGTTCGCTCGGTATCGGCGGGAAGATGTTGTCGATGCCGACGAGTAACGCCGCTCCCGGCCCGCCCAACTTGTCCATGATGTCTACCGCCAGGCCGGCGAGACCTCCTGGCTGTTCGGCGGCTGCCACGTACATGCTCTGACTCCCTCGGGTTGGCTGTGGATGATCGCCGCGTCATGTGTTCTGGTGTGGGCGCACCATGAGGTGGTCGGCCGCGACCGCCATGAGCGCAGCGAGGATCCGGAACTCCAGGCTGGGCGCGTACTGCTTCGGCATCTGGTCCGAGATGGACCCGAGCTCGGGGTGTCCGTCGGGCAAGGGAAGGCTGGTATCGCCAGAAGGGGGCCGGCCGGTGATCATCGCTCCTGGCGGGTCTCCCGGAGGCGACGAACCCGACGGATTCCGATGCTGCTGACACGCTGCGACCGTAGAGCCCGTTTGAGTGAAGCCTAGTAAGTCTCCATCATGCGTGTTTGCCTGTGGTGTTCGACCGGGGATGCGGTGCGTGTGTGGACATGCGGCAAGTGCCGTGCCCGCGAGCGGAGTTGGCAGAATGGACGCGTGCCGCCTCTTGAGCAGACCCGTTTCCGGCCGCCTCGTGGCGTCCACGCCGACGCCGTACTGGCCTTCGGGACGTTCGTGTTGGTGGCGATCGCCGAGGGGCAGCGGCTGAGCACGGGCGAGGGCTCGGTGCCCTCCCGGATCGCGTCCTGGATGCTGATCGTCGCGGTGTGCGGAGCGCTGTTGTTCCGGCGCCGGTTTCCGGTGGCGGTGGGCTGGTTCACGGCGCTGGCCACGGGCGGCTACTACCTCCTGAGCGCCATCGACGGTCCGCTGGTCGTGGTGCCGATCGTGGCGCTGTACGCCATCGCGGCCCACGGCAGGCTGCGGGCGGCTGTCGCCATGGCATCGTCGATGGTGATCGGCGTGTACGCCGGCACGCTTGTGGGCAACAGCGATGTCACCGGCACGGCGGTGTTCATGCTCACCGGCTGGCTGGTCGCCGTCGTGGCTCTCGGCAGTGTGCGGCACGGCCGGGTGGCCTATGCCGAGGAGGAGGCGCGGCTGCGGGCCACCGAGGAGCGGCTGCGTATCGCCCGCGAGCTGCACGATGTGATCGGGCACAACATTTCGATGATCAACGTGCAGGCGGGTGCGGCGCTGTACCGGTTGAAGAAGGATCCCGCCCAGGCCGAAGAGGCGCTCGGCGCGATCAAGGCGAGCAGCCGGGAGACCCTGCGGGAGCTGCGGGCGACGCTCGGCGTGCTCCGCCGGGTCGATGAGGAGGCGCCCACGTCACCCGCGCCGGGGCTGGCCCAGGCCGACGAACTGGTGGCCTCCGCGAAGCTGGCGGGGCTCGAGGTGCGGATCGAGCGGACCGGGGCCGAACGCGCGCTTCCCGCTCCGGTCGACCTGGCCGCGTACCGGATCGTGCAGGAGTCGCTGACCAACGTCGCCAAGCACAGCGACGCCGGACAGGTCACGATCCAACTCGCCTACGGGGTCGAGAAGCTGACCGTGACAGTCGAGGACGACGGCGAGGGTGCGGAGGCCGGCCCGGTCGGACCCGGTAGCGGCAGCGGGGTCACCGGCATGACGGAACGGGCGCGGGCACTGGGCGGTGAACTGACCGCCGCCCGGCGGCCGGAGGGCGGATTCGCGGTGCGGGCCCGGTTACCGTACGAGACCGTGGGAGAGCCGACGGAGCGGAGCGATCGATGATCAGGGTCCTGTTGGCAGATGACCAGCGGCTCGTGCGGGCCGGGTTCCGGTCGATCCTGGACGACCAGGACGACATCGAGGTGGTGGGGGAGGCCGCGGACGGGAAAGCCGCGGTCTCGGCCTGCCGCGAACTCCGGCCGGACGTGGTCCTGATGGACATCCGGATGCCGGGGACGGACGGCCTGGAAGCCTCTCAGGAGATCGCCGGGGATGAGCGGCTGGCATCGGTGAAGGTGGTCATCCTGACGACCTTCGATGAGGACGAGTACGTGTACGGGGCGCTGCGCGCCGGGGCGACGGGCTTTCTGGTGAAGGACACGGAGCCGGAAGAACTGCTGCAGGCGGTACGGGTCGCCGCCCGGGGCGATGCCCTGATCAGCCCGTCGATCACCCGGCGCCTCATCGCCGATTTCGCGGGCCGGGTGCACCAACCGGTGCCGCATCCCCGGCTTGATGTCCTCACCGACCGCGAGCGCGAGGTCATGCAGCTGGTGGCCGCAGGGCTGACGAACGACGAGATCGCGGCACGGCTCGTGTTGGCCCCGTCGACGGCGAAGACGCATGTCAGCCGGATCATGGCGAAGCTGGGGGCACGGGACCGGTCGCAGGTCGTGGTGGTGGCGTACGAGTCCGGCTTGGTCAGCCCGGGCTGGCTGGGGGACTAGGGTCTTTCGTTTGGATCAGGCCGGACCCCGCGAGCCCGGCATGATCCAAACGAGAGGCCCTGGCCCGGCCGGCGCGGTGAACGGCACACCCGGCACTCCTGGGGTACGACGCGGCGGCAGTCTGCATCCACTGGGGTACGCCCCAGTGTCAGCCGCAGGCTGACGATTCGGCCCCCTCGCGAAGGCACGCTCGAGGGCATGAACGCAACCCCCTTCCCGGGACGGGCCACGGCCGCGTTCGTCGGCGCGCTCGTCGGGGCCGCCGCCGGAACGCTGCTGGTCACCGCTGCCGGGGCCCTGGCCTTTGAGGTCAACGGCGTGTTCGCCGCTCTGGGTATCGGCGTGCCCGCGCTGGGCGGCGCCGTGGTGGGTGCGCTTCTTCAGCCAGGCCACTCACGCTCGAATTCGAGGTAATCACACCCATGTCTCCCACCCGCGGCGCAGCCGCGTCCCTTGCCCCGCCCGCACCACCGGACCGGCCGGATCTGCCGCGTGGCGGCCGGTTCGGAGCCCTGGCCGGCTGGGCGCAGCGTCACCGCTGGGCCGCCCTGCTGATCTGGGTGGCCGTCCTGGCCGCCGTCACGCTGGGCTCGCAGGCCGCAGGCTCCGCGTACAAGAACGACTTCGCCCTGCCGGGCACCGACTCACAAGCGGCCACCGACCTGTTCACGAAGCACGGTTCCGCCCAGGCCGGCGACAGCGTCGACATCGTGCTCAAGGACAGCCAGCGCATCGACGGCCGCAAGGCCGTTGTCGACAAGATGCTGGCCGAGGTGAAGGGACTGCCGGGCGTCGCCGATGTACGCAGCCCGTACACCGACGCCTCCGCCGTATCCAAGGACGGCACGATCGGCTACGCCACCGTCACGCTCGACGCCAAGGCCGAGGCCATTCCGAAGGAGGACGTCACCGCGATCATCGACACCGCCAAGGGTGCTGAGACGGACCGTCTCCAGGTCGAGGTCGGCGGCGAGGCCGTGCGCGGCGCCGAGGAGAAGGGCAGCCCGACAGCGGAATTGGCGGGCATCGTGGCCGCCCTGGTCATTCTCGGGTTGCTCTTCGGCTCCCTGGTGGCGGCCTCGGTGCCGCTGCTCACCGCCCTCTTCGCGGTCGGCAGCGCCCTCGGCCTGATCGTGCTCGCTTCGCACGGCTTCACCATCGCCGACTTCACCCCGCCCATCACGATGCTCGTCGGACTCGGTGTCGGCGTCGACTACGCCCTGCTGATCTTCTATCGATACCGGCAGGAACTCACCGACGGCGCCGACCCGGCCCAAGCCGGCCGCAAGGCCCTGGACGCCGCGGGACGCACGGTCTTCTTCGCCGGCTGCACCGTGATCATCGCTCTGCTGGGCCTGGTCGCGCTCGGCCTCGGTTCACTGCAGGGCGTGGCCCTCGCCCTGGCCCTGACCGTACTGACCACGATGGCCGCCTCGCTGGTCCTGCTGCCCGCACTGCTGGCGCTCTTCGGCAAGCGCATCCAGCGCCACGTGCTCAAGAACGCCGCGAGGACCGCGGCCAAGGGCAAGACCGAAGGCCGCCGCTGGCGGGCCCTGGCCTCGGCCGTGCAGCGCCGTCCGCTGCCGTCACTGCTGGTCGCCGTCCTCGCCCTGCTGGCCCTGTCCGCACCGGCCCTCGGCATGCGCCTCGGCTTCGCGGACGCGGGAAACGATCCGAGGACCACGACCTCCCGGCAGGCGTACGACCTGCTCGCCGAGGGCTTCGGCCCCGGCTTCAACGGTCCGCTGGTCGTCCTCGCGCAAGGAGACGAAGCCGCCGGCAAGGCCGTCCAGTCGGAGCTGGCAAAGACCGAGGGCGTGGCCGCGGCCAGTCCCGCGATGGCCTCCGAGGACGGCGCGCTGTCCACCGTGATCGTCTACCCGAAGACGTCACCGCAGGCCGAAGGCACCGCCGACCTCGTGCACCACCTGCGTGACGACGTGGCCCCGAAGGTGGAGCAGGACACCGGCGCCACGATCCTGGTCGGCGGAGCCACCGCCGCGTCCCAGGACTTCGCGGACACCGTCTCGAAGCGGCTGCCGCTCTTCGTCGCGGTCGTCGTCGGCCTTTCGTCACTGCTCCTGATGCTGGTCTTCCGGTCGATCCTGATCCCCGTCAAGGCAGCCCTGCTCAACCTGCTCTCGATCACCGCCGCGCTCGGCGCGATGACCCTCGTGTTCCAGCACGGCTTGTTCGGGGTGCAGCCAGGCCCGATCGAAGCCTTCCTCCCGGTGCTGATCTTCGCGATCGTCTTCGGGCTCTCGATGGACTACGAGGTATTCCTGGTCTCGCGCATGCACGAGGAATGGGAGCGTACAAAGGACCATTCCCTCGCGGTACGGGAAGGACTGGCCTCCACCGGCAAGGTGATCACAGCGGCCGGGGCCATCATGATCGTCGTGTTCGGCGCCTTCATGCTGAGCGCCGACCGGATGCTCCAACAGTTCGGCCTCGGCCTCGCGGTCGCGATTCTGATGGACGCACTGGTCATCCGCTGCCTGATTGTCCCGGCCCTCATGCAACTGATGGGCAAGTGGGCCTGGTGGCTGCCCGCCCCGCTCGCCCGGCGCCTGCCCGAGGTGGCACTCGAACGCCCCACGGGAAGCTGACAACCGGCCCGGAGGAGTCCGACCCCGGGCGAGCCGTGCTGACTCTGTGTTGACGTGGATCTCTCAGATACTCGTTTCCGCAGTGAAGGGCATCGGCCCGCCGGACTGTGCCGGCGGGCCGATGCCCCTCATGTTCCGTTGTCGGTGGTGGGTCAGGTCAGTCCTTGCCGGAGAGCCGCCAGATCTGGTTCTTCTTGGTGGTCAGGGTGCTGCCGGTGTCGCATGTCCATTGGTGGATGAGGGCGCCGGGTGCGGTGGAGATGGTGCTGACGTCGACGCATTTGCCGCTGTGGACGGCGACGAGTTGGTAGTCGTGGCTGTTGCCCAGCGCGGTCACCGCGCGCAGGGTGAACCGCTGGTTGGTGCCGCCGGTGCAGGTCCACTGCTGGACGGCGGCCCCGTCGGCCGTGGAGAGGGCGGAGACGTCCAGGCACTTGCCGCTGACGTGGTTGACGAGGGTGTAGGTGCCGGCCGCGCCGCTGACGGGGTGGAAGTCGAAGCGCTGTTCCTGGCCGGTGCCGCAGGTGTTCTGCTGGTACTGGGTGCCGTTGGCGGTGGACTTGCCGGGGTCTTCGAGGCAGAGCCCGCTGTGCTGGGCGACGGCCGTGGAGGAGAAGCCGGACGAGGCGCCGATGTGCAGGCTCGCGGGTGCGAAGGAGACCTGGTCGATGTGGGGTGCGGAGCTGGAGCGCATGGGCTGTCCGATGTCGGACCCGCCGCCGGAGTACACCACGCCGATGGTGGTGCCGTCCCAGTTGTAGAGCTGTGAGGCGGTGAACTTGACGGTGTTGGCGCCCTTGGTGAGGGTCACGGGGACCGTGTAGTCCTCGAACTGGTTCCAGTGCAGGGTGCTGGCGAAGTTGACGCGGGTGGAGGTGCCGCCGTTGACGCTGACGTCGGCGTGCTCGGCGTACAGGTCGGGGTTGTAGTGGTTGGAGGGCAGTTCCTCGGCGTTGGCGTAGCGCATGGTCATGGCGTACGTGCTGGCCGAGGGCGCGTTGACGTTGAGGGTGAGGGAGTTGGCGGTTCCGTTGCCGATGCCGGTGACGACGCCGCCGTTGGCCTGGCTGTAGGTGGTGTCGGTGGCCGCGGTGCCGGTGAGGGTGCCGTTCTCGGCCTGGTAGGTGACGACGTTGCCGGTGGTGACGGCGTCGGTGGCGCCGAACGGGGTGACGGCCAGGTTGTCCAGGGCGAGGGTGCCGCCGGCGCCGGTCACCTTGACCTTGTTGATGCCGCCGTTGAGGTAGACCCGGTTGGTCGAGGTGGACCAGGCGCCGGTCGTCGCGCCGGAGAGGGTCTGGTCGTCGGCGGTCTTGCCGTTGACGGTCAGGGTGGCCTGGCCGGTGTTGCGGTAGCGGGCGGTCAGGTCCGCGTATCCGTCCCGCGGTGAGTAGACCCAGAACGTCGCGGCCTTGCCGGAGGTGAGGTTCACCGCGCCCGCGCCGGACTGGCCCTGGGAGGCGTAGGTGGCGGTGCCGCTGTCCGAGAGGTTGGCCTGCTCGGCCTCGTAGAGCGTGGTGCCCTGGACGGTGGCGTCCCTGTACCGGAGGTCGATCTTGTCGATGAGGGCGTCGCCGACGGTCTTCGCGCCGTTGTCGCCGGTGGTGGCCAGGGTGATGGTGTGGCTGCCGGCGGTCAGGTGCACGGTGGTGTCACTGTGCCCCCACACCACCCACTGGAAGCCCACCGGTATGTCGATCCTGGTCGACGCTCCGCCGTCGACCCGCGCGTACACGTTCGTCGGGCCCTTGACATCGGCGTCCTTGGCGTAGCTGTTGCCGAACACCGACAGGTCGTAGTCGCCGGTGGTGGGGACGGAGACGGGGAAGGAGATCACCGTGGTCGAGCCGGTGCGCAGGCCGCCGACGTCCTTGGTGCCGGAGGTGGCGAACTTGCCGACGTTGCCGGTGGTGCCCTCGGTGTTGATGTTGTAGCCGCTGCCGCTGAGCGTGGCGTTCTCGGCCTCGTACGTGCCCGTCCAGGTGCTGTCGGAAGCGGTGGTGCTGCCGGTGCCGCCCGGGGAGACGATCACCTGGTACGCGGACATCGCGTCGAGGGTGATGGGGACGGTGATCGAGCCGTCGGTTCCCACGGCGACGTCGGCGTCGGAGAGCCGGGTCGGGGTGGCCGCCGCGCCGATGTAGCCGCTGTAGCGGTCCTGGAACACGCTGACGTGCACGGTACTGCCGAAGACGGCGGGGTCGATGTTATTGATGACGGTGTCGGAGGCGCCGCTGGTGCCGCCCCCGGCGAGGATGACGCGGGCCTGCTTCTTGGCCGTGTCCAGACTCGCCAGGCCCTGGAGGGTGTACGCGGCGTTGGACGCGGCGCCGGTGACCTTGACGGTGTTGCCGCCGCTCATGGAGCTGTACCAGTTGTACAGCCACCACTGGGCGTTGGGGGTGTTCTGTGCCGCCGCCGAGTCGCCGAGGTTGCCGTTGATGTTCCAGTACGGCAGGTTGCCGTCGACCTTCTTGTCCTCGATGGCCCCCATCCACTGGACCATCTGGCCGGGGTCGGTCAGGTGGTAGCGGTGGGCGTACTCGTTGAGGTTGACGGTGATCGGGGAGGTGACCCCCGCGGCGGTCTCCGCCGAACGGTAGGTGTCGACGGTGCTACGGACCTCCGCCGGACTGCCCAGGGTGTGCCAGGTCGCGACGTCGGGCAGGCAGTTGTTGGCCTTGCAGTAACTGAGGAAGCCGTTGAAGGCGAAGGAGCTGTAGCCGGCGAGGTTGGGCCCTGCCAGCCGTGCCGCGGGCCAGATGCCCTTGATGAAGTTGTAGGTCTGGCGCCACTCGGCGTTGAAGTTTGCCAGCACGGTCGAGTCGGTGCGCATGCCTTTGAACCAGCCTACGTCGGGCTCGTTGTAGGGCACGAAGACGATGTGGCTCGCGTAGGGGCTGGCCATCGCCTGCTCGACCTGCGTCTTCATGGTCGCCTGGTAGGCCGAGTAGCTCTCGCGCTCGTAGTTGGCCCGGTAGACGTCCGTCATGTAGATGAGGATGTCTCCGCCGCCGCTGTCGGTGAACGGCTTGGCGATCTCCAGGGCGTCCGAGCCGGGGTGCTGCTGTCCGTCCTGGTACTTGGTGTTGGTGGTCTTCAGCCCCATCCCCTCGATGAGGTTGTTCGTCGGTACGTCCGGGCCGTACAGGCCGTACAGCGCCCCGGAGGCGCCGCCCCGGAAGGCTCCGGTGCTGGTGCCCAGGTCGACGGTGAGGGTGGGGGTGGCGGCGGAGGCCGGCGTCGCCATCACGGTGGTGGCGCCGGCTACGACGGTCAGCGAGAGCAACGACTTGGCGATGCCGTGGAGAAGGCGTCTCTTGGTCGAGCGCCTTTGCCCGAGTCTTGGCATGTGCTTATGTCCCTTCAGGGATAGGACTTCTTGTTGCTGCGCCGGCCCCCGTGCCGGACGTTTGGGCGGGTTGTCGCGTGCGGTTCAGGCGAAGGTGGCTGCGGTCTCAGCGTCCGCGCCGCGCCGGTGGTGGTCGCGGGCGAGCAGCAGGTAGCTGCTGGCGGTCCAGGTGTAGGCGCGGTCGCGTAGTCCCTGGCCGGTCAGTGCGTCGAAGTTCTCGGCGAATCCGGAGGTTTCGCACAGGGCGCGGAAGCGGGCGCTGATCTCGTCCGCGAGGCGTGCGTGCCCGGCGCGGCGCAGGCCGTCCTCGATGAGCACGGTGGCGGGGGCCCAGATCGGGCCGCGCCAGTAGCCGTCGGGCTCGTAGTGGGGGGAGGCGGGGTGTTCGGTCGCCAGGCCGAACGGGGTGAGGTGGGCTTCGATCCGTTCGGCCAGCCGGTCGCGGACCTCGGTGGGCAGGCGGTCGCCGAGCACGATCGGCATCAGGTCGAGCAGGCTGGAGCTCGGGGCGGCGGGGGCTCCGCCGTGGGCCGGGCGGCTCAGGAACCGTTCGCCGTCCCACAGCTCGTCCAGCAGGGCGGCCTGGAGGGCGTCGGCTGTCTCGGTGCGGCGCCGGGCGTCGTCAGGGAAGCCCAGTTCGGCGGCCAGCCGGGCCAGTTCGTCGAGTTGCAGGATCAGTACGGCGGCGAGGTCGGCGGTGACGGCCACGCGTGCGGGGTCGAAGGTGGTGGCGTTGTCCCAGCCGCTGTCGTTGCCGTGCTGGTAGTGGGGCAGGACGGCCGCGGGTGCGCGCCGGGCGGTGAGCCAGAAGTCCGTCCAGCGGGTCAGTCTGACGTACGCCTCGTTCAGCTGGGCCGGGGTGAGCGGCTCGGGGAGCCGTCGGCGCAGGTGGCCGAAGGCCCAGCCGTGGATGGGCGGTTTGACGAAGTTGTACAGGACCTCGGAGTGGGTGACGGAGTCGGGCAGCGCCCCCGTCTCGTCCTGGTGGTCGAAGGGTAGCGAGAACTGGTCCCAGGCGAGACCGGGGGAGCCGGGGGCCAGGGCCAAGGCGTTGAAGCAGTGGTCCCAGCTCCAGACCTTGTCCATCCAGTGTTTGGACATCAGCACCGCGGGCCGGGTGACCAGGCCCGCCGGGAGTACGGTGGCGGACCACACCACATACGCGGCGAGTTCGGCTGCCGGGGTGCCGGCCGAACGCCACGGGGCGACCGCGTCGGCGAACTCGGCGAACGATCGCCGTGCGGCCTCCGTGACCTCGCCGAACGCCGCCGACGAGCGGTAGGGCCGTCGCGCACTGTCGAGTTCCTCGACCGCGACCTCCCACGATCCGTCGGCCTCGGCGGTGACCGTGAGCCCGCGGTCACCGGCGCCCAGGACCTGGGAACCGGACACCTCGGCAACCGTGCCGGACAGCACGGTGATCCGGTAGCGGCGGCCGGTCTCGTAGGAGGTGAACGTGTGGGCACCGTCCACCGGGTCGCGGTAGAAGTAGGTGCCGCCGAAGGGGGTCAGGGCCCTCGCCGCCGCGGTGACGCGCAGGTCCAGCCCTTCGCCGCGCAGACGGACGGTGTCCGGTGACGCGTAGGCGAGTTCGACGCGGCCGTGCGCACCGGTCCAGCTGAGCAGGCCCGGGGTCGCCTCGACGCGGGTCTCGGCGCGGTCGCCCGTCGCCCGGTCCAGGGGGACCAGGCTCAGGACGGCGTGCATGCCGTTCTGGTGCGAGACGAGGTGAAGGTCCTCGGCGTATGTCTTCTCCGCCAGCACGGGAGAGATGCCGAACCAGGATCCGTGTGTGCTGAAGGGGATGTCGTGAACGGAGAAGGCCGGGCCGGACGGAGCGGCGGTCATGGAGGTGGTACTCGTTTCTTGAGCAGGGGTGATCGGCGGTCGGCCGGGCGGGGCGACGGCCCGTGGACGGCGCGGCTGCGTGCGGGCGGTGGTCCGGCGTCAGTCCTTGACGGCTCCGGCGGTGACGCCGGCGGCGACGTAGCGCTGCGCGAGGACGAGGATCACCGTGGCGGGCAGCGAGGCAACGACGGCGGTGGCCATGATGGCGTTCCACTGTTGGTTGTTGTTGCCGATGTAGTGGTAGATGCCGAGGGTGATCGGCTCGTGGGCGCCGCCGTTGACCAGGGTGCTGGCGAAGACGAAGTCGGACCAGGACCACAGGAACGCGAACAGGGACACCGTGACGACGGAGTTGCGGCTCATGGGCAACACGATCGACCGGAAGGTGCGCAGGGGTCCGGCTCCGTCCATTTTCGCGGCCTGGAGCAGTTCGCCGGGGATGCCGGACATGAACGCGGTGAAGATCAGTACCGCGAAGGGGACGGCCAGGGTGGAGTCCGCGACGATCAGGCCGGGTACCGACTGCAGCAGCCCCAGCTGGAGGTAGATGGCGTAGAAGCCCATCGCCATGATGATGCCGGGGATCATCTGGGCGGCCAGCAGGACGAAGCTGAGGAGTCCGCCGCCGCGCGGGCGGAGCTTGGCCAGCGCGTAGCCGGCGGGCGCGGACAGGACCACGGTCAGGACGACGGTGCCCAGGGCGACGACGAGGCTGGTGCCGAGGTAGGGCAGCTGCTCGTCGAGGACGGCACGGTAGCCGGCCAGGGTGCCGTGGACGGGGAACAGGTCCGGTGGGCTCTTGCGCATGTCCTGGTCGCGGGTGAACGACACGTTCAGCATCCAGTAGACCGGGAACAGCATGACCGCGGTCAGAAGGACACCCGCAGTCGTTTTCCCCCACGCGCGGCGGCGCCGGTTCAGGACCAGCCGGGGACTCGTCATGACAGCGCCTGCTTTCGCTGGACCTTCAGATAGATCAGGCCGAACACCAGGGCTGCGACCACGAGGAGGTTGCCGACGGCCGCGCCGGGGCCGAAGGCGGGCAGGAGGTTGCCGAAGCCGAGCTGGTAGGACCAGGTGGCGAAGGTGGTGGACGAGTTGGCCGGGCCACCCTTGGTCATGATCCAGATGATGTCGAAGACCTTGAGCGTGTAGACGAGGCCCAGCAGCAGGGTGATGGCGGACACCGGGCGCAGCAGGGGAAAGGTGATGCTCCAGAAGCGGCGCCAGGCGCCCGCCCCGTCGAGGGCGGCGGCCTCGTACAGGCCGGCCGGGATGGACTGCAGGCCGCTGTAGAGCACGACGAGGTTGAAGGGGACGCCGATCCAGATGTTCGCGATGATCACCGAGGCGAGGGACCACGACGGTGAGGTCAGCCAGTTCACCGGGCCGATGCCGACCGCGTGCAACACGGAGTTGACGACACCCGAGTCGGAATTGAGCATCCACGACCAGGTGGACGCCGACACGATCAGCGGCAGCAGCCACGGTACGAGGAAGAGGGCGCGCAGGGTGGCGGAGAGCCGGAAGTGCTGGTGGAAGAAGACCGCGAGGGCCAGCCCGATGGCGTACTGGAAGACCAGGCACACGGCGGTGAACACCGCGGTGTGGAGCAGGGCGGGGCCGAAGGTCGGGTCGTCGAAGACGGTCCGGTAGTTCTCCAGGCCCGTGAAGGGCGCGTCGCCCTGGACGAAGGAGCGAACGGTGTAGTTGCGCAGGCTCAGGTCGAGGTTGCGGTAGAGGGGATAGGCGTAGAAGAGGGCGAGGTAGAGGGTGACCGGGGCGAGGAACGCCCAGGCGGCCCATTGCTGGGAGGCGGGACGGCGCCGGGTGGTGGTGCGGGCCGGGGGCGGGGCGGCGGTCGCCGCCCCGCTCCGGTCGAGCACCGGCCGGCGGTCCGCCAACGGTGTCGTGTGCTTCATCGGCTGGTCGGAGTCCTGATTACTTGACGGCGGACTGGGCCGAGCCGAGGGCGTCCTTCGGCGACGCCGACCCGCTGAGGGCGGACTGGACCGCCTTCCACATCTGCTCGGAGATCTTGGGGTACTTGGTGCCCAGGTCGTCGCTGGTGCGTCCCTTGGCGGCCTGGACCGCGTCGACCCAGGGCTTGAGCTTGGGGTTGGCAGCCACCTGCTTGTCCTGGACCTCGGTGGTGGGGGCCACGTAGGACAGCGTCGTGTCGGTTTCGAGCAGGTTCTGGCTGTTGCTCAGGCAGGACACGAGCTTCTGCGAGGTGGCGTAGCGGCCGGTGTCACCCTGCACCGGGATGGTGACGAACTCACCGCCGGTCGGGGCCGCGGCGTCGCCTCCCGTGGCGGCGGGTATGGGCAGCACGCCGTAGTCGAAGCCGGCCTTGTCGGCATTGGCGAGCTGCCAGGTGCCGTTCTCGCTGAACGCGTAGTCACCGCTGGCGAATTCCTGCCAGCTGGTCGTCTGGGTGTTGTTGATCACCGAGTTGGGGGCGTACCCCTTGTCCAGCCAGTTCTTCCACAGCGACAGCGCGGAGACCGCCTGGTCGGAGTCGAGTGCGGTCAGCTTGGCTCCCGCGCCCCAGAACCAGGGCAGGAACTGGAAGCTGCCCTCCTCCGTGCCGATCGCGGAGAAGGTGATGCCCTTCTTGCCCGCCTTCTTGACCTTCGCGAGCGCCGCCGTCAGCGACTTCCAGTCCTTGACCGAGGCGATGTCCACGCCGGCCTTCTTCAGCACCTTCTTGTTGTAGTAGAGGGCGAGGGTGTTGGCACCGATCGGCGTGCCGTACGTCTTGCCGCCTGACTGGCCGGCCGCGAGGAGGTTGGGGTTGACCTTCGAGGTGTCCAGCTTGTTGTCGTCGGTCGTGGCCAGCACGCCCGCCTCCGCCAGGGTCGACACCACCGGGTTGTCGACGATGAGGACGTCCGCGGAGTTGTCCTGCTGCGCCGCCAGCAGTGCCTTGTTGGTCAGGTCACTGGTGTCGAACGCGGTCCGCTTGATCTTCACCCCGGCCTCGGTGCCGCAGTCGTCCAGCAGCTTCGCCCACGCCGAGTCGTTGTCGAACTGCGGGTAGGGGTCCCAGATCGTGTACGTGCTGTTGTCCGCGGCCTTCGTGGAGGTGTCGCTTTGGCCGGAGGAGCACGCGGTGGCGCTGGTGGTGACGGCGACGACGGTCAGGACTGCGGCGGTGAGACGCCGTCTGGCAGATCGGTTCATGGCGTATTCCTCGTGGTTTTCGGCACAGGTGTGCCCTCGGATCGGCACAGGTGTGCCCTGAGAGGGGTGATCGCGGGTGGTCGGCTCGCCGAGCCCGGGCGGTGAGCCGCTCAGCCGTCCGGTACGGGGGGCGGCGGGTGCAGGGGAGCGTGCGGAGGGAGAGTCAGAGGTTCGTACGGGCCCCTAAGCCCGTGGCCGGGTCGGTCGGCATGGTGTCCGCGGGTGCGGTGCCGGCGGGTGCGGTGCTCGCTCGCAACGAGATCGGCGGCGCGAGGAGGTGGTGCCGGGCCGGTGCGTCGGGGTGGTCGAGCCGCTCGACGAGCAGCTCGACGGCGAGGCGGCCCATCTGCTCCGCCGGTACGTCCGCCGCGGTGAGCTGCGGGGTCACCGTCTCCGCCCACCGGCCGGCCACGACCCCGGTGACCGAGAAGTCGCGTGGCACATGACGGCCGGCCTGGGCCAGCCCTCGGTAGAGGCCACCGAGCGCGGCCTCGTTCAGTGTGACCAGGGCCGTGGTGGCGGGGTCGTCGTGCAGGATCCGCTCCAGACAGGCGAGGCCCGAGGCGGCGTCGTCCCCACAGCAGTACGTCCGCACCGTGAGGCCGCGTTCGGCCGCGGCCTTGGTGAACCCTTCCAGTCCCCGGTGGGCGGACTCGTACCCGGCCCGCAGGAGCTGCTCCGGCCGGTTGACGAGGGCGACCCTGCGGTGGCCCAGGTCGGCGAGGTGGTGCACGCACGCCGCCGCGAGTGCCGTGTGGTCCAGGCCCACCCACCAGCTGCCCTGCGGGTGGGCGGTGCGGCCGATGGCGACGGAGGGGAAATCCACCGCGGTGAGGTGGTCGAGCCGGTCGTCCTCGAGCCGGATCTCCATCAGGATCGCGCCGTCGACCCGGCGCTCGCCCAGCAGCCGCTGGAACGAGCGGTCGCTGTCCACACCGCTCGGAGACAGCAGCACGTCGTAGTCGTAGGACGCGGCGGCCTCGGTGACGCTGCCGATGAAGTCCAGCTGCATGCCGGTGTAGTGGTTCCCAGCCGGCGGGAAGACCAGGCCGATGGTGCTGGTCCGGCCGTTGGCCAGGGCCCGCGCACTCGCGTTGGGCTGGTATCCCAGCTCGTCGATGACCCGCTGGATGTTCTGGCGGGTGTCCTCGGACACGGGGCGCTTGCCGCTGAGCGCGTACGACACGGTGCTCCGCGAGACACCAGCCCGCTTGGCAATCTCACCGATGTTCACGGAACTCCTTGCTGAGCTGTCGAACCGATTCGATGTTTCCAGAGAGTGAGATGGTCAGGCGTCGCCCGTTGAATCGGTTTCCTGACTCCAGGGGTGGGAACCGTTCAGATGTCGAGCGTCGAACCGGTTCGCGTGAAGTGAAGGTAGGAGCCCCCCGGGCCAGTGTCAACGCCTCGCTCCGAAAATTTCGTAACGGCCCGGAAACGTCAGTGTGCGGGGGCGAGGGACCTGGCCCGCCCGGGCTCGCACGCGCTCACCAGCAGGCCAGGTGCCGGATCGGCACGACCCGGGCGGCGGAACCGGAACGGCTCGTCACCGGTCGCGCCACCGATACCTGGTGAGCCCGACGGGCGTGGAACGGGATCTGCGGCGGCCGACAATGAGTGCGTGGACGTCGTCGCGATACTTGAGGCCGCTTCGCTGCTGGTGCCGGAGGGGACCGCCACCGGCAACGACATCACCGTCACGGATGTCTGGGACTACCTGGCCCACGACGACTGGGAAGTGGCGCTGGATCTTCTTCAGGAACTCGGCGGAGCGTGGACCGCGCCGCCGGGCTTCTGGGAGGAGCTGGGGCGGGCGGCCGAGATGCTGGGGCTTGAGCGCAGCCGGGAATGGTGCTGGTGGCGGGGCGCCGAGACACAGGTGGGTGTCATCCGGGCGGAACTCGCGCTCGACCCGGCCGGGGTGTCGTTCCGGCGCACGCCGATTCCGGGTGCCGGGGTGCTGCGGCCGATGTGGGACATCGGTCATCGTGTGGAGGGCGGGAGCAGCGAGTTGGACATCGCGCGGGTGTGGGTGGAGTTCGCCCCCGACCTGCCGCCGGGCGGGCGCGCCGCGGTCCGGCTTCTGCCGCTGACCCCGTCCCGTTGGACACACCTCGGCCCCGGCGACCGGATCACGATGTACGAGTGCGCTGTGGCTGGAGGAAGCGCGACGGTCCTGGAGGTGTGCCCCCCGGTCACCCTCCGCCCGTAGCCCGCCGACACGCCTCCGCGTACGCCCGTACCAGTGGGCGGTGTTCGTCCTCGCGGCGCCAGGCCAGCACGTAGCGGCTGGGGGTGACGCCGTGGACGGGGCGGGTGGTCACGCCGCCGAGGGTGAGGAGGGGGACGTTGCCCGTGGCGACCAGGCAGATGCCGAGGCCGGCGACCAGTGCTTCGTACGTCTCCTCGGTGCCGGCGATCTCCGCGCCGATCCGGGGTGGGCGGCCACCGCGGGCGTCCAGGGCGAGCCAGTAGTCGCGCAGGGGGCCCGAGCTCTTCGGGAGGGCGAGGAACGGCTCGTCGAGCAGGTCCGTGAAGTCGATCTCGGTGCGGGCGGACAGGGGGTGAGTTTCGGGGAGGGCGACCTGGAGAGGTTCCTCGGCGACCACCGTCCAGGCGTACCGGTCCTGGTCGGGCAGCGGCAGCCATACGAAGGCCACGTCGGCGTCGCCGTCGGCGAGGCCCGCCGACGGGTCGTCCCAGCTCACCTGGCGCAGCCGGACGGCCGCCTCCGGGTGCGCGGCCGTGAAGCGGGAGCGGATCGCGGGCAGGAGGCCGCCGCGACCCGGGCTGGTGCTCATACCGACGACCAGCGTGCTGCGTTCCGTCGTGCGAGCCTCCTCCACCGCGGCCGCGGCCTCCGCCCAGGTGTCCAGCACCCGGCGCGCGTGCGGCAGCAGGGCCGTGCCCGCCGGGGTGAGCGCCACGCCGTGCCGGTCGCGCCGGAACAGTTCCACACCCAGCTGCCGCTCCAGCGCCCGGATCTGTTTGCTCAGCGCGGGCTGCGACACGTACAGGCGCTCGGCCGCACGCGTGAAGTGCAGGTCCTCGGCGACCGCGGCGAAGTAGCGCAGGTCGCGTACATGGACGTCCTTCGTCATAGCCATCGGTTATCACCATATGTCTTGGACGGGCCGTCGCGGTTGCCAGCAGGCTTGTTTCAGAGACGGGTTACTGCTGATGGACGCGAGACGGACGAGGAGCGGTCATGAACAAGGTGTGGCTGGTGACGGGTGCGAGCAGCGGTTTCGGGCGGGCGATCGCCGAGGCGGCGCTGGCCGACGGGGATGTGGTAGTGGGCGCGGTACGGAGAACCGACGCGCTGGCCGACCTGGTCGCGGCCCACCCCGACCAGGTGGAGGCGCTGTCCCTGGACGTCACCGACACGGCGGCGGCACAGGCGGCCGTACGGGACGTCGTGGACCGGTACGGGCGGATCGACGTGCTGGTCAACAACGCGGGGCGCACCCACGTCGGTGCCTTCGAGGAGACCACGGAGGAGGAGCTGCGGGAGCTGTTCGACCTGCACGTCTTCGGGCCGGCGGCCCTCACGCGCGCGGTGCTGCCGCACATGCGCGAGCGACGCTCCGGGGCGATCGTGCAGATGAGCAGCATGGGCGGGCAGATGTCCTTCGCGGGCTTCTCGGCGTACAGCGGGACGAAGTTCGCCCTGGAGGGCCTGTCCGAGGGACTCGCCGACGAGGTGCGGGAGTTCGGGATCAAGGTGCTGATCGTGGAGCCGGGCGCCTTCCGCACCTCGCTGTTCGCGAACGGCCGCGCCGGGAGCAGCTCCGACAGCGGTGTGTACGCCAGGGTGAGCGAGACCCGGGGCTTTGTCTCCGGCAGCGACGGCAGCCAGCCCGGCGACCCCGCCAAGGCCGCGGCCCTCATCCTGGCCGCTCTGAACGCCGAGCACACCCCGCTGCGTCTCCCGCTCGGTGACGACGGCGTCACGGCGGTCCTCGGCCACCTCGACCAGGTCCGCGAGGACGTCGAGGCGTGGGAGAAGCGGACGCGGGCGACGGGCTTCGACGACTGACCTGAGCCCGCGGGGCGCAGGCGACCGGCGCCTCCACGCTCCCCGTTCCTCCGCCTGTCGCAGCCCGCTCCGTTGTCAGTGCCGCGTGCCACGATGGACATCCTTCGGGGCGGATGCGGGACTGACGCGGGAGGGGGGTGGCATGGAGACGGATGTACCGCGGGTCGGGCGGCGGGTGCGGGATCTGCACGGGGAGAGCGTGCGGCTGTACGACGCCGCGCGCACCCTCCTCGCCGACCATCAGCGCGCCCTCGACGCCGTCCGCTCCGCCCTCGCCCCGCTCAGGGACGAGCTCGTGGCGAAGGAGCTGGAGTCCATCCCGGTCTCCCGGCTGAAGGACGTCACCGAGGGGAGGCTGCGGCTGGCCGCGATCGAGGCGGCGGGGCTCGGCTCGGTGCGGGCGGTCTACGAGGCGAGCCGGTTCGAGCTGCGGGAGATCCCCGGCGTCGGTGCCCAGACCGCCGACCAGGCACTCGCCGCGGCCCGGCAGATCGCGCGGGCGGTCGAGGAGACCGTGTCCGTGCGGATCGACGTCGACCGGCCCGAACCCCGGACCGCCGCCCTGGTCGGTGCGCTGTACCGGCTGGTCGAGGCCGGCCCCGAGCTGCGGCGGGCCGTGGACACCGCTGAGCGGTTCGAGGGCAGGCTCGCCGAGCTGTTGCCCGCGGCCCGGCCGGCGACCGGCAGACTGCGGCTGGCGCTCGCCGGCCGGCGCCGTCGGGAGGACGCCCTCGCGGCGGTCGCGGAGCTGCGCGCGCTCACGGCCGAGGCTGCCGACACGGACGTACGGCTGCGGCTCGCCCAGGCGTCGGCCGACCTGCTGCGGGAACCGGCCTCCGAGATCGAGGCCTGGGTCGACTTCGAGGTGCGCTCCGCCGAGTACTACAGCCAGCTGGCGGAGGTCTGCGCGCAGCGCACGGACGTGGCAGCCGCCGAGGGCTTCGTGCCGTCGGAGGTCGCCGAGCGGGTGCACGCCCAGCCGCTGGACGACACTCACCGCCGGGTCGCGCTGCGCGGTTACCAGTCCTTCGGCGCCCGTTTCGCGCTGGCCCAGCGGAGGGTCGTGCTGGGCGACGAGATGGGGCTGGGCAAGACGGTCCAGGCGATCGCAGCGCTCGCCCACCTCGCTGCCGAGGGGCACAGCCACTTCCTGGTCGTGTGTCCGGCCAGCGTGCTGATCAACTGGACGCGGGAGATCCGCGCCCGCAGCACGCTCAGAGCGGTGCCGGTGCACGGGCCGGACCGGCGGGACGCGTATGCCGAATGGCGCGAGCGCGGCGGTGTCGCCCTCACCACCTTCGACGTCCTGCACACCCTGCCCCAGCCCGACGATGACGGCCCCGGCCCCGCCATGCTCGTCGTCGACGAGGCCCATTACGTCAAGAACCGCGACACCCGCCGCGCCAGATCCGTCGCGGTGTGGACCGAGCGCTGCGACCGCGTGCTGTTCCTCACCGGAACCCCTATGGAGAACCGCGTCGAGGAGTTCCGCACCCTGGTCCGCTACCTCCAGCCGGACCTTGTCCCCGTGATCCGCGAGAGCGACGCGGTCGCCGGACCGCACTCCTTCCGCAAGGCGGTCGCGCCCGCCTACCTGCGCCGCAACCAGCGGGACGTGCTCACCGAACTGCCCGCGCTGCTCCAGGTCGACGAGTGGGAGGAGTTCAGCGCCGCCGACCAGGACGCCTACCGCGCGGCGGTCCTGCAGGGGAACTTCATGGCGATGCGCCGGGCCGCGTACGCCGACCCCGAGAAGTCCGCGAAGCTGCAGCGTCTGGGCGAACTGGTCGCGGAGGCCGCGGAGAACGGACTGAAGGTGGTCGTGTTCTCGTACTTCCGCGGCGTGTTGGAGACCGTGCGGGCCGCCCTGGGGGACGGTGTGCTCGGGCCGATATCGGGCACCGTCCCGGCCGCCCGTCGCCAGCGGCTCGTCGACGACTTCACGGCGGCCGACGGGCACGCGGTGCTGCTCTGCCAGATCGAGGCCGGCGGGGTCGGTCTCAACCTGCAGGCCGCGTCCGTGGTCGTCCTGTGCGAGCCACAGGTCAAGCCGACCCTGGAGCACCAGGCCGTGGCCCGTGCCCACCGCATGGGCCAGGTCCGGCCGGTCCAGGTGCACCGGCTGCTGGCCACGGACAGCGTGGACGACCGCCTGCTGCGCATCCTGGAGAACAAGAACCGCCTCTTCGACGCGTACGCCCGCCGCAGCGACACCGCGGAGGCGACCCCGGACGCGGTCGACGTCTCGGACGACGGCCTCGCCCGCCGCATCGTGGAGGAGGAACAGCGCAGACTGGCGGGGGAGCAGGGCAGGCCCGCGGGGGAGCAGACGGACGAACAGAAGACGGACCAACAGCAGACGGCCCGACAGCCGACGGACCCCAGCAGACCGAATGAACGCCGTTTCTGACCCTCAGTCGGCGACCGGAGCCTCCTCCGGCCAGTCGTAGGCATCCTCACGGAAGGGCTTGGGCTCGCTCACCCAGCCCGCCGCGAGGACGAGGCGGGTCTCGCGGTGGACGGTGAGGAAGCCGAAGGGGCGGTCGAAGCTCACGCGGGCGGTGACCGTCTCGTGCTGCGGCTCGGGTCGTTCCTCCCAGCTCAGCCACACGGCCTCCATCGCCGTCACGGCCGCCGCCCGGAAGCCCACGGCCGTGTCCAGGCCGGGCATCGCCCCCATCCCGGTCAGCAACTCCCGTGCCGTGGGCCCCGCTTCGTCGGCGGGCACCCCCAACGCCTCCTCGAGCTCGGCCCGCGCCGCGCCCCCGGCGCCGTCCGCCAGGAAGGCCAGCAGGGGCCAGACCCCGGCGGCCGTGTACACGGTCTGGCCGTCGAGGGCGTCGGCCCAGCGCGTGGTCAGCCGGTTGACCGCCCGGATCGTCGCTTTCGTCACCCACATTCCGCCCCCGCTCCCCCCACGCTTACGATGCGCCCAGTCGTACGTCAGTTCAGCCGCTCCCGCACCCGAAAATCCGCGGCACCCACCCGGAACCAGAAGCACCCGGAACCAGAAGCACCCGGAACCAGAAGCACCCGGAACCAGCAGCACCCCGAACCAGCGACGCCCACCCCCAACCAGCAGCACTCACCCAGGAGCACGGCAACCGTGTCCATACCCCCGCCCCCCGGGCCCCAGCAGCCCTCCGACGCCCAGGGCCCGTACCAGGTTCCCTACTCGCAGGGCCCGTACGGGGTTCCGCACTCGCAGGGTCCGTACGGGGGGCCGCCGTACCAGACGTGGGGGCAGGGTTACAGCCCGTACAACCGGCCCACGCCGGTCAACGGGATGTCCATCGCCGCGTTCGTCACGGGCGTCCTGTGCTTCCTGCCGGCCGTGGGGCTGATCCTGGGCCTGATCGCGCTGGGGCAGATCAAGAAGCGGGGCGAGCGGGGCAAGGGGTTCGCCGTGGCGGGGGTGATCCTGTCGTCCGTCGGCATCGCGCTGTGGGTCCTCACCCTCGCGACCGGCGCCCTGCCCGCCGCCTGGGACGACATCAAGGAGGGCTCGGGCGACTCCTCCAGCTACTCGCTCGCCAAGGGCGACTGCTTCAACGACCCCTCCGGCTCACTGGAGGGCGTCACGTACGACGTCGACAAGGTGCCCTGCGAGAAGACGCACGACGGCGAGGTGTTCGCCGCCTTCAAGTTGACCGGCGCCACCTACCCCGGCGACGACAAGGTCACCGACACCGCCGACGACAAGTGCTACGAGCTCCAGGACACCTACGCGATGGACGCCTGGGCGCTGCCCGAGTACGTCGACGTGTACTACTTCACGCCGACCGAGCAGAGCTGGCGTCTCGGGGACCGCGAGATCACCTGCGTCTTCGGCAACACGGACGCCAAGGGCACCCTCACCGGCTCGCTGCGCAACGACGCCACGACGCTCGACGCGGATCAGCTCGCGTACCTGAAGGCGGCGCACGTCCTCAACGCGGCGATGGACACGGCGCCCGAGAAGGAGTACGTCGAGGACGACCTGCCCGGGCACAAGGCGTGGGCGGGCCGCGTCTCCACCGCGCTCACCGAACAGGCGAGGATGCTCGAGGACCACACGTGGCCCTCCGACGCCGAGCGGCCGGTCGCGGGCCTGGTCAAGGACCTGCGGGCTGCCCAGAAGGAGTGGGCGAAGGCCGCCCGCTCCGCCGACGCCGACACGTTCTACGAGCACTACGACAAGGGCTACGAGCTGACCGACCCCGACCGCACCGTCACGGCACGCAAGGCTCTGGGGCTGGCCGGTACCCCTCCGTCGTACGACGAGAACGGCGGCGGCGACGCGGACAGCAGGGAAGGGGAAGTCGGCGCCGAGGTGTGATCGCGGCTATACCGGGGAGAAAGTGCCTGCGTAAAGCCCCTCCCCGGTACATGTCATCACTTCGAGTGATTCTCTGGCCTTTGCTTGCATGGCACAACCGACCGTTGCCACGCTGTAGCTGTCTGTACAACCTGATGGGAGCGGCCAGTGACATTCGGTGAGCAGCCGGCGTACCTGCGTGTCGCGGGTGATCTCCGCAAGAAGATCGCCGACGGCTCGCTGCCCCCGCACACCCGGCTGCCCTCCCAGGCCAGAATCCGCGAGGAGTACGGCGTCTCGGACACCGTCGCCCTGGAAGCGCGCAAGGTGCTGATGGCCGAGGGGCTGGTCGAGGGCCGCTCCGGCTCCGGCACGTACGTGCGCGAGCGGCCCGTGCCGCGCCGGATCGCCCGCTCCGGCTTCCGTCCCGTCGGCGGCGCCACCCCCTTCCGCCAGGAGCAGGCCGACGCCGACGCGCGCGGCACCTGGGAGTCCAGCAGCGCGCAGACCGAGGCGAGCGGCGCCGTCGCCGAGCGGCTCGGCATCAAGCCCGGTGACCGTGTGATGTGCACGCGGTACGTGTTCCGGGAGGCCGGCGAGGCGATCATGCTCTCCACCTCCTGGGAGCCCCTCGCCGTCACCGGACGTACGCCCGTGATGCTGCCCGAGGAGGGCCCCCTCGGCGGCATGGGTGTCGTGGAGCGGATGCGCGCCATCGACGTCATCGTCGACAACGTCACCGAGGAGGTCGGCGCCCGCCCCGGCCTCGCCGAGGAACTCCTCTCGCTGGGTGGCGTCCCCGGCCATGTCGTCCTCGTCGTCCAGCGCACGTACTACGCCTCGGGGCGCCCGGTCGAGACGGCCGACGTGGTGATCCCGGCCGATCGCTACCGGGTCGCGTACCACCTCCCGGTGAAATAGCGCACACCTTTACGGCAGTTGCCCCCTGCACACCCCAACGAGGGGTGGTGCGCGGGTGGTTGCGCTGCCGTCGTTTTCCGGTCGTTCTCGCAGGTCGCCCCGGATGTGGACGGCATGCCGCCGACCCGGTTCGGTCGATTGTGGGGGCGGCGCGTTCGTTGTCGTGCGCCCCCTCAGTTCTGGCTTGTTGCGTACCTCTTTGTGAAAAGCCGGATTCGCTGCGTGAAGGTTAGGCGTAGGCTCGGGCATATGCGGATTGCGGTTTCCTTGGAGGGCGGGACATGGCCCGGGCCGCGGACGGGAAGTGGAGGGGCGCGATGACCGACGGCACCATCTCTCTTCCCTGGCAGGTCATTCGGCAGGACGACAACGGCAATCGCTACCGCGTGGGCAGGTACGCGACCCGCGCCGAGGCCCAGAAGATCGCGGACAGTCTCGACGCGCGCGGACACAAGCAGCTCTACTGGGTCGAGCGCATCAGCCAGAACGGAGACGGCAGCCGCAACTGACGCGCGCTGCCGCTCCCGTAGGCTCCGGGCCATGACGGAACGGATCGTGGTGGTCGGAGCCGCCCTCCTCGACGGCGACCGCCTGCTCGCCGCGCGCCGGAGTGCGCCCCCCGAGCTGGCCGGACGCTGGGAACTGCCCGGCGGCAAGGTCGAACCGGGCGAGACGCCGGAGGCGGCGCTCGTGCGCGAGCTGCGCGAGGAACTCGGCGTCACGGCGGAGGCGCTCGCGCGCGTACCGGGGGAATGGCCTCTGAGACCGCCCTACGTCCTCCACGTCTGGACCGCCCGCCTCCCCGCCGGCTCCGGCGAGCCGAAACCCCTCCAGGACCACGACGACCTGCGCTGGCTGACCCCCGCCGAGATCTGGGACGTACCGTGGCTGGATCAGGACGTGCCGGCGGTGCGAGAGGTGCTGGCGCTGCTTGAGCCGGGGGCGGGCTGAGCGGGCCCCGGGGGCGGGCCGCGCAGGTCGGAGGCATGCCCTGGGCCTTGTACGCCGTTCGTGCCACGGTGCGCCGTTACGGGCGGTAGTGCCTCCGCAATATCGGGTATGTGCCCATTAACCCCACGAAACCGGACAGGGGTGTACCTCGCTGGGCCTGGGAAGTGATCGGCGTGATCGACACCGATGGTGACTGCGCCGAGTGGACGTTCCCCGCGGATCCCGGCGCCGTACGCACCGCGCGCGCGGTCGTCCGGGGCAAACTGCGCGGGTGGGGCCTGGACAGCCTCGGCGACCTCACGGCCCTGCTGGTCAGTGAGCTGGTGACCAACGCGCTGCGGCACGCCACCGGCCCCATCGGTGTCCGCCTGGTCCGCCCAGCGGGTCTGCCCGGCGTCTTGCTCGTGGAGGTCTCCGACCCGCTCCCGGACCCCCCGCGCGAGCGGGCCGCCCAGCCGGAGGACGAGAGCGGCCGAGGACTGCAACTGGTGGCTTCCTCCTCACGCCGCTGGGGTAGCCGCCCCGGGGACACAGGCAAGACGGTGTGGTTCGAACTCGCCGTCCCCGGTTGAAGTGGGACGAGGAGACCAGGAGGCGAGGAAGGCGAGGAAGGCGAGGAATACGAGGAGGAATCGGAGCGCAGTCAGGGCGGTTCGCGCTGTACGTCCGCACCCGTCCTGTCGACCCACTTCTTCCAGCCAGTGGCGATTGCCGGAACGGGTGATTCGACGACGTGTCCCCTGGTTAGAAGACTGGAAGTGTTCTCACGGCGCGGACCGAAAAACGCCTGGACCGTGCTGTGATCGTGAACACCGTGTCGTGCGGCGCCGTAGTGCTGGATACTGCGGGCAGCCGCCGCCGGTGACTGGTGCCGGACGCGGTGAGCTGGAGGGGACGGTTCGCGTGAGCGAGATACCAGCGAAGGCCACGGAGTCCGAGGACCCGTCGGGCGGCGCGAGGCAGGGGGACGTCGATGCGCTTGCCTCCGTGGAGGCGCCGCCCGGTGACGCCATGTGGCAGAGCAGTCCGCCCGGCTCGATCTACGACTACATCAAGGTCGCGTCCTTCTCCATCGGCGCCGACGGTCTTGTCGACCAGTGGAGCCTGCGCGCCGAACAGCTCTTCGGTATCGCCGCCGAACGCGCCGTGGGCATGGACCCCATAGAGGCCTTCATCGACCCCGACCTCCGCGAGCGCGGCCAGCGCAAGATGGCCGAGATCCTCGACGGGCGGGAGTGGACCGGCGTGGTCCCCTTCCGGATGCCCGACACCGCGGAAGGGGAGCGCGGCGAGGAGGGTCTCGCCGAGGTCTACGTCATGCCGACGCGCACCCAGGACGGTGAGAAGGGCGCCGTCTGCATCGTCGTCGACGTCCGCACGCTGCGCAGCATCGAGACCGACCTCGCCGCCTCGCAGGCCATTTTCGGCCAATGCCCCTTCGGTTTCCTGCTGATCGACACCGACCTCAGGGTGCGCCGCGCCAACAACCGCTTCGCCTCCCTCTTCGGCGGCACCCCCGACGAGCACCGCGGCCGCGGAGTCCACGACTACCTCACCCGCCCCGAGGCCGACCGGGTCTCCGCGACCCTGCGCCGGGTCCTGGAGAGCGGCGACTCCATCACGGACATGCACATCACGGGCTTCCTGCCGGGCTCCGACGAGCGCCGGCACTGGTCCATCAACCTCTACCGCGTGCACAGCGGCAGCGGCCGCCCCATCGGCATCGCCTGGCTCGGCATCGACATCACCGCCCGCCGCGCCGCCGCCCGTGAGGCCGCCGCCGCCCGGCGCAACCTCGCCCTCCTCAACGACGCCGGCGCCCGCATCGGCAACTCCCTCGACCTGGAGACCACCGCCCGCGAACTCCTCGACGTCGTCGTCCCCGGATTCTGCGACCTCGCCACCGTCGACCTCTACCAGGGGCTCCTGGCCGGCGACGAGACCCCGCCCGGACTCGCCGACGGCAGCGCGGAACTGCGCCGGGTCGCCTTCGCCAGTGCCGTCTCCGACGCGCCCTTCGTCGGCGGCGGAGCGCCCGTCGCGGTCGGCGCCGTCCACCACTACCCGTTCAACTCGCCCTGCGCCGACGCCCTGCGCACCGCCCGCACCCGGGTCGTGCCCGCCGAGGAGGGCGGCATCGTCCAGTCCACGCTGGCCGTCCCGATGGTGGCCCACGACACCGTCGTGGGGCTCGCGCAGTTCGCGCGGACGAAGGGCAGCGAGCCGTTCGGTGACCGCGACCGGGACCTCGCGGTGGAGTTGGCGGCACGTGCCGCCGTCTGCATCGACAACGCCCGCCTCTACCGCCGTGAGCACGAGCGCGCGTTGATACTGCAACGGTCCCTGCTCCCGCCCGGCGACCCGATCGCCTCCGGCCTCGACATCGCCTGCCGCTACCTGCCCGGCAACGCCTCCACCGACCGCCCCAGCGAGGTCGGCGGCGACTGGTTCGACGTCATCGAACTCCCTGGCCACCGCACCGCATTGGTGGTGGGCGACGTGATGGGCCGCGGCCTGCGCGCGGCGGTCGCCATGGGCGAACTCCGTACGGCCGTCAGGACCCTGGCCCTGCTGGACCTCGAACCCGCGGAGGTCCTCTCGGCGTTGGACGAGATCGCCCGCGGTCTCGGCACGCCCGGAGGCGTCCAGCAGGCCACCCGCGCCGCCCGCCGCCCCCGGGAGGCGGACCTGTCGGAGGTGTACCTCGCGACCTGCGTGTACGCGGTCTACGACTCGGTGACGCGCCGCTGCACGTTCGCCAACGCCGGCCATCTGCCGCCGGTCCTGGTCGAGCCCGGCGAGCCCGCCCTGATGCTCGACGTACCGCCGGGCATGCCGCTCGGCGTCGGCGGCGAGCCCTTCGAGGAGGTCGAGGTCGAACTACCCGAAGGCGCACTGTTGGCGCTCTACACGGATGGACTGGTCGAATCGCGCGACCACCCGCTCGACGAGGGCCTCCAGGCGTTCGTGGGCGCGCTGACGGATCCGAGCAGCCCCCTGGAGGACGTCTGCGACCACGTCCTCAACACCCTCGACTCCCATCACGGCGAGGACGACATCGCGCTGCTGATGGCACGTGTACAGGGCCTGCCCACCGAGTCCGTCGGCGACTGGACACTGCCGCGCGAGCCGCGCAGCGTCGGCCGCGCCCGCGAGTACGCGCGCGGCCAGCTGCTCAGCTGGGACCTGGAGCCCCTGGTCGACACGGCGGAGCTGCTGGTCAGCGAGCTGGTGACGAACGCCCTGCGGTACGGCGAGGGCGAGATCAGACTGCGGCTCCTCCTCGACCGCACCCTGGTCTGCGAGGTCTGGGACTCCGGCCTGGTCCAGCCCCGACGCCGCCGGGCCCGCGACACCGACGAGGGCGGCCGCGGCCTGCAACTCGTCGGCCTCCTCAGCGCGGCCTGGGGCTCACGGCGCACCCCGCACGGCAAGACGGTGTGGTTCGAACTGCCCCTCCCGGACGGGGAGACGACAGTGGCGGACCCGGCGGAGGCGTTGCTGAGCCTGTTCTGACCGGCCTTGAGGGGCCCTTGCACCATGCCCGCCCGAGTCGCGCGGCCTGGCACCGCACCTCGCCGCGTTGCCGAAAGGCCCGAGTGGCTCCTGGTGCAAGGACCCCTAGGGTCTTTCGTTCGGATCAGGCCGGACCCCGCGAGCCCGGCATGATCCAAACGAGAGCCCCTAAGGCCGCTGCGAAGGATTGCGCCGGGCACGGGTGACAGGCCCGCCGAAGCTCGCCGGCGGCCCGCCGTCGTCGGCGCCGCCCAGCAACACTCCGCCGAGGACGGCCCCGACGACACCGCTCGCGTACCCGGCCGCCGTACCGGCGTACGGATTCCCATGCGTGCGTACGTCCTGCTCGGCGAGGTCCCGGGCCGTCCGGGCGAGCGTGTCCGCGCTCAGGAGGTCCGCCATGCCTCCGCCCTCCGTCGCCAGGAGCCGCTCGGCCTCCGCGAGCCGGGTGCGGGCCGTGCCGCCCACCGCGCTCCGGTGCGTCGCGACGAAGTCGGCCGTGGCGGCGGTGGCGGAGCGGGCGGTGAGCAGGGCGGCGGCCGGCAGCACACCGGTGCGCCCGGTGACGAGCGGTGCGGTCGCCCGTACGACCCGGCGCAGGACGTCGAGCGGGTCGTACGGATGCCCGGACGTCAGCTCCTGCCGTACGGCGGACAGGACGGCGTCGGCGTGGAGCACCCGGGCGCGCAGCTCACCGACCGTCACGTCCAGCCCGAGGGTGTCGGCTGCCGCGATCTCCGCCTCCGCGCCCGTGAGCGCGGCCGGAACCATCCGCGCGGCCTCGTCCAGCTCGGCGGCGAACCGGTGCACACCGTCGACGAGGACGCCGGCCTGGGCCACGGCACCCTCGGCGGCCCGCAGATGTGCGGCGGCGTGCGCGTTCTCACCCCGGTCGGCGGCCTGGCGGGCGAAGTTGAGACGGGTGGTCGCGAACACGAGGCGGTCCTTGGCCTGTTCGACGGAGCCGGTGACGGCGCCGGACGCGAAGGGGGAGTACCGCGTACGGAGGGCCGCGAGACGGGTGTCGGCCGCGCCGGTACGTCCTGCCAGCTCACGGAAGCGTGCCTCGGCGACGCCCGACGTTTCATCGGTGCTTTGCTCCAGCCCCCGCATCCGGTCGAACCCGGGGACCTCGGCATCCAGCCGCCGCCCCGCCTCCTCGCACCTCCCCACGATCCCGGCGAGCGCGTGCCGCCGCGCGGTCTCGTCGGCCGGCACGCCCTCGTCGTACAGCTGCCGCATCCGAAAGGCGGCGGCGAGTTCGGCGGCGGCCGCTTGGACGACCCGAGCGGCCGACTCGACACCCACCGCCCCGGCCACGGCCTCGAACCGCGCCTCGGCGAAGCGGAGTTCCTCCCGACTGGTGCGCACACAGTCATCCGCCTGAGCGAGCAACGCGAGCGCCCGCGAGTCGGGCTCGTCGGGCACCGGCGCCACGGGCACCGCTTCCCCGCGCCCCCCGCCCGGCGTTGTCCGCTCCCGCGCCCTTCGAGTGCGCCGCACATACCCGTACCCGGCGAGCACGACCGCCGCCCCGACGGCCACCAGCGGCAGCACAAGATCAGCGACGGGCGCCCCACCCTCCACGGCCGCACTCGCACCGGGCCCCTCGTCCATGATCGCAACCGCGGGCTCCGCCCACACCGTCCTCCCCAGCAACAGCAGCCACACGAAGCCCACCAGCGCATACGCCCACCACAGTCGGCCCCGATCCAAGGATGGCGTCACATTTGGCAGCGTATGGCCGAGATTGCGTCCACGCGACCTCTGCACACCCGACCCGGGACACGTGAGGCAGACCGACGACTGAGGGGGACACGGCGATGAACGACCCGCAGGAGCAGGAGCAGGAGCAGGAGCAGGAGCAGGACCAGGGGCAGGGGCAGAAGCAGGAGCAGAAGCAGGACCAGGACCAGGGGCAGGGGCAGGAGCAGGGGCCGGGGGAGCGAGCCGCGGAGTCAGCGTCCACCGAAGAACCCGGGGCGGGGGAGCCGGGGCCTGTGGAGGCGACAGGCGCGGTGAAGGGAGGCGGCAGGGAGCCGCTTGCGGCGGAGTCCGATGCCGCGAGGGGCGAAGGCGAAGCCGAGTCGCGAAGGCCCCGCCGCCGGGGCAGACGCATCGCCCTCGCCGTCGCCCTGATCCTGCTCCTCCCCCTCCTCGCCACCCAGCTCGCCCTCCGCCTCAACTACACCGGCGACCCCGCGGACGGCACGTACACCCGTGACCGCGACGCGATATGGCTCGGCCACGCCTGGGTCGACGGTCGTAAGAAGGCCGCCGACATCACCGCCCTCGCCGCCCGACTGCAAGGCACCGGCATCCGGGACCTCTACGTCCACGCCGGCCCCCTGGAACACGACGGCACGCTCCCCAGGTCGGCCTACTCCAACGCCCGTTGGTTCATAGACGCCGTACACCGGGAAATACCCGGCGTCCGCGTCCAGGCCTGGCTCGGCGACGTCCTCGCCACGGAGACCCCCGACGGCCTGCGCCTGGAGCACAAGAAGACCAGGGACGCCGTCGTGCGGTCCACCCGCGAGATCCTGACCACCGGCTTCGACGGCGTGCACTTCGACCTGGAGCCCCTCCACTCAGGCGACCGCGACTACCTCACCCTTCTCGACGCCCTGCACCGCGTCACCAGCGCCCAGCACGCGCCCCTCTCCGTCGCCGCCCACCAGATCGACCCCCTCCCCGGCTTCCACTCCATCTGGGCCACGCTCACCAACCACCCCAAGTGGTGGTCCCAGGAGTACTTCGGCGAGGTCGCCCGCCGCGTCGACCAGATCGCCGTCATGTCGTACGACACGATCCAGCAGTTCCAGAGCACCTACGGCGGCTACGTCGCCCAGCAGACCTCCCTCGCCCTGGAGGTCACCCCGCCCTCGACCGACCTCCTCATGGGCCTGCCCTTCTTCCACGACAACCGCTTCGGCCACCGCGAGTCCGCCGAAACGGTCCCCGCCGCCGTCCGAGGCGTCCGACTGGGCCTGTCCCGCACGGACAAGGACCGCCCCCGCTTCGGCGTCGCCCTCTACGTGGACTTCGCGGCGACGGAGGAGGACTGGAAGGCGTACCGGGACGGCTGGGTGCGCTGAGAAAACGGCCTGCGCCCGCCCGCGGTGGGTGCGAGCATCAGCGAAATGACCGCTACCGCCCGCACCCCCCTCGGCCGTCACGACCTCGCCCCCCTCACCCGCGCCGCCTTCGGCGCAACCCGCACCCTCACCGCCGTCACCCGCATGAGAGGCGGGAGCAAGAAGGGCGTCTACCGCCTCACCCTCGACGACGACTCCACGGCGATCGCCTACGTCTGGTCACCGGACGAGGACTACTGGGACGCCGGCCCCAGTGACCCCCGCGACCCCTTCTCCCACGGCACGGGCCTCGACCTGTTCACCGCGGCGTACGACCGCCTGACCGCCGCCGGTGTCCGCACGCCCCGCCTGCTCCACGTCGACTCCACGCACACACGGCTGCCCGCGGACGCGGCGATCGTCGAGGACCTCACCGGCGGCAGCCTGGAGGAGGCACTGCGCCGGGGCCCGGCCACCGCGAGCCCGGCCCTCGCACGGCTCGCCGAGACCCTCACCGCGCTCCACGCCCACGAGGGCCCGGCCTTCGGCAAGGTCGCCCTCGTCGACAACGGCGGGCTGCCCTCCGCCGACTCCTGCGAGCAGCGCGTCACCGACGGCGCCCTGCGCGACATCGCGGCGACCGCCGTAAGGGACGCACGGATCGCCGACGTGCGGGACGACCTGGAGGCCCGGGTGCGGGAACTGGCCGCCCGGGTCCGCCCCCGCGCCCGCCACACCCTGATCCACGGCGAACTGGGCCCGGACCACGTCCTGCTGGACGCCGACGGCCACCCCGCCCTGATCGACATCGAGGGCCTGATGTACTTCGACGCCGAGTGGGAGCACGTCTTCCTCCGCATCCGCTTCGGCCCGCACTACGGCGCCCTGCGCGTCCCCGGCCTGGACGACGACCGCCTCCGCCTCTACCGCCTCGCCATGCACCTGTCCCTGGTCTCCGGCCCCCTCCGCCTCCTCGACGGCGACTTCCCAAACCCTGGTCCGATGCAGGCCATAGCTGAGTCAAATCTCTTGCGGGTGCTGGAGTTGCTGAAAGGATGACGGGCATGCACGAGGTGTCGGTGGCAGCGGGACTAGTGGTGTTGACGGCCGGAGCCGTGTGCGGCGCGGCCGCGATCATCACCGGCTGGATCCCGCCCGGACCGGGGCGCGCCAAGGTGCTCCGGCCCAAGGTGTGGGGGTACGGAACGCTGATCGGTCAGGCCGGTTTCGGCACGTTCCTCTTCCTCGGCCCGCTCCGGGGGCCGGACATCCGCAACGCCCCCTTCGCGCTGACCGGCACGGCCGTGGCGTTGGTCGGCCTGTACGTACAGCGGCAGGCCATGAAGCCGGCTACGAAGACCTCCTTCTGATCTTCGACCCCAGCCACACCAGCGGGTCGTACTTGCGGTCCACCGCCCGCTCCTTCAGGGGAATCAGCGCATTGTCCGTGATCTTGATGCCCTCGGGGCAGACCTCCGTGCAGCACTTGGTGATGTTGCAGTAGCCGAGCCCGTGCTCGTCCTGGGCGGTCTTCTTGCGGTCGAGGCCGGTTTCGGCGGCGGCGTCCAGCGGGTGCATGTCCAGCTCCGCGACGCGCATCAGGAAGCGCGGGCCGGCGAAGGCCGTCTTGTTCTCCTCGTGGTCGCGGACCACATGGCAGGTGTCCTGGCACAGGAAGCACTCGATGCACTTGCGGAACTCCTGCGGACGGTCCACGTCCTCCTGGAACATCCGGTACTCGCCCGGCCCGACCCCGGCGGGCGGCACGAACGACGGGACCTCCCGCGCCTTGCGGTAGTTGAAGCCGACGTCCGTCACCAGGTCCCGGACCACCGGGAAGGCGCGCAACGGCGTGACGGTGATCGTCTCGTCCTGGTCGAACACCGACATACGGGTCATGCACATCAGCCGCGGCCGCCCGTTGATCTCCGCGGAGCACGACCCGCACTTGCCCGCCTTGCAGTTCCAGCGGACGGCCAGGTCGGGCGCCTGGGTGGCCTGGAGGCGGTGGATGATGTCCAGGACCACCTCGCCCTCGTTGACCTCGACCTTGAAGTCCTCCAGGCCGCCGCCCTGCTCATCGCCCCGCCACACCTTGAAGCGGGCCTCGTAGCCGCTCATTCGTAGAGCTCCTCTTCGGCGAGGTACTTGACCAGCTCCTCCTTGTCGAAGAGGGCGAGCAGGTCCCGGCGGATGGGTTCGGTGGTCTCCCGTGCGAGGGTGATCTGGCCGCGCACCGGGTCGGTGGCCGCGAGTCCGCCCGTGGGGTCGGTCAGCCGGCACAGCAGGTTGATCCGGCGCCACTCGCGGTCCATCGACGGATGGTCCTCGCGGGTGTGCCCGCCGCGTGACTCCGTGCGCTCCAGCGCGGCCCGCGCCACGCACTCGCTGACCAGCAGCATGTTGCGCAGGTCCAGGGCGAGGTGCCAGCCGGGGTTGAACTGGCGGTGGCCCTCCACACCGGCACGACGGGCCCGTACCCGCAGGTCGGCGAGGCGCTCCAGCGCCTCCGCCATCTCGGCCTCGCGGCGGATGATGCCGACCAGGTCGTTCATGGTCTGCTGGAGTTCCTGGTGCAGGGTGTACGGGTTCTCCGGCGGCCCCGCGGACGGCTCCTCGCTCTCCGCGGAGAAGGGCCGCAGGGCCTCCGCGGCGGCGGCGTCCACCTGGACGTCGTCCACCGGCGGCCGGTCGCCCGCGCCCGCCGCGTACTCGGCCGCGTACCGGCCCGCCCGGCGCCCGAACACCAGCAGGTCGGAGAGCGAGTTGCCGCCGAGCCGGTTGGAGCCGTGCATCCCGCCGGCCACCTCACCGGCCGCGAACAGCCCCGGCACCCCGCGCGCGGCGGCCGTGTCGGAGTCGACGGCGATGCCGCCCATCACGTAGTGGCAGGTCGGCCCGACCTCCATCGCCTCGGCGGTGATGTCGACGTCGGCCAGCTCCTTGAACTGGTGGTACATCGAGGGCAGCCGACGCCGGATCACCTCGGCGGGCATCCGCGTCGACACGTCGAGGAAGACGCCCCCGTGCGGGGAGCCGCGGCCCTCCTTCACCTCGGTGTTGATCGCGCGGGCGACCTCGTCGCGGGGGAGCAGCTCGGGGGGACGCCGGTTGCGGTCGGGGTCGTCGTACCAGCGGTCCGCCTCGTCCTCGGACTGGGCGTACTTCTCCTTGAAGACGTCCGGGATGTAGTCGAACATGAACCGCTTGCCGTCGGAGTTCCTGAGCACTCCGCCGTCGCCGCGCACCGACTCGGTGACGAGGATGCCCTTCACCGACGGCGGCCAGACCATGCCCGTCGGGTGGAACTGCACGAACTCCATGTTGAGCAGGGGCGCGCCCGCGAGCAGCGCGAGCGCGTGACCGTCGCCGGTGTACTCCCACGAGTTCGACGTGACCTTGAAGGACTTGCCGATGCCGCCGGTCGCGATCACGACGGCAGGGGCTTCGAGGACGAAGAAACGGCCGGTCTCGCGCTCGTAGGCGAAGACGCCGCTGACGCGCGAGCCGTCCTTGAGGACGCGGGTGACCGTGCACTCCTGGAAGACCTTCAGGCGGGACTCGTAGTCCCCGGTCTCCTTGAAATCCTCCTGCTGGAGCGCGACGATCTTCTGCTGGAGGGTGCGGATGAGCTCCAGGCCCGTGCGGTCGCCCACGTGGGCCAGGCGCGGGTACTCGTGGCCGCCGAAGTTGCGCTGGGAGATCCTTCCGTCCTTGGTGCGGTCGAAGAGGGCGCCCCAGGTCTCCAGCTCCCACACCCGGTCGGGCGCCTCCTGCGCGTGCAGCTCGGCCATCCGCCACTGGTTGAGGAACTTGCCGCCGCGCAGCGTGTCGCGGAAGTGGACCTGCCAGTTGTCGTGCTCGTTGACGTTGGCCATCGCGGCCGCGATGCCGCCCTCGGCCATCACCGTGTGGGCCTTGCCGAACAGGGACTTGCAGATCACGGCCGTACGGGCGCCGCGCTCGCGTGCCTCGATGGCGGCGCGCAGGCCCGCGCCACCGGCGCCGACCACGACGACGTCCCACTCCTGACGGTCGACCACGGACATCACAGGGCCCCACTCAGCTAGAAGAAGCGCGGATCGTCGAAGACACCGGACGCGACGAGATAGACGTAGAAGTCGGCGAGCGCCACGCTCACCAGCGACGCCCAGGCGAGCAGCATGTGGCGGGCGTTGAGCTTCCCGACGAACTGCCACATCCGGTAGCGCACGGGGTGCCGCGAGAAGTGTTTGAGCTTGCCGCCGACGATGTGCCGGCAGGAGTGGCAGGAGATCGTGTACGCCCA
Source organism: Streptomyces sp. NPDC043427 (assembly GCF_056436655.1). Taxonomy (NCBI): domain Bacteria; kingdom Bacillati; phylum Actinomycetota; class Actinomycetes; order Kitasatosporales; family Streptomycetaceae; genus Streptomyces; species Streptomyces sp. NPDC043427. The sequence goes on along the minus strand of NZ_JBWKCC010000002.1, from coordinate 302,752 downwards.
GATCAGCACGATGTTGACCAGGAAGACGAGGGTGCCGAGGCCCATGTGGCCCCACGCGTAGTGCTCGTCGCGGAAGGCCAGCACCGTGTCGTAGGTCAGGATGCCGGCGACGAGGATCGCTGCGTAGAAGAAGTACCGGTGGATGTTCTGCAGCACCAGCGGGAAGCGGGTCTCGCCGGTGTACTTGCTGTGCGGCTCGGCGACCGCGCAGGCCGGGGGCGAGGCCCAGAAGCCCCGGTAGTAGGCCTTGCGGTAGTAGTAGCAGGTCAGGCGGAAGCCGAGCGGGAAGATCAGGATGATGATCGCCGGGGAGATGCCCCACCAGCTGCCGAAGATCTCCCAGTTGGGGCCGCCCCGCATCGTCTCGCAGTTCTCCGCCAGGCAGGGCGAGTAGAACGGCGAGACGTACGGCGCCGCGTAGTAGTCCGCGTTCGCGAAGGCCCGCCAGGTCGAGTACACGACAAAGGCGAGCAGGCCGGCCGCGGTGATGGCGGGCGCCAGCCACCAGCGGTCGGTCCGCAGATGCGGTGCGTCGATCGCGGCGCGCGTACGGGACCGCACGCCGCCGCTGTTCACATGTGGTTCCGTACCAGTGGCCAACGCAGGACTCCGGTCGGGTCAGGGGGCGTGCCGGTCGCGGGCGCCCAGACCCTCGTCGTCCGAGTCGACCCACAGGCTGTCGTCGTAGGGGGTGTCCGGGATGGTGACGAGCTCGGGCTTGCGGGGCGAGGCCGGATGGGAGGCCGCCTCGCGCAGCAGCGCGACACTCTCGCGCAGGTGATTGGCGTCGGCGCGGACGCGGCGGATCTCCAGGTCACCGCTGCCGAGCTGCTTCTCCAGGCGGCCGACGGACCGGGAGAGGTCGTCGAGGCAGCGCTGGACGGCTGTCAGGTCGTCGTGCACGGACATGACGTGACCTCACTTCCTCGGGCCGTTCGGCCCTGGACGGCGACGTTCATGCGCCTGCGAGTGTTGCGCGTCACACCGGCCGATGTGAAGGCGTGTGCAGCGATTGGCGGATTGCGTGCCCTCGGTGCACGCCCGCGGGCGCTCTGTGTGCGCCGGGGGCGTGCGTTGCTCCGCACGGGTGGGCTTGCACGCCCGTGTCGCCGTGTCGCCCTCGGCCGGCGAACCCTTTCCTCTTCAGTGGGGCCGTAGATCTGGGCCGTAGATCTGATCAACTCCAAAATACCGCCAAATGTGAACAGAACGCACCTGTGTCACCGGCGGGATCCGCTCCCCGGAGGTACCAGAGATGTCCTACGACGGTGTCGGACCGCGCGCGGTCATGCGCTCGGTGGTCTTCCTCACCACGGGCGCACTCGCGGTGCTCGCACTCGCCGGCTGCGGCTCCGAGGACCAGGCGGGCAAGCCGCTGGCCAAGCAGGACGTCGCCGGCGCGGCCCGCGTCAAGATCGCCGACGGCGGCACCCTGCGCTGGGCCGTGGACGCCGTGCCGGACACCCTGAACACCTTCCAGGCCGACGCCGACGCCACCACCGGCCGCATCGCCCAGGCCGTCCTGCCGTCGATGTACCGGATGAACACGAGCGGACGGCCGGAGCGCAACGCCGCCTACCTGGAGTCGGCCGAGGTGATCGAGACCGAGCCCAAGCAGGTCGTCCTGTACAAGCTCAACCAGCAGGCCGTCTGGAGCGACGGGCGCGAGATCGGCGCCGCCGACTTCGCCGCCCAGTGGCGCGCCCTGTCGGGCAAGGACTCCGCCTACTGGACGGCCCGCAACGCCGGCTACGACCGCATCGAGGGCATTGAGCGCGGCGCCAACGACCTGGAGGTCCGGGTCACCTTCGCCAAGCCCTACGCGGACTGGCGGTCGCTGTTCTCGCCGCTGTACCCGAAGGACGTCATGGGCACCCCGGACTCCTTCAACGACGGTGCCCGCCGCAAGCTGAAGGTCACCGCCGGGCCGTTCACCGTGCAGAAGGTCGACACCAAGCAGGACCAGGTCCGCCTCACCCGCAACCCCCGCTGGTGGGGGAGGACCGCCAAGCTCTCCGAGATCGTGCTGCGCGCCGTACCGCACGACAAACGCGCCGCCGCTCTGGCCGCCGGCGAGCTCGACCTGGCCGAGGTCGACCCCGCCGTCGCCCGGCGCGTCCGCAGCGGGGCCGACGGGCTGCGCGGGTTCGAGGTCCGCAAGTCGCTGGAGCCCGCCTACACCCAGCTCGCCCTGAACGGCGCCGACGGCCCGCTCGCCGACGAGCGGGTCCGGCGGGCGGTGGCCCGCGCCCTGGACCGCAAGGAGCTCGCCGAGGTCGTGCTGAAGCCGCTGGGCCTGCCCGCGGTCCCCGTCGGCAGCCACCTCGCCCTCGCCGGGCAGGCCGCCTACGCCGACAACAGCGGCGCGCTCGGAGGCCAGGACACCGACGAGGCGCGGGCGCTGCTCGCGGACGCCGGATGGGTGTCGGGCGGACCGATCAAGGAACAGAAGAAGGAGGAGGAGGCGGCCGGCCCCAAAGGCACGAAGTCGGACGAGAAGAAGTCCGACCAGAAGAAGTCCGACCAGGACCAGTCCGACGAGGACCAGTCCGAGGGCGGCGACGACGGCACGTACATCGTCGGCGAGGACGACAAGGCGCAGGCGCCCCACGAGAGCGCCCGGGACCACGCCGCCCGGGACCACGAGGACAAGCGCGGCGAGAAGCACGCCCACAAGCACGCCGAGGGCGGAGGCAGACACCTCGCGCAGGACGGCGCCTACCCGCACGCCCGGCAGGGCGGCGCCCCCGGCGCGTACGCCCCCAAGGGCACCGCCGCCCCGGCCGGCACCGCCGTCAAGGCGCTGGCCAAGAACGGCAAGCCCCTCACGCTCCGTTTCGTGCTCCCCTCCGGCGCCGGCTCGGAGCCCCTGCGGGCCGTCGCCGACCGGGTGACGAGCATGCTGAAGCGCGTCGGCATCGGCACGGAGATCACGAAGGTCTCCGACGAGAGCTACTTCAAGGACTACATCGCCTCCGGCCAGTACGACCTCGCCCTGTACTCCTGGCCCTCCTCCGCCTTCCCGGCCACCGACGCCCGCCCCATCTACGCCAAGCCGGTCCCGGCCGCCGACGGCTCGCTCAGCGTCGAGCAGAACTACACTCGCGTCGGCACCGACCAGGTGGACCAGCTGTTCGACCAGGCGATCGCCACCCTGGACGAGGACGAGGCGCACTCCCTGATCCGCAAGGCCGACTCGCGCATCTGGGCGGCGGCCGGCTCCATCCCGCTGTACCAGCGGCCCCAGCTCACCGCCGCGTGGAACAGCCTCGTCAACGCCGGTTCCTTCGGTTTCCGGACACCGGTCTTCGAGGACATGGGCTTCCTCAAGAAGGGGGCGAAGCTCACCCCGAGCCCGTCGGCGTCCTGAGCCGCGCGGGGCTGTGGAGGCTGCTCCTCGCCGAGGCACGTACCATGGGGTGAGGCCGTGGCATGTCAAGCCCGGCAGGGCCCGCGTAACACAGACGTACGCGTCGGCCTTCCTCACACTCCGGGAGTACGCCGCAATATGGCCACGCGCCACGACATCCGTAACGTCGCCATCGTCGCCCACGTCGACCACGGCAAGACGACCATCGTCGACGCCATGCTCAAGCAGGCCGGCGCCTTTGCCGCGCACCAGCTCGACTCCGTCGACGACCGCATGATGGACTCGAACGACCTGGAGCGTGAGAAGGGCATCACGATCCTGGCCAAGAACACGGCGGTGAAGTACCACCCGAAGGACGGGGGGGACGTCATCACCATCAACATCATCGACACCCCCGGCCACGCCGACTTCGGCGGCGAGGTCGAGCGCGGTCTGTCGATGGTCGACGGTGTCGTCCTGCTCGTCGACGCCTCCGAGGGACCGCTGCCGCAGACCCGCTTCGTGCTGCGCAAGGCGCTCCAGCAGCGGCTGCCCGTCATCCTCTGCATCAACAAGACGGACCGCCCCGACTCCCGGATCGACGAGGTCGTCAACGAGACCTACGACCTCTTCCTCGACCTGGACGCCGACGAGGAGCAGATCGAGTTCCCGATCGTCTACGCGTGCGGCCGTGACGGCATCGCCTCGCTGACCAAGCCGGACAACGGCACGGTCCCGGCAGACTCCACCAGCCTGGAGCCGTTCTTCTCCACGATCCTCGAGCACATCCCGGCCCCGACCTACGACGAGGCCGCCCCGCTCCAGGCCCACGTCACCAACCTGGACGCCGACAACTTCCTCGGCCGTATCGCGCTGCTGCGCGTCGAGCAGGGTGAGCTGCGCAAGGGCCAGACGGTCGCGTGGATCAAGCGTGACGGCTCGGTCAGCAACGTGCGCATCAGCGAGCTGATGATGACCGAGGCGCTCACCCGCAAGCCCGCCGAGAAGGCCGGCCCGGGCGACATCTGCGCCGTCGCCGGTATCCCGGACATCATGATCGGTGAGACGCTCGCCGACACCGAGAACCCCATCCCGCTGCCCCTGATCACGGTCGACGAGCCCGCGATCTCCATGACCATCGGCACCAACACCTCGCCGCTGGTCGGCCGCGGCGGCACCGGCAAGGGCGCGGACGCCAAGGCGGCGGTCAAGGACCGCAAGGTCACCGCCCGCCAGGTCAAGGACCGCCTCGACCGCGAGCTGATCGGTAACGTCTCGCTGCGCGTGCTGGAGACCGAGCGTCCGGACGCCTGGGAGGTCCAGGGCCGTGGTGAGCTGGCGCTCGCCATCCTGGTCGAGACCATGCGCCGGGAGGGCTACGAGCTCACGGTCGGCAAGCCGCAGGTCGTCACCAAGGACGTCGACGGCAAGGTCTACGAGCCGGTCGAGCGCATGACGATCGACGTGCCCGAGGAGCACATGGGCGCGGTCACGCAGCTCATGGGGGTGCGCAAGGGCCGTATGGACAACATGTCCAACCACGGCTCCGGCTGGGTCCGCATGGAGTTCGTCGTCCCCTCCCGCGGTCTGATCGGCTTCCGTACGGAGTTCCTGACCCAGACCCGCGGCACGGGCATCGGCCACTCCATCCACGAGGGCTTCGAGCCCTGGTTCGGCGCCCTGCAGACCCGTAACAACGGCTCGCTGGTCGCCGACCGCGCCGGTGCCGTCACCGCGTTCGCGATGACGAACCTCCAGGAGCGCGGCGTGCTCTTCACGGAGCCGGGCACCGAGGTGTACGAGGGCATGATCGTCGGTGAGAACTCCCGCTCCGACGACATGGACGTCAACATCACCAAGGAGAAGAAGCTCACCAACATGCGGTCGTCCACGGCCGATGTGACGGAGTCGATCGTCCCGCCGCGCAAGCTCTCCCTCGAGCAGTCGCTGGAGTTCTGCCGCGACGACGAGTGCGTCGAGGTCACCCCGGAGGCCGTGCGCATCCGCAAGGTGAACCTGGACGCCCGCGAGCGCGCCCGCGCCGCGAGCCGCGCCAAGCACGGCTGATCCTCGGCCACTTGAGCCCGGGTGCCCCCAAGGCGGGGGTGCCCGGGCTTTCTTGTGCGCCCGAACAGACCGTGGCGTCAGCTGTGACTGAATCGAGATTGGAAGACGACTGGCCGGTAGTTGCCCGATAGCAGATAGTTAGCGGCGTACCGCTCCGGGGGAGTCACGCACGTGCCCCGACGTCCACATCCAAACGGTGAAATGGGCGAACTGTGACGAGTGCTACGGACATTGAGGGTGCCGGGCAACTGATCGGCCGGTCTCCCGGTCAGTTGATGTGGATCCGCTTCAAGCGCGACCGCACCGGAGTGATCTCGGCCTGTGTGGTCGTCTTCTTCTTCCTGATCGGACTGCTCGCCCCGCTGATCTCCAAGCTGTACGGCAAGGACCCCTACACGGTGTACGCCGACGAGCGCCCCGAACTCTTCGACAGCGCGGGTGTGCCGGTGCAGCCCAACGGCGGCATCAGCGGGGAGTTCTGGTTCGGGCTCGAGCCCGGCAACGGCTACGACGTCTTCACCAAGCTCATCTACGGCATCCGGACCTCGCTGATGATCTCGGTCGTGGTCACTCTCGCGACGGTGCTCACCGGCATCCTGCTCGGCGTCACGGCCGGCTATCTCGGCGGCAGGGCCGACTACTTCATCAGCCGGGTCATCGACTTCCTCCTCGCCTTCCCGGCCCAGCTGTTCTTCATCGCCAGCATGCCGGTCGTGGTCTCGCTCTTCGTGAGCCCGAGGGACGAGACCCCGGTCTACGTCCGGGTGGTCGCCCTCATCGCCGTGCAGTGGTTCCTGGGCTGGATGAGCCTCGGACGCATCCTGCGCGGGACCACCCTCGCCCTGCGGGAACGGGAGTTCATCGAGGCGGCCAAGGTCAGCGGAGCCCCGCCCTGGCGGATCATCCGCAGGGAGATCCTGCCGAACGTGGTCACACCCATTCTCGTACAGGGCACCTACATGCTCCCCAACTTCGTGACCGCCGAGGCCGGGCTGTCCTTCCTGGGCGTCGGCATCGTCGAACCGACCCCGGACTGGGGACAGATGTTCTCCAAGGCGTCCACCGAACTCGTGATGCAGAACGACATCACCTACATGTTCTTCCCCGGCGTCTCGATGATCATCTTCATCGTGGCGTTCAACCTGCTCGGGGACTCGGTCAGGGATGCCTTCGACCCCAAGACGGCTCGATGACACACAGATGGGTGGGATTGAGTGATGGGTAAGGGTGGACGCCCAGCGCACACCGCGCTCTTACTGCTCGCGGCCGGAGCCCTGGTGCTCACCGGTTGCAGCGAGGGCGGCAGCGACACCGGCGGCAAAGACAGACGGGACAACGACAACGCGAACGCCCGGCGGCAGCAGGCGACGATCGACTTCGGCGACGCCAAGGACTCGCAGGGGCCCGCTCCCGAAGTGCCGGGAGCCAAGAGCGGCGGCACCATCCAGGTACCGGCACGCGACAGCTACGCCCATCTCGATCCGGGCCAGATCTACGTCCAGAACGAGATGGCGGTCGCCCTGCTGCTGCACCGCGGGCTCACCGGCTACAAGTCGATCAGCGACGACGGCAAGCGGCACGAACTCGTCGGCGACCTCGCCACCGACGCCGGCACCACGACCGACGGCGGCAAGAGCTGGAAGTACACGCTCAAGGACGGCATCAAGTTCGAGGACGGATCCCCGATCACGTCCGCCGACATCCGCCACACCTTCGAGCGGCAGTTCGCCTCCTTCATCAACCAGGGCCCGCCCTACATCCAGCAGTGGCTCGCGGACACCCCCGGCGCCGACTACCGCAAGCTGCTGCCGGACGGCCCCTTCAAGGGCAAGCACCTGCCCGACAGCATCCTGGAGACGCCGGACGCGAAGACGGTCGTCTTCCACTTCAAGAAGCCCCACGCCGACTTCCCGTACGCCCTGGCCATGGCGGGCTACGCCGTCGTCTCGCAGAAGGGCGACACCAAGGAGAAGTACGACAAAGACCCACTGGTGAGCGGCCCGTACAAGATCCAGTCCTTCAAGTCCGGCAAGTCGATGGTGCTCGTCAAGAACACCAACTGGGACGCGAAGACGGACCCGCTGCGCCACCAGTACGTGGACCGGTTCAACATCACCTTCAACCAGCAGTACGAGGACTCCACCAAGGCGCTCCTCGCCGACACCGGCGCCGACCGGACCGCGGTCAGCTTCCAGAACTCCGTGGACGCGGGCAACCTGTCGAAGGTCCTGAAGGATCCGAAGATGAAGTCCCGCACGGTCCTCGGCTACCAGCCGTACGTCGGCCAGATGAACATCAACATGAGCCACCCGGCCATGAAGGACAAGAAGGTCCGCGAGGCCATCGCGTACGCCCTGCCCGTCTCCCCGTTCGTGCGGGCCTACGGCGGCACCGACGCGATGGAGGTCGCCGGCGGCATCATCAGCCCGACCGTCAGCGGCTACGACCCCGCCTTCGACCCATGGGGCAAGAAGAAGAAGCCCGCCGGTGACCCGGCCAAGGCCAAGAAGCTCCTGGAGGAGGCCGGCAAGGTCGGTCTGAAGTTGACCTTCGGCTACATCAACTCGGCGGAGGGCCAGGCGTACTCCACCGCCATGGCGGCGGGCCTGAAGAAGGCCGGCTTCGACGTCCAGCGCCAGGAGGTCCCGGCCGAGACCTACTACGACCAGGTCAGCAAGCTGAAGAACAACTACGACATCTTCAACACCAACTGGGGCGCCGACTGGCCGTCCGCCTCGACCGTCATCCCGCCGTGCTTCGACGGCCGGGCGATCGCCGAAGGGGCGCAGAACTACTCCCAGGTCAACGACACCAAGATCAACAGTGAGATCGACCGCATCAACAAGATCACCGACCCGGCCAAGGCCGCGGCCGAGTGGGAGAAGCTCGACAAGTACATCGTGAAGGACGTCGTCAACGTCGTCCCGACCGGCTACTTCAAGCAGACCCAGATCGCCGGATCGAAGATCGGCGGCCTCGTCTACGACGACATCATCGCCTCCGTCGACCCGCGTCGCCTGTACGTCAAGTAACCACGCCACCCGGTACCCGGTGCGTCCGCGCTTCCCACGGCGGCGCACCGGGTACCGCCCGGCCCGCTGACGTCTGAGAGCTGCCTGCCATGCTGCGCTTCCTTCTGCGTCGGTCGCTCGGCGCCGTCGTCATCCTCTTCCTGCTGAGCATCGTCACGTTCCTGCTGTTCTTCGGAATGCCCCGGGACCCGGCGCTCCTGATGTGCGGCAAGACGTGCACCCCGGCCAACCTCGAGAACCTCCACCACGTCCTCGGCCTCGACAAGTCGATCCCCGAGCAGTACGGGATCTTCCTGCACAACCTGGTCCTGGGAAGTGACCAGTTCGCCCAAGGCCCCTGCCCCGCCCCCTGCTTCGGGTACTCGTACCACACCAACGAGCAGGTCTGGGGCACCCTGATGGACCGGCTGCCCACCACCGTCTCGCTCACCCTCGGCGGGGCCGTCTGCTTCCTGATCATCGGCCTCGGCACCGGCCTGATCGCCGCCTGGAAGCGCGGCACGCTGGTCGACAAGACGTTCACCGCGGGCGCGATGGTGATCAGCTCGATGCAGATCTACTTCCTCGGCCCGCTCGCTCTGGCGATCCTCGTGTACCAGAGCCACCTCTTCGAGAAGCCCGCCTACAACGAGTTCACCGTCGACCCGGCCACCTGGTTCACCGGGCTGATCATCCCCTGGGTGGTGCTGTCCACGATCTTCGCCTCGCAGTACACGCGTATGGCGCGCTCGTCGATGATCGAGCAGCTCCAGGAGGAGCATGTGCGCACCGCCCGCGCGAAGGGCATGTCGCGCCGGTACGTCTTCTTCCGCTACGCCTGGCGCGGCTCCCTCATCCCCATCGTCACCATCTTCGGCATCGACCTCGGCTCGCTGCTCGGCGGAGCCATCATCACCGAGTACACCTTCGGCCTTCCGGGACTCGGCCGGCTCGCGGTGGAGTCCGTGTTCTTCAGCGACCTGCCGCTGCTGCTGGGTGTGATGCTGTTCTCCGCCACCATGATCCTGTTGTGCAACATCGTCGTCGACGCCGCGTACGCCTACATCGACCCGCGCGTGCGGCTGGCCTAGGAGCACTGTCGTGACCACTGTGACCAAGGAGGCCGGTGCTGGGGTGCCGGCCGGCGAAGGCACCTTCCTCTCGGTGCGGGACCTGCACGTCAGCTTCAAGACCGAGGACGGCGTCGTGCAGGCCGTCGACGGGCTCTCCTTCGACCTCGCCAAGGGCAAGACCCTGGGCATCGTCGGTGAGTCGGGCTCCGGCAAGTCCGTCACCAACCTGACGATCCTCGGCCTGCACAACCCGATGTTCACCACCGTCGAGGGCGAGATCCTCCTGGAGGGCCAGGAGCTGACCACCGCCCGCGAGTCCGAGCTGGAGCGGCTGCGCGGCAACAAGGTCGCGATGATCTTCCAGGACCCGCTGACCGCGCTGTCCCCGTACTACACCGTCGGCCGGCAGATCGCCGAGCCGTACATGAAGCACACCGGCGCCTCCAAGAAGGCCGCCTGGACACGGGCGGTGGAGATGCTGGGCAAGGTGGGCATCCCCCACCCGGCGCAGCGCGCGAAGGACTACCCGCACCAGTTCTCCGGCGGTATGCGCCAGCGCGCGATGATCGCGATGGCCCTGGTGTGCGACCCGGACCTGCTGATCGCCGACGAGCCGACCACCGCCCTCGACGTGACCGTGCAGGCCCAGATCCTCGACCTGCTGAAGGACCTCCAGCAGGAGTTCGGCTCGGCGATCATCTTCATCACGCACGACCTGGGCGTCATCGCCGACATGGCCGACGACATCATGGTGATGTACGCGGGCGGCGCGATCGAGCGCGGCACGGTGAACGAGGTCCTGCGCGCCCCGCAACATCCGTACACCTGGGGCCTGTTGAACTCGATGCCGCGCCTGGACTCGGACCTCGGCGCCCCTCTCACGCCGATCCCCGGCACCCCGCCGTCCCTGCTCACCCCACCGTCCGGCTGCCGTTTCCACCCCCGCTGCACCTTCCAGGACCGGATCGGCGGCAACCGCTGCGTCACGGAGCGGCCGCTCCTGGCCCCCGACCGGGCCTCCGCCTGCCACTTGACGGCGCAGCAGAAGCGCACCATCTTCATCGACGAGATCAAGCCCCGTCTCGGCCAGGTCCAGGAGGACAGCGCATGACAGAGGACACGGCATGACAGAGGACCTCGCGCTGCCCGCCCCGCGTGAGGCCGCCGACGAGGCGGCCGGAGAACCGCTGCTGGTCGTGGAGGGCCTCACCAAGCACTTCCCGGTCAAGGGCGGCTTCCCGATCCGCCGTACGGTCGGCCAGGTCCAGGCCGTCGACGGCATCGACCTGACCGTGCACGTCGGCGAGAGCTTCGGCCTGGTCGGCGAGTCGGGCTGCGGCAAGTCGACGACCGGGCGCCTGATCACCCGTCTGATGGAGCCGACGGCCGGGACGATCACGTACCGCGGGCGGGACATCAGCCACGCCTCCCGCAAGCAGCTCGCGCCGATCCGGTCCGAGATCCAGATGATCTTCCAGGATCCCTACTCCTCACTGAACCCGAGGCAGACGGTGGGCAAGATCGTCTCCGGCCCCATGGAGATCAACGGCATTGACCCGGACGGCGGCCGCGAGAAGCGGGTCCGCGAACTCCTGGAGATCGTCGGCCTCAACCCCGAGCACTACAACCGCTTCCCGCACGAATTCTCCGGCGGGCAGCGCCAACGTATCGGGGTTGCGAGGGCGTTGGCGCTCGAACCCAAGCTGATCGTGGCCGACGAGCCGGTCTCCGCGCTGGACGTGTCCATCCAGGCGCAGGTCGTCAACCTGCTCCAGAAGGTGCAGCGGGAGCTCGGCATCGCGTTCCTGTTCATCGCCCACGACCTCGCCGTCGTACGGCACTTCTCGCAGCGTGTCGCGGTCATGTACCTCGGCAAGGTGATCGAGGTCGGCGACCGCGACTCCCTCTACACCCGCCCCCGCCACCCCTACACCCACGCCCTGCTCTCCGCCGTCCCCGAGGTGAACGTCACCGACGGCGAGGGCGCCTCCGGCAGGCGTGAGCGGATCCGGCTGGCCGGTGACGTGCCGTCGCCCATCTCGCCGCCCTCCGGCTGCCGCTTCCGTACGCGCTGCTGGAAGGCACAGGACAAGTGCGCCACCGAGGAGCCTGCGCTGATCCGGCTCTCCGGCAACCACGAAGGCCACCTGACGGCCTGCCACTTCCCGGAGGAGCCGACGACCGAGGCGCGCGAGGAGGACATCGTGCTGGACCCGGCGCTGGCGGCGCTGGAGGAGGGGCCGAGGACTGACGGGCTGGATGTCCCCGGGGCCAAGTAATGCCTCGACAGCGGTCGTTGTGATGGGCGATGCTCAGCGCGATGACCAGAACAGACGACACTCCTCCCGCGTGGGACGAGCGCACCCAGCTCACCACGTTCCTCGACTACGCCCGTGACACCGCCCGCGCCAAGTGCGAGGGCGTCTTGGCGGAGAACGCCAGCAAGGCACCCCTGCCGGGCTCCCCGCTGATGACCCTGAGCGGACTGATCAACCACCTGCGCTGGGTGGAGTACTACTGGTTCCAGGTGGTCTTCCTCGGCGAGGAGGACGAGGGCCCCTGGACCGACGAGGACCCCGACCGCGAGATGCGCATCGCCGTCGACTTCCCGCTGGCCCAGCTGCTCGACGAGTACGCCGCACAGAGCGCCCGCTACCGCGAACTGGTCGCCGCGAACGACCTGGACACCAGGGCCAAGCGCCCCGTCCGCGACGGCCTCCACGTCGACCTGCGCTGGATCCTCCTCCACCTCACCGAGGAGACGGCCCGCCACAACGGCCACCTCGACATCCTGCGCGAGCTGCTCGACGGCACGACCGGCGTGTAGAGCAGAGCTGAGAACGAGCGAAGGCCCGCGCTGGGGCCGGCGGGGCGACTCCGTCGCCTCGCCGGAACTACTTAGAGGGTCCGTCAGTAGGGGACTGACGAACCCTCTAAAGTGCGTGCCGTGGCCCATGGACGGATGGCAACGGCTCGTTAGGCGCCGACCGGCCGCAGCGAGGTGAGGCGCACCATCTCCTCTTCCGAGAGCCGTAGCGCGCCTGCCGCCACGTTCTGCGCGAGGTGGTCCAGATCACCTGTCCCGGGGATCGCAAGCACGTGCGGCCCCTGCTGCAAGGTCCAGGCCAGCCGGACCTGTGCGATGGACACACCGTGCGCGCGGGCGACGGCGCACACCGCCTCGCTGTCACCGGCAGCCGGGCCCGCCTCCCGCCCGGGCCCGGCGATCGCGAAGAACGGGACGAAGGCGAGGCCGAGTTCACCGCAGAGCCGTAGGAGTGCCCGGTCCTCCCTCAACGCGCCGATCCCGTAGGGGTTCTGCACGCAGACGACCGGGGCGATGGCCCGGGCCTCGGCCAGTTGCTCAGACGTGACGTTGGAGATGCCGAGGTGGCGGATCAGCCCAGCATCGCGCAGCTCGGCCAACACGCCGAAGTGCTCGCCGATCGAGCCGGTCCGACAGCTCGGTGGCACGCGTAGGTTCACCACGTCCAGGTGGTCGCGGCCGAGTTGGCGGAGGTTCTCCTCGACCTGGCCGCGCAACTGCGCCGGCGTGGCCCACCACCACGCGCCCGAGGGATCGCGGCCCGGCCAGACCTTGGTGGTGATGACCAGATCCTCCGGGTACGGCGCCAGCGCCCGGTTGATCAGCTCGTTGGCGGAGCGCGTTGCCGAGAAGTAGAACGCGGCGGTGTCGATGTGGTTCACACCTAGCTCGACCGCCCGCCGGAGCACGCCGATCGACCGCTCTCGGTCACGCGGCACGCCGCTGTCGAAGGGCGCGGTACCCGTCAGGCGCATCGCGCCGAACCCGACGCGGTTGACGGTCAGGTCACCGAGTTGCCAAGTCCCCGCGGCTGCCGCGGTGTTCGTCCGTGGGCTCATGACTGGGATCTCCTCTTGCGGTGGGGAACGGAAACCGATGGGTGGGCGCGACACGTTCAGGCCGCTCGGCGGGGCGAGCACCTCGAAGTGAATCCACCAGTGCCGGGACAGGCGGGCCCCGGGCATGAAAAAAACCTCCCCGGCGGATCGGAATCCGCACCGAGAAGGCTGGCGTGATGGCCAGCATTCTAGTGGCTCATCTCAGAATGTTGAACGGCCATGGACACGGCGTTCGGTGAGGTCTGCCCGTGTCCGGGGCTGCTCAGTTCGGCAGCCTTGCTGCATAGATCCAGTCGAGGCCGTCGTATCCGGTTTCGTCGAGATGCTCTGCTCGGGTCAGGCCAGCGCGCACTGCCACGCGTTGCGAGGCGATGTTGGCCGGCCGGACGCGGGCGATCAGTGGGAGGTCGGAAACGTGGCGGGATGCCCAGGTAGTCACCGTCGCTGCGGCCTCGCTCGCGAAGCCCTGGCCCCAGGCCGAGGCGGCGAAGCGGTAGAAGAGGTTGAGGACTTTCACGCCGTGCAGTTCCATAGGCTTGATTCCGCAGAATCCCAGTTGCAGGGCGGAGCCGTCGCGCCGGACGACCCAGTACCCGTATCCGCACCGCTGCCACTGGTCGTTCCAGCGGCGATACAGTTCCCTGGCCTCGTCGAGCCGGGTGAGCGCGTCGGAGGGGTTGTGCAGGCAGGTTTGGGGGTCACGGTGAATCGCGAAGATCGCGTCAATGTCGGCCTCAGTCGGACGCCGCAACGACAGTCGGGCGGTCTGCAGCTGTTCGTCTGCCGAGTTCAGGTCACTCATATGAAGATCGTAGAAGTGCGTTAGCGGTCCTGGCAGGGTAATCGGTCCAGTTGCGGACCGGTGAGTCCGGCGCGAAGTTCGTCTTCGGCTTGGCTCGGGCGTTGCGCCACCGGACGTAGGAGGCGATGGGGCGAGCGCCGCAGCTTGTCCGAGCGCGACTGCATCGGCCTCGTCGACGGCGTGTACCAACTGGTCAAGGCGCCGATCGTGCTCGTGTGGGACCGCCTGAACACCCACGTCTCCCACAAGATGCGCGACCTGATCGACGCACGCAGCTGGCTGACGGTGTTCACCCTGCCTACGCACCCGAGCTGAACGCGGTCGAGTACGTGTGGGCCCACGTGAAACACAGCCTCGCGAACCTCGCCAGCGTTGCCCTCGACCGACTCGCCGCGCTCGTGCGCAACCGACTCAAGCGCTTCCAGTACCGCCCAGACGTCCTCGACGGCTTTCTAGCCGGGACCGGACTCGCCATCGACCTCCCGCCACCATCACCCTGAAGGGCTTGGTCAGTTAATCGGTTGCACGCCACCGAGACGGGGTGTCAGATCCCGGCTATGACGATTGTGCTGAGTACGCCGACGGCCGACGGGGTGCGCGAGGCTATTGCGGCGCTGCGGGAGTGGCAGCATGACGAAGCGCCGATGCAGCTGCATCCCGGGGACATCGGCTGGAATTACCGGTTCGGAACCGCCGAGACGGCCGCGGTGGTCCGGACCTGGAGCCGGGACGGACGGATCCTCGCTGTCGGGATGCTGGATTCGCCGACGGTGGTGCGGATGACGGTCGCTCCCGACGCTTTCCAGGACGAGGACTTGGCGCGGCGGCTCGTCGAGGACTTCTCGCTGCCTGAGCGCGGCGTGCTGCCGGAAGGAGCGGTGTCCATCGAGGCGCCGCAGGGCCTGCTGCTCCACGACCTGTTGACCAAGGAGGGCTGGGGTGTCGACGAGCCGTGGACGCCGCTCTTCCGCGACCTCGCCGAAGCGGTGGAGGACCCCGGCGTGCGGATCAAGGCGATCGGCCTGGAGCAGGCACAGGACTTCGCCGACGTCCTGCGGTCCGCGTTCAACACCACGAAGCCCACGCGCGAGTACCGGCACGAGATGTCCGCGGGACCGTTCTACGCCGACGCCCGATGCCTGGGTGCTTACGACGACCAGGGCAACCCCGTGGCGGTGGTGACGGTCTGGTCAGTCGGCCCGGGGAAGCCGGGACTGGTCGAGCCGATGGGCGTCCATGCGGACCACCGCGGCCGCGGCTATGGCCGGGCGATCACCGTCGCCGGGGCGGCCGCACTGCGGGAGATGGGCTCATCGAGCGTGCGCGTGTGCACGCCGAGCTCTAACGTCGGCGGCGTCGCGACGTACAAGGCGGCCGGGTTCGCGGCGAGACCGGAGATCGCCGACCGGATCCGGAAGGTCTGACGTCGGGGTCTCCGGACCTTCTCACCATGCGGCAGCAGCTCGTACGGCGGCCGTGCGCGGCAGAGCCTCGTGCGGTAGCCGTACGAGGTGCTCTGCTCTCGACTCGATCGAACATCCACTGCTCCAACTCCGAGGGAGTCCGGCCGACGAGGGCGGTTCCATCCGTCATCCGCATAGCGCATACCAACGACGTACCGCGCAAATGACCGTCCTGCGATCATCTGCCTCTCGCGTTGTGCGTCGCGGGCTCCTGGATCGGTGAGCGCCCCGGTAGCATCCGCGCCTACGTCCGCGACCTCGCCGAGCGCGGTCGGTTGGCGCGACTGCACATCGAGGGCGAGGAGAGCGTCGCCGTAAGAGCAGCGCTCGAGCTGTCATATGCCGGGCTGCCGGACGAAGCCAGCCGTGCCTTGCGCAGCCGGGTGGCGTGGATGTATAGCGCGTCCCGCGGATGCTGAGGTCTGCGCTCCGGCCATACGCGTTCGATCAGCCCCTCGTCGTACACGAAGGTGTTGGGGGTCCAGGCCGGCGCTGCCAGCAGCAGTCTTGCGCCGTGCGGCAGCGGCAATCTGTCGCTGGAGTGAGCGGCTCCGGTGCGAAGGTACGTTCACCGCCCTGGAAGTCACCGGGAGGTTCACGAGTTGAGGGCCCGCACACCTGCCATAGGCGTACGGGCCCTCGCCTCCCTGGATCGGACGATCACGGGCTCGAGTCAATGGGCCGGTGAAAGTCCGTTCCGTAAAGGGGTGGCTGACGAGAAAGGGGTGTTGTCAGATCGCCGCCTCGGAGTCCTTGGCGAGACGGGGAGCCGGCACGGTCTCGGCCGTCTCGGGGTAGTGGCAGGCGGTCAGGTGGCCCGGCTTGTTGCCCTCGACCTGCACCAGCGGCGGAGCCTCGCTCGCGCACTTCTCCGTCGCCTTCCAGCACCGCGTGCGGAAGCGGCAGCCGGAGGGCGGGTTGATCGGGGAGGGCACGTCGCCGGTCAGACGGATGCGCTCACGGGCCGGGGTGTCGTCCGCTTTGGCCTCGGGCACGGCCGACAGCAGGGCCCGGGTGTAGGGGTGGCGCGGGTTGCCGTACAGGTCGTCGCGGTCGGCGATCTCCACGATCTTGCCGAGGTACATGACCGCGACACGCTGCGAGAAGTGCCGTACGACGGCGAGGTCGTGGGCGATGAACACGAACGCGATGCCCAGGTCCCGCTGGACCTTCTGGAGCAGGTTGACGACCTGCGCCTGAATGGACACGTCGAGCGCGGAGACCGGCTCGTCGGCCACGATCAGCTTCGGCTCCAGGGCCAGGGCGCGGGCGACACCGATGCGCTGGCGCTGGCCGCCGGAGAACTCGTGCGGGAAGCGGTTGAAGTGCTCGGGGTTGAGGCCCACGATCTCCAGCAGCTCGCGCACCCGCGCCTCCCGGCCGCCCGCCGGGTTGATGTCGTTGATCTCCATCGGGCCGGAGATGATCTTGCCGACCGTCTGGCGGGGGTTCAGCGACGCGTACGGGTCCTGGAAGATCATCTGGATCTCGGACCGGATCGGCGCCAGCTGCTTGCGGTTGGCGTGGGTGATGTCCTTGCCCTGGTACGAGATCTTGCCGCCGGTCGGCTCCAGCAGGCGGGTGATCAGACGCCCGGTCGTGGACTTGCCGCAGCCGGACTCGCCGACCAGGCCCAGGCTCTCGCCCTCGGCGACCTGGAAGTCGAGGCCGTCGACGGCCTGCACGGCACCGACTGTGCGCCGGATCGGGAAGCCGCCCTTGATCGGGAAGTGCTTGGTCAGCCCGGAGACGTCCAGGAGGGGAGTGGTGCTGCTCATGGTGGTGAAATCCCGTCTCTTGTACGTCAGTTCGCCGCGCCGGCGAGGTCGGAGAAGTACCCACCGCGCTGTTCGGCGGTCAGGTGGCAGGCGCTGCCGCGGCCGTCCACGATCTCCAGGAGCGGACGCTCCTTGGAGCACTTGCCGCCCTCGACCTTCTCGGCGAACGTGCACCGCGGGTGGAAGCGGCAGCCCGACGGCGGGTTCAGCAGCGACGGCGGCGAGCCCGGGATCGGGTTCAGCGGCACGTCGACCGGGTGGTCCAGGCTCGGCATGGAGCTCAGCAGGCCCCAGGTGTAGGGGTGTTGCGGGTCGCGCAGCACCTCCTGCTTCGTGCCGCGCTCCACGCACCGGCCGCCGTACATCACCAGTACGTCGTCGGCGATGTCCGCGATCACGCCCAGGTCGTGCGTGATGAAGATGATCGCGGTGCCGAATTCCTTCTGGAGGTCCTTGAGCAGGTCCATGATCTGGGCCTGCACGGTCACGTCGAGGGCCGTGGTCGGCTCGTCGGCGATCAGCAGCTCCGGGTCGCAGACCAGCGCCATGGCTATCATCGCGCGCTGGCGCATACCGCCGGAGAACTGGTGCGGGTAGTCGTCCACCCGGGTCTCCGGCTGGGGGATCCCGACCCGCCTCAGCATCTCGATCGCGCGTACCCGGGCCTGCTGCTTGGAGCAGCCCGTGTGCGTGCGGTACGTCTCGGCGATCTGCCGGCCGATGGTGTGGTACGGCGACAGCGAGGCCAGGGCGTCCTGGAAGATCATCGCCATCTTGTTGCCGCGCAGCTTCTCCAGGGTCTTCTCCGGCGCCCCGTTCAGCTCCTGGCCGTCGAGGACGATCGAGCCCTCGACGTGGGTGTTGTCCGGGTTGTGCAGGCCCAGGATGGTCAGATTGGTGACCGACTTGCCGGACCCCGACTCACCCACGATGCCGAGCGTCTTGCCGCGTACGAGGTCGAAAGAGAGGCCGTCGACGGCCTTGACGGTGCCGTCCTCGGTCGAGAAGTGCACCTTCAGGTCCTTGATGGACAGGAAGGGCTGCTGATCGGTGCTCGTCACGGGGACGCTCCAGAGGGGGTGATGCGAGGGGTAGCTGGCGGGGCGGGCGGGTGCGCGCGGTCAGGCGAGCCGGATCCGCGGGTCGATGAGGGCGTAGCAGGCGTCCACGATGATGTTGGCGATCACCACGAAGGAGGCGGTGAGCACCATGACGCCGAGCAGCATGGGCAGGTCGCTCGTGATGACGGACTTCACGGCGAGCATGCCGATGCCCTGGAGGCTGAAGGTGCTCTCCGTGATCATCGCGCCGCCGAAGAGGACGCCCAGGTCGATGCCGAAGATGGTGACGATCGGCCCCATCGCGCCGCGCCAGGCGAAACGGAAGAAGACGTTGCGCTGGGACAGACCCTTGGCCCGGGCCGTACGGACGTAGTCCTCGGTGAGCGTCTCGACCATCTGGGAGCGCGTCATACGGGTGTAGTTCGCGGTGAAGATCAGGGCGAGCACCAGCCAGGGGAGCAGCAGTCCGCTGAACCAGGCGCCGGGATTGTCGCTGAACGGCGTGTAACCCGGCTGGTCCATGATGTGCCACTGGTACACGAAGAAGTACAGGGCCAGCGTGCCCACGAAGTAGATCTGCATCGACGAGGCGACCAGCGAGGCACCGGAGGCGATCTTGTCGGTGAGCTTGCCCTGCTTCACCGCGGCGATCATGCCCATCCCGACACCGAAGACGAGGAAGACCACGGCGGCACCCATGCCCAGGGAGAACGTCGTCGGGAAGCGGTCCATGACCGTGGCGAGCACGGGCTCGCGGTTGACGAAGGAGTAGCCGAGGCACGGCGCGTCGCAGTTGCCGAAGCCCGGGTAGTCACGGCCCAGGAAGATGCCGGTGAGCCAGTGCCAGTACTGCACCGGCAGCGGGTCCGAGATCCCCATGTTGTGGCGGATGAGCTCGAGTGTCTCGTTCGTGCAGAGCTTGCCGCAGGCCAGCCGGGCCGGGTCGCGTGGCACCGAGTAGAACAGCATGAACGTGACCGCGCTGATGATCAGCAGCGTGATCACGGCGCCGAGGACTCGGCGGACGAGGAAGCGAAGCATGGGGAGTGGCTTTCCTGGGAGGGCCGTCGTGCGGAACGGGCCGGGCCGGGGTGACCGGGGGCCCGGAGGACGAGAGCCGAGGGTGGGGGCGGCGTGTGGCCGCCCCCACCGCTCAGTGATGGGTCAGGACTTGACGTACATCTTGTAGAGCATGCAACCGTCGAAGTTCGGGTCCATCTTCACGTTGCCGAGCTTGGAGCCGTGCATGTAGATGCGCCGCATGTACACGTCGGGGATGAAGGCGCCGAGCTCCGTGACCTGCTTGTCCAGGGCGGCCCACATCTCGTTGGCCTTGTTCTGGTCGGTCTCGGCGGTGGCGGCCTTGATGGCCGCGTCGACCGCCGGGTCCTTCAGGTGCGAGTAGTTCTGGCCCTGGTCCTTGACCTGGTCGCTCTGGAACAGCGGCTGGAAGACCGAGAAACCGGTCGGCCAGTCGGAGGACCAGCCGCCCCAGTAGACGTCGAAGCCGTTGTCGAGCTTGCCGACCTGGTCGTACCAGGTGGTGGAGTCGATCGGCTTGGTGACGACTTCGAAGCCGGCCTTCTTCAGGGCCTGCTCGACGACGACCTTGATCTTGGCTTGGGTCGGGTCGTTCTGGTACGCGTAGACGATCTTGGTGCCGGTCTTGCCGGCCTTCTCCAGGATCTTCTTCGCGGCGGCGGGGTCGCCCGCGGGGTTCTTCAGCTTGCCCCAGACGTCCTGAGACTTGTAGCCGGCGACGAGCGGGCTCATGATGCCGGTCGCGTACTCACCGCGGTTGGCGCCACCCTGCAGCTGACGGATGTTGGCGGTCGGCCAGGCCTTGATGAGGGCCTCGCGGACGGACTTGTCCGTGACGCGGGTGGTGTTGATCCAGTAGACGCTGACGCCACTGCCGAGCTCCGAGAAGACGCGGTCCTTGGCCTCCGCGTTCGCCTTGGCGACACGCTCCACCGGGATCGTGCGCCACGACACGGCGTACTGGTCGGGACCGGAGTCGGCGAGCAGACGGTCGGCCGCGGTGAGCGCCTCGATGCCGAAGGTGAAGTCGAACTCGTCCGGGTAGGCGTTGCGGATCGGGTCGGTCGCCGGGTCCCAGTGCTCGTTGCGGACCAGCACCATCGACTTGTCGGTGACGTGCGACTTGATCTTGTAGGGACCGTTGGAGACCGGCTTCTTGTCGTAGTTCTCCTTGGTGTCCTTCTTCACCGGGGTCGGCGCGTAGGAGTGCATCGCGAGGACGTAGTTGAAGTCCGGACGCGCCTCGGAGAGACGGAAGGTGATGGTCTTGCCGCTGGTCTCGATCGACTTCAGGTGCTTGCCCTTGTAGGGGCCCGGGTACGACTTGCGGTAGTCCGCGGAGCCCGTCAGCCAGGTCTGGACGTAGAAGGCGCCCTCGGTGATGAAGTTGGCGAAGGCACGCTCGAAGCCGTGGCGGACGTCGTCGACGGTGACGTCGGAGCCGTCCTCCCACTTGATGCCGTCCTTCAGGGTGAAGGACCAGGTCTTGCCGCCGTCCTTCATCGTGCCCGTGTCGGTGGCGAGGTCGCCGACGAGGGTCATCGAACCGTCGTCGCCGATCTTGTAGCCGGTCAGGGTCCGGGAGAGGACGATCGCGGCCAGCGAGTTCCAGGCGTAGTAGATGCGCTGCGGGTCGAGGTGCGAGAAGTCGTCGTCGTTCAGGAGGGAGACCTTGCCGCCCTTCTTCGCGCCGGAGACCTCGGGAGCCGGGCCCTTGGAGTCCTCCGCGGTGCCGATCTTGACCACGGTCGCCTCGGCCTTGGCGGCGTCCTGCTTGCCACCGCCCGTGTTGCTGCTGGAGTCACCGCTGCTGCACGCGGTCAGGACGGATCCCGAAGCGGCGGCCACACCGGTGGCTATCAGGAAGTTTCTGCGCGAAAAGGACATCGCATCCTGCCTAGGAAAGAGAGTTGATGAGAGAGGTTCCGGCACCCCGGCACCTTTGCCGTGGTCCTGAAAAGGGCCGGAGTCAGCGCTTGGTCTTCGGGTCGAGCGCGTCGCGTACCGAGTCACCGAGCAGGTTGAACGCCAGTACGAAGATCACCATGGCCACGCCGGGGAAGAGCAGGAAGGTGATGTCGTCCTGGTAGAACTTCGCGGCGTATCCGATCATGACGCCCCAGTCGGGGGTCGGGTCCTGCAGACCGACACCGAGGTAGGCGAGACCCGCCTCCGTGGTGACCATCAGCGGGAGGTTGAGGGTCGCCTGGATGAGGATCGGCGTCCACAGGTTGGGCAGCAGCTCCTTGAAGATGATGCGCGCCGGTGATGCGCCGGTGACCTTGGCGGCCTCGA
This sequence comes from Streptomyces sp. NPDC043427, assembly GCF_056436655.1. Lineage (NCBI taxonomy): Bacteria > Bacillati > Actinomycetota > Actinomycetes > Kitasatosporales > Streptomycetaceae > Streptomyces > Streptomyces sp. NPDC043427. Next base: position 280,927 of record NZ_JBWKCC010000002.1, on the reverse strand, counting down.
TGAACTCACGCTCGCGCAGGGCCAGTACCTGGCCGCGCAGCAGTCGCGCGATGGAGGCCCAGCCGAAGACGGTGAGCAGGCCGATCAGGCAGACGACGGTCAGCCAGACCGGCGTGTTGTCCTCGGGGTCCACGAAGAGGGCGATCACCACCGGGGTGAAGGCCACGAAGAAGAGCTGAGACGGGAAGGCCAGCAGGATGTCGATGACACGGCCGAGGAACCAGTCCGTCTTGCCGCCGATGTAGCCGGCGGTCACGCCGATCACCACACCGATGATCACGACGAGGATCGTGATGCCGGTCGCGATGAGCAGCGAGTTGCGGATCGCGTAGAGCAGGAAGGTGAAGACGTCACGGCCGAGCTGTGGGTCGATGCCGAACCAGAACTCGCCGCTCATGCCGCCGTTGGCCCCGGTGGGGAAGCCGTTGTCGCCGAGCAGGCCCGGCGTGTTCAGGCCATAGGTGTCGTACGGGTTCTTCCCGTACAGCTTGGCGATCAACGGGGCGCACAGTGCGACCACGAAGAAGAAGATCACGACATAGGCGGATATGACGCCCGTGCGGTCGCGTTTGAACCGGCGCCACGCGAGCTGCCCGGGGGACCGGCTCTCGTTGGCCTTCGGGGCGGGAGAAGTGATCGACTTCTCGACGTCCTCGTCGGTCACCTCGAGCGGGGCAGCCGCGGATGGAGTAGGGGGGGTCATGGTGCTCCTGGCCCAGGGAGGGTCTGAATGACTCCGCAGGGCACTCCCCTACGGGCTACGCGGGACTTTTTCAACGCAATTCGTTCAAGGTCAATAAAAACTAGCCTGCCTTGGTCTTCTATTTACCTTCTTTGCCTTGCCTTTGCCGTACTGTAGCTACGCGTGTAGCGCGTTGTAATCGTTCCGTGTCCCGAATCCGGCCAATCCGGCGAAACGGGCAACGTGTTCGTTATCCGGATACCTCAGCGTCGAAATGCGTACATGGAGGGGTAGCAATTCAACGGTTCGGCATCGGATGGCAATGATCCATTGCGCCCCCCGACGGAGATCCATTGTGGGGCACGGGGGAGATCCTCCGGTATCCCTCCAACGGCCCCGCGACGCGCGGGGTCCGTGTGCGGTATGCACCTCTTGAGTCGATATTGGCCGGTAACGGATCGGCCGGTAATGGACCGGCCGGTGACGGATTCTCAGGAGGAGACACCCATGCGCGGAGCCACGCGTGCCAAGTGGGCCGTATGTGCGGCGGCGGCGGCCCTCGTGGCCGCGGGCTGCGGAACCGAGAACAGCGGCAGCGGTGCCGGCGGGGCGGTGCTCACCTCCTCCTGGGGTGACCCGCAGAACCCGCTGGAGCCCTCCAACACCAACGAGGTGCAGGGCGGCAAGGTCCTCGACATGATCTTCCGGAGCCTCAAGCGGTACGACCCGCGCACCGGCGAGGCCGAGAACATGCTCGCCGAGCGCATCGAGACCCCGGACTCACAGCACTTCACCGTCACCCTCAAGGACGGCTGGACCTTCAGCAACGGCGAGAAGGTCACCGCCAGATCCTTCGTCGACGCCTGGAACTACGGCGCGAACCTGAGGAACAACCAGAAGAACGCGTACTTCTTCAGCTACATCGACGGCTACGACGCCGTCCACCCCGAAGACGGGGGCAAGCAGAGCGCCGACACGCTCTCCGGGCTGAAGGTCGTCGACGACCGCACCTTCACCGTCCGGCTGAGCCAGAAGTTCTCGGCCTTCCCCGACACCCTCGGCTACCCCGCCTTCGCCCCGCTGCCCCGGGCCTTCTACGACGACCACGACGCCTGGTTGAAAAAGCCGGTCGGCAACGGGCCGTACAGCGTCGAGTCGTACACCAAGGGCGCGGAGATGGTCCTGCGGAAGTGGGACGGCTACCCCGGCGAGGACAAGGCGCGCAACGACGGCGTGACCCTCAAGGTCTACACCGACACCAACACCGCCTACACCGACCTGCTGGCCGGCAACCTCGACCTAGCCGACGACATCCCGGCCGCGCAGCTCACAAACGTCCGCGGCGACCTCGGCGACCGCTACCTCAACACCCCCGCCGGCATCATCCAGACCCTCGCCTTCCCCTTCTACGACAAGGACTGGAACAAGAAGGACTCGGTCAAGATCCGCAAGGGGCTGTCCCGGGCGATCGACCGCAAGCGCATCACCGAGACGATCTTCCAGAAGACCCGCACCCCCGCCACCGACTGGACCTCCCCGGTCCTCGGCAAGGAGGGCGGCTACAAGGAGGGGCTGTGCGGGGAGTGGTGCGAGTACGACGCCGCCGCGGCCAGGAAGCTGATCGCTCAGGGCGGCGGGCTGCCCGGCGGCCAGGTCAGGATCACCTACAACGCGGACACCGGCTCGCACCGGCTCTGGGTCGACGCCGTCTGCAACTCCGTCAACAAGGCCCTCGGCAACGACCGGGCCTGCGTCGGCAACCCGGTCGGCACCTTCGCGGACTTCCGCAACCAGACGACGAAGCAGAAGGTCCAGGGCCCCTTCCGGACCGGCTGGCAGATGGACTACCCGCTGAGCCAGAACTTCCTCCAGCCGCTCTACTACACCAACGCCTCCTCCAACGACGGCAAGTGGTCCAACCAGGACTTCGACCGGCTCGTCGACCGGGCCAACGCCGAGACCGACACCGCCAAGGCCGTCGACCTCTTCCAGCAGGCCGAGGAGATCGTCCGCGACGAGATGGCCGCCATCCCGCTCTGGTACCAGAACGGCAGCGCCGGCTGGTCCGAGCGGCTGTCGAACGTGGCGCTCAACTCCTTCAGCGTCCCCGTCTACGACGAGATCAAGGTCGGCTGAGCCGCCATGGGACGCTACGTCGTCCGGCGCCTGTTCCAGATGGTCCCGGTGTTCGTCGGCGCCACCCTGCTGATCTTCCTCATGGTGAACGTGATGGGCGACCCCGTCGCGGGCCTGTGCGGCGAGCGGCAGTGCGACGCGGCGACCGCCGACCGGCTCAGGAAGGAGTTCGGTCTCGACCAGCCCGTGTGGCGGCAGTACCTCACCTACCTGGGCAACGTCCTCACCGGTGACTTCGGTACGGCGTTCAACGGGCGGCCGGTCACCGAGCTGATGGCGACGTCCTTCCCCGTCACGGTCCGCCTGACGATCGTCGCCATCCTCTTCGAGGCCGTCGTCGGCGTCACGCTGGGCGTCGTCACCGGCCTGCGCCGCGGCCGGCCCGTCGACACCACCGTGCTGCTGTTCACCCTGGTCGTCGTCTCCGTGCCCACGTTCGTCACCGGCCTGCTGCTCCAACTGCTCCTCGGCGTGGAGTGGGGCTGGATCAGACCGTCCGTCTCCACCGAGGCCGGCTTCGGGGAGCTGATCGTGCCGGGCCTGGTGCTGGCCTCGGTCTCCCTCGCCTACGTCACCCGTCTGACCCGTACGTCCCTCGCGGAGAACCGGCGCTCCGACCACGTCCGCACGGCCGTCGCCAAAGGGCTGCCCCGGCGCCGGATCGTCACCCGGCACCTGCTGCGCAACTCCCTCATCCCCGTGGTCACCTTCATCGGCACCGACATCGGCGCCCTGATGGGCGGAGCGATCGTCACCGAGCGCATCTTCAACATCCACGGCGTCGGCTACCAGCTCTACCAGGGCATCCTCCGTCAGAACACCCAGACCGTCGTCGGTTTCGTGACCGTCCTCGTCCTGGTGTTCCTGGCGGCCAACCTGCTGGTCGACCTCCTGTACGCCGTGCTCGACCCGAGGATCCGCCATGCCTGAGCTCCTCGACCCGGTCGTCGGCGCCGGGGGAGGCGCGGACGCGGCGGCGGGCCGCCTCGGCAGACCCCGCAGCCTGTGGTCCGACGCCTGGCGGGACCTGCGCCGCAACCCCGTCTTCCTCGTCTCGGCGCTGGTCATCGTCTTCCTCGTCCTCGTCTCCCTGTGGCCGTCGGCGATCACCTCCGGCAACCCCCTGGCGTGCGACCTCGCCAAGGCCCAGCAGGGCCCACAGCCCGGCCACCCCTTCGGCTACGACGGCCAGGGCTGCGACGTCTACACCCGCACGGTGTACGGCGCCCGTACGTCCGTCACGGTCGGCGTCTGCGCCACCCTCGGGGTCGCGCTCCTCGGCTCGGTGCTCGGCGGGCTCGCCGGTTTCTTCGGCGGGGCGTGGGACGCGGCGCTGTCCCGGATCACCGACGTCTTCTTCGCCATCCCGGTCGTCCTCGGCGGACTCGTCCTCCTCTCCGTGGTGACCAGCGACACGGTCTGGCCGGTCATCGGGTTCATGGTCCTGCTGGGCTGGCCGCAGATCTCCCGGATCGCCCGCGGCTCGGTCATCACCGTCCAGCAGAACGACTACGTCCAGGCCGCCCGCGCCCTGGGTGCCTCGAACTCCCGGATCCTGCTGCGGCACATCGCACCCAACGCCGTCGCCCCGGTGATCGTCGTGGCGACCATCGCGCTCGGCACCTACATCGCCCTGGAGGCGACCCTGTCCTACCTCGGCGTCGGGCTGAAGCCGCCGGCCGTGTCCTGGGGGATCGACATCTCCGCCGCCTCGCCCTTCGTCCGCAACGCCCCGCACGCGCTGCTGTGGCCGTCCGGGGCGCTGGCGGTCACCGTCCTGGCCTTCATCATGCTCGGCGACGCGGTGCGCGACGCCCTCGACCCGAAGCTGAGGTGAGCCGCCGTGCTGCTCGAAGTACGCGACCTGCACGTGGAGTTCCGGACCCGGGACGGGGTCGCCCGGGCCGTCAACGGCGTCACCCTCGGCGTGGACGCGGGCGAGACGCTCGCCGTGCTCGGCGAGTCCGGCTCCGGCAAGTCGGTCACCGCCCAGGCAGTCATGGGCATCCTCGACACACCACCGGGACGGATCACCGGCGGCGAGATCCTCTTCCGCGGCCGGGACCTGCTGCAACTGACGCGGGAGGAGAGGCGCCGGGTCCGGGGCGCCGAGATGGCGATGATCTTCCAGGACGCGCTGTCCTCGCTCAATCCCGTCCTCACCGTGGGCGACCAGCTCGGCGAGATGTTCGTCGTCCACCGGGGGATGTCGAGGCGGGACGCACGTGCGAAGGCCGTGGAGCTGATGGACCGCGTCCGCATCCCGGCCGCGAGGGAGCGGGTGAGGCAGTACCCCCACCAGTTCTCCGGCGGTATGCGCCAGCGCATCATGATCGCGATGGCGCTGGCCCTGGAACCCGCCCTCGTCATCGCCGACGAACCCACCACCGCCCTCGACGTCACCATCCAGGCCCAGATCATGGAACTCCTCGCCGAGCTGCGGCGCGAGACCGGCATGGGGCTCGTCCTCATCACCCACGACCTGGGCGTGGTCGCCGACGTCGCCGACCGGATCGCCGTGATGTACGCGGGCCGCATCGTGGAGTCGGCCCGGGTGCACGACCTCTACAAGGCCCCCGCCCACCCGTACACGCGTGGCCTGCTGGACTCCGTCCCGCGCCTGGACCACAAGGGCCGGGAGCTCCACGCCATCCGGGGCCTCCCGCCCAGCCTCATGGACATCCCGCCCGGCTGCGCCTTCCACCCCCGCTGCCCCATGGCCCGGGACGAGTGCCGCACCGACGTACCGCCCCTGCACACGGTGGACGCGGGGCGCGGCAGCGCCTGCCACCACTGGAGGGAGTGTCTGCATGGCTGAGCCGATCCTGGAGGTCAGCGGCCTCGTCAAGCACTACCCGCTCACCCGTGGCGTCCTCCTCGGGAGACAGGCCGGCTCGGTCAAGGCCGTCGACGGCGTCGACTTCACCCTCGGCCGGGGCGAAACCCTGGGCATCGTCGGGGAGTCCGGCTGCGGCAAGTCCACGGTGGCCCGGATGCTGGTCAACCTGGAGAAACCGACGGCCGGTTCGATCCGCTACAAGGGCGAGGACATCGGCAGGCTCTCCGGCCGCGCCCTGCGGGCCGTGCGCCGCAACATCCAGATGGTGTTCCAGGACCCGTACACCTCCCTCAACCCCCGTATGACGGTGGGCGACATCATCGGGGAGCCGTACGAGATCCACCCCGAGGCGGCCCCGAAGGGCGAGAGGCGCAGACGGGTCCAGGAGCTGCTGGAGGTCGTCGGGCTCAACCCCGAGCACATCCACCGCTATCCGCACCAGTTCTCCGGCGGCCAGCGCCAACGCATCGGCATCGCCCGGGGGTTGGCGCTGCGCCCCGAGATCGTCGTCGCCGACGAACCGGTGTCGGCCCTGGACGTCTCGGTGCAGGCGCAGGTCGTCAACCTGCTGGCCCGGCTGCAGAGCGAGTTCGAGCTGAGCTACGTCTTCATCGCCCACGACCTGTCGGTCGTGCGGCACATCTCGGACCGGGTCGCGGTGATGTACCTCGGGCGGATCGTGGAGACCGGCACGGACACCGAGATCTACGACCGCCCCTCGCACCCGTACACCCAGGCGCTCCTGTCCGCGGTGCCGGTGCCCGACCCCGAGGGCCGGGAGACCCGGGAGCGGATCATTCTCACGGGTGACGTACCGTCCCCGGCGAACATCCCCTCGGGGTGCCGCTTCCGCACCCGCTGCTGGAAGGCCCGGGAGAGCTGCGCGGGGGAGGCGCCGGAGCTCCGGCTGATGGGCGGATCCACGGCCCACGAAGTGGCCTGCCACTTCGCATAGCCCCACAAACCCACAGCAACCGCGTTAACACACAGGCAACTTGGCCGACCCGATTCCGATATACGGACGCGTCAGGCTGAACAGCGTACGGCCGTGCGGGTGCCGTAAACGGGCCGGGAGCGCCATGTCTCCCGGCCCGTTTCTCTGGGCCCCTGCCGTTGCTCAGCCCAGTCCGAGGGAGCGCCGAAGGAAGTCCACCTGGAGCAGCAGCAAATTCTCCGCGACCTGCTCCTGCGGGGTCATGTGGGTCACGCCGGACAGGGGCAGCACCTCGTGCGGGCGGCCCGCGGCCAGCAGGGCGGAGGACAGGCGCAGGGCGTGCGCGACCACCACGTTGTCGTCGGCGAGACCGTGCACCACCATCAGCGGGCGGTGCGGCTCGGCGGGCGAGGAGAGCCCCTCGTCGGTGACCAGCGAGCTGTTGGCGTACGACTCCGGGGAGGCGGCCGGGTCGCCCAGGTACCGCTCCGTGTAGTGGGTGTCGTACAGCCGCCAGTCCGTCACCGGCGCGCCCGCGATGCCCGCGTGGAAGACGTCCGGCCGGCGCAGCACCGCGAGGCCCGCCAGCCAGCCGCCGTACGACCAGCCGCGGATCGCCACCCGGGACAGGTCGAGAGGGTGGCGCCGGGCCAGATCCTGGAGCGCGTCGACCTGGTCCTCCAGGGACACCGTCAGGTCGTGGTGGATCGCCTTCTCCCAGGCGGGAGAGCGGCCGGGAGTGCCTCGGCCGTCGGCGACGAGCACCGCGAAACCCTGGTCGGCGAACCACTGCGAGGTGAGGTGCGCGTTGTGCGCGGCGAGCACCCGCGGGCCGTGCGGACCGCCGTAGGGATCCAGGAGGACGGGGAGGGGAGTGTCGCCGTGGTAGTCCGTTGGCATAAGCAGGGCGCACGGGATACGGCGTGCGCCCCCCTCGGTGAGTGTCACGCGCGGGGAGAAACCGGGATCCTCGGCATACGACGCCACGGACGCCACCGGCTTCCCGTCGCGCAGCACCTGCACCCGGGCTCCCGGCCGGTCGAGCGCCGCCGACACCAGCACGGTCACGCCCCCGGCGCGCACCGCCGAGTGCACGCCCGGCTCCTGGGAGACACGCTCGACCCCCAGTTCGTTGACGCGATACACGTGCATCTCGCCGGTCTCCGGAGCGGCCGCGTCCGTACCGGCCGACGCCGAGACCAGTACGTCCTCGTCGGAGACGTCCAGCACCGCCCGTACGTGCAACTGCGCTCCCGTCAGCGGACGTTCGCCGACCGCGAGGACCCGTGAGCCGCCCTCGTCGGCGATCCGCACCAGCCGGCCCGAAGGGGTCCAGCACGGCACGCCAGGGAAAAGATCAAGCCAAACTGGATCTTCGTCCGCGTGTACCATCCGGGTCGCCCCGGACTCCGGCTCCACCGCCAGGTACAGCTGGCTGCGCTGGTCGCGGGCCTGTACGAGCAGCAGTGGCGCACCCGCCGCTGACCAGTGCACTCGCGCCAGATACGGATAGCGCGCCCGGTCCCAGACGACCTCCGTGCGCGCTCCGTCCAGATCGATCACGAACAACCGGACTTCGGCGTTCGCGGTGCCCGCCGCGGGATAGGCGACGTGTTGTGGATCACGTTCAGGGTGGGCCGGGTCGGAGATCCACCACCGCCCCACCGGCGTGTCGTCCACCCGCGCCACCAGCAGCCGGTCGTTCTGGGGCGACCACCAGAAGCCGCGTGACCTCCCCATCTCCTCGGCCGCGATGAACTCGGCCGTGCCGTACGACACCCCCTTCGACTCCGGTGCGGCCAGCGCCCGGTCACCCTCGCCCTCGGCGCCCACGACCCGCAGGGCGCCGCCGACGACGTAGGCGATCCGCCGCCCGTCGGGGGAGGGGCGCGGGTCGATCACCGGCCCGGGGGTGGGGAGCTCGCGGGCGGTGCCGGCCCGCAGCTCCGCCGCGAAAAGCCGCCCTGACAAGGCGAAAGAGGCCAGCTCGACGCCCGCGTCGGTCGCGTAGCCGATGATGCCGGCGCCGCCCTCGCGGCTGCGCTCGCGCCGGGCCCGCTCCTCGGGGGACAGGTCCTCCGAGGCGCCGCCCAGCAGGGCGTACGGGTCGGCCGCCAGGCGCTCGCGGCCGTCCGCCGGATCGAGGACCCACAGCGCGCCCGCCCGGTCCGTGCCGGAGCCGGACCGCAGGAACACGACACGGGAACCGTCGGGAGCCACGGTGAACGAACGCGGCGCGCCGAGCGAGAACCGCTGGGTGCGCGCGTGCCGACGGGGGAAGGAGTCAGGCTCGGTCGTCATGCCTTGACCATATTGGCCGTGCGCCCCCTTGTGCGGCTGTGCGCCGACCGATGCGCGCGTACTCATAGTTATGATCACTAGCGCTGTGTGGGTATGAACCTGCTGCCCGATGTATGGATTTACAAGTTCCCTCGCACTGTATTCCCCACGTTCCCGGGTTCTTGGAGGTGAGCCGCCAATGGCACTCTCGATTTCGGCGGTGGTGCTGCTGGCGATCATCGTCTTCTTGTTGATCAAGAAGTCAGGACTGAAGGGCGGCCACGCGGTCGTCTGCATCCTGCTCGGCTTCTATCTCGCCTCCTCGACGATGGCGGGAACGATCAACGACCTGACGACAAGCGTGGCGAGCATGATCGGCAGCATCAAGTTCTAGGGTCCGTCCGGCCCCGTACGCTGGGGTCATGACGGAACTGCCCGCCCGTCGTCTGCTGCTGGTGCACGCGCACCCCGACGACGAGTCGATCAACAACGGCGCGACGATGGCCAAGTACGCCGCCGAGGGTGCACATGTGACCCTGGTCACCTGCACCCTCGGTGAGCGGGGCGAGGTCATCCCGCCGGAGCTGCGACACCTGACGGGCGACGCCCTGGGTCGTGAGCGGATGCGGGAGCTCGGCGCGGCCATGGCTCACCTGGGCGTGCGGGACCACCGTCTCCTCGGCCGGCCCTCTCGCTATCAGGACTCCGGGATGATGGGCCTGGCCGACAACGACGACGAGGGCAGCTTCTGGCAGGCCGACGTGGACGAGGCCGCCGGGTGCCTCGTCGAGGTGATCCTCGAGGTGCGCCCCCAGGTCCTCGTCACCTACGACGACAACGGCGGCTACGGCCACCCCGACCACATCCAGGCCCACCGCGTCGCCATGCGCGCCGTCGAGCTCGCGGCCGAGCGGGGCTGGGAGATCGCCAAGGTCTACTGGAACCGCGTCCCGCGCCCGGTCGTCGAGGACGCCTTCGCCCGCCTCCGTGACGACCTCCCCGGCCTGCCCTTCACCAAGGCCGCCGCCGTGGACGACGTACCCGGTGTCGTGGACGAGGGCCGGATCAGCGCGGAGATCGACGGCACCGCGTACGCCGCTGCCAAGGCCGCCGCGATGCGCGCGCACGCCACGCAGATCGAGGTCGCCGAGCCGTACTTCGCCCTCTCCAACGAACTCGCCCAGCCACTTCTCACCACCGAGTACTACGAGTTGGTGCGCGGAGAACGGGCGGCCCAGGAGCGGGAAACCGAGCGGGAGACCGATCTGTTCGCCGGGATCGAGGAGGCCTGATGAAGACCGACGGTGGGGGCTCCATGCTCGCCCAGCCGCTGCAACGTCCTTCCGGTGGGCGGGCCGCCGCGCTGCTGGGGCTCTTCGTGCTCGGCGCGGTGGTCGCCCTGGCCGGGTCGCTGGTCCAGGCAGGTCTGTTCCCGGGCGGGCTGCTGCTCGCGCTCGTGGGCGCGGCCGGGCTCTTCCTCGGCGGGGCCCGCGCGACGAACAGCCGGGGCGGCGCCGTCGCGCCCGCCGCAGGCTGGATGGTCACCGTCGTCCTGCTCACCGCCAGCCGCCCGGAAGGCGACTTCCTCTTCGGTGCCGGAGGCGGTTCGTACATCTTCCTGCTCGGCGGAATGGCCCTCGCTGTGATCTGTGCCACCCTTGGCGGAGGGCGGCAACCTGGGGGTCCCGGCGTCCGACTTGGCAAGTGACGTACCACTTCGCCGGACGTTCCGCGTGCGAGTCCCGTGCGGGTTTCCCCAGCGGTCGTGGGATAAGCGCCAGTAGTGGCCAGTATGGTGGTGCGCGCCGCCGAGGTGCCCGCGTGAGGTCGTGACGGGCGGCGGAGCCAACCGGGAGAACCTGCCTTGAGTCGTGAAACTGACACTCCGTCCACCGGGCCCAACGGGCGCGGCGGAGCCGCATACCCCTCGGGCACGCCGCCGTACGGGACCCCCATGGCTTCCGACGCCGGTACGGACGCGGCCCGTTCGGCCGCGCAGCCGGAGGAGCGCAAGACCGAGACCACGCTGACCACCAGGATCCGGATCAACATCCCCGGATCGCGGCCCATTCCACCGGTCGTCGTGCGCAAGCCCGTCGGGGACTCCGACGGCGGCGGCGAGGACTCGGGTGCCGAGACGCAGACGGCGAGTGCCGCCACGTCCACCGGCACGGTCGAGGCACCGTCCGCCGATCCGGCGGGCCCGGCCTCGGCCGAGGACAAGACCAGCGACTGGTTCGCGCCCCGCAAGTCCGGCGCCCCCAAGGGCGGTCCGGGCGGCGGCTCCGCCAACGGGGCCGGTCTGCCGGGCGGTTCGGGCGCGGCTGCCTCCGGCGGTTCGGGCACCGGCGCGTCCGGTACGTCCGGCGGTGCGGGCGCGTCCGGCGGTGCGGCCGGTGGCGCGCGGCCCGGTGCCGGTCGTCCCGGTGGTGTGGTCGGCTCCATGGGCGCCCCGGGCGGTGCCAAGGGCGGCCGTACGAACGGTGCGGGGCTTTCCGGTGCCACCGGCGGTCCGGTCGCGCCCGGGCACGGCGGCGGCACCGGTTCCTTCGACGTGACCGAGGCGCTGGCCGCGGGACCGCGGGGCGGCTCGCGTCCCGGCGCCACGGAGCCGCGTCGCGACGAGCTGCCGTACTTCTCGGAGGGCGAAGGCGGGCAGAACGGCTTCAGCGGTACGAACGGTCTTGGCGGCCCGGGCGGCAACGGCGGCCAGGGCGGCCCGGGTGGTCCGGGTGGTCCGGGTGGTCCGGCCGGTTCAGGCAGCCAGGGTGGCTTCGGCGGGCCGAACGAGCGCGGCGGACAGCGCGGGCCGCAGGGCCCCGCGGGCCCGACCGGCGGTCCGGTCACGGGAGACGGTCCGATGGTGCCGCCGGTGGGCGGCGTGATCGGTGCGGGTGGCCCCGGTGGCGGTCCGGGTGGCCCTGGCGGCGGTCCGGGTGCCCCGGGTGGCGGCCCGGGCGGCGCGATCGGTCGGGGTGGCCCCGGTGCCCCGGGTGGCCCTGGCGGCGGTCCGGGTGGCCCGGGTGCCCCGGGTGGCGCGATCGGTCGAGGTGGCCCCGGTGCCCCCAGCTCGGGCGGTCCCGCAGGCCCGCGTGTCCCTGGTGGGCCCGGTGTCCCTGGTGGGCCCGGTGGTCCTGGCGGCCCCGGCATGGTCCCCGGCGCCGGTCCGCAGGCCGGGCGCCCCCCGGCCGCCGGTCTGAGCGACGACACCGCGATCCTCACGCCGCAGAAGCAGGCCCCCGAGCCCGCCGCGGGCGGCTACGGCAGGCCCGCCGACAACGTCTCCGGGCACACCCTGACCAGCGGTATCCCCGTCGTGCCCGCGGGCGGCCAGCAGAGCCCGTTCGGGCCCGGCGCGCACACCGACGGCCCGCTGCCGCACACGCCCGCGAAGCCCGAGCCGGCCGCGCAGAGCAAGCCCGCCGCCCAGGCCAAGAAGAAAAAGAAGGGCCGCAGCAAGCTGGTCCTGCTCGGCGCCCTCGTGGTCGTCGCCGGGGCCGGTGTCTACGGCGCCGGGCTGCTGATGAACCACTCCGACGTGCCCAAGGGCACCACCGTGCTCGGTGTCGACATCGGCGGCGGCACCCGCGACGAGGCCGTCAAGAAGCTCGACAGCGCCTTCGACGGCCGGACCAAGCAGACGCTGAAGCTGTCCGTCGACGGCAGCACCGTCGCCCTCAAGCCGGAACAGGCGGGCCTGCAGTTCGACATGCAGGCCACGGTCGACGCGGCCGCCCAGAGCGACTACAACCCGGTCTCCGTGGTCGGCTCGCTGTTCGGCCAGCACCGGGTCGTCGACCCCGTCATGCCGGTCGACGAGGAGAAGCTGCGGGCGGCCCTGCAGAGCGCTGCGGGCGGCTCCGGCTCGGTCACCGAGGGAACGATCAAGTTCGAGTCCGGCAAGGCCGTCGCCGTCTACGGCAAGCCGGGCAAGGGCATCGCCGTCGCCCAGGCCCAGACGTCGGTCGTGCAGGCGTACCGCACCCTGGTGGAGACCGGCTCGCCCACGCCGGTGAAGGTCCCGACGACCACCCAGCAGCCGACGATCTCCAATGCCGAGGTCGACCGGATGATGAAGGAGTTCGCCGAGCCGGCGATGTCCGCCCGGGTCACGGTCCAGACCGACGCCGCCCACACGGTTCCGTTCAGCCCGCAGAACTCGCTGTGGAAGTTCCTCGGCGTGAAGGCCGTCGACGGCAAGCTCGTCGAGAGCTACAACGAGACCGCGCTGAAGGAGCTGTACGGCAGCGCCTTCGACGGTGTGCTGATCACCCGCGGCACCGGCCAGAAGACGCCGGTCACGGTCCAGGACGTCATCCAGGCCCTGCGCCCGGCCCTGAAGAGCAAGGCCGACCGCGTCGGCGTCATCGACACCACGCCGAACTGACGGCCCGCACGAGCGAGGGGGCACCCGGCCGACGCCGGGTGCCCCCTCCGCGTCGTGCGGAGCATGACATCTGTCATACGGCACTCAGGACCGCCGACACTGCCGGGCCACCGGCCGCCGCGGCCACGATGGCTCCCATGACGACGACAGCGGCGACGACCACCACCCCGGTGGTCGGCTTCGATCAGGTGACCAAGACGTACGGGAGTGTGCGGGCCGTCGACGGGCTCTCGCTCCGGCTGTACCCGGGCGAGACCGTCGCCCTCCTCGGGCCGAACGGGGCCGGCAAGTCCACCACCCTCGATCTGCTCCTCGGCCTGAAGCGCCCCGACAGCGGCACTGTCTCTGTGTTCGGCACCAGCCCGCGCGAGGCCATCGTCGCCGGACGGGTGGGCGCCATGCTGCAGAGCGGCGGGCTGATGGACGAGGTCACGGTCGCCGAGCTGGTGAAGCTCGCCTGCGCCCTGCACCCGAAGCCGTACAAGGTGGGCGACGTCCTCGCCCGCGCCGGCATCTCGCAGATCTCCGACCGCAAGGTCAACAAGCTCTCCGGCGGCCAGGCCCAGCGAGTCCGCTTCGCCCTCGCCACCGCCGGCGACAGCGACCTGATCGTCCTGGACGAGCCGACCACCGGCATGGACGTCTCCGCCCGCCAGGCCTTCTGGGCCACCATGCGCGAGCAGGCCGACCAGGGCCGTACGGTCCTCTTCGCCACCCACTACCTGGAGGAGGCGGACGCCATCGCCGACCGGGTGCTGGTGCTGCACCGGGGACGGCTGCTCGCCGACGGCACGGCCGCCGAGATCAAGGCGAAGGCGGGGGCGCGGCGGGTGTCGTTCGACCTGGAGGGCACGATCGACGAGGCACCGATCCGCGCCCTGCCGTTCCTCACCTCCATCACTGTGTCCAACAGCGGCTCCGCCGCGGGAAGCGGCGGCCAGACCATCCGCATCCAGTCCTCCGACGCCGACGCGACCGTCCACGCCCTCTACGGGCTCGGCCTCTACCCCCGCAACCTCGAAGTCGCCGGGCTCGGGCTCGAGCAGGCCTTCGTCGCCATCACCGAGGCCGAGGAGGCCAAGCAGTCATGAACGGTCTCATCAAGCTCGAGCTCGCCCGCGCCCTGCGCAACCGCAAGTTCCTGTTCTTCTCGGTGATCTACCCCGCGATCATCTTCCTGCTCGCCTCGAACCAGGGCGGGACCGACGACAAGGTCGACGGCACCGGTCTGACCGTCGCGGCGTACGTCATGGTCTCCATGGCCTCCTTCGGCGCCCTGACCGCCGTCCTGATGGGCAACAGCGAGCGCATCGCCAAGGAGCGCGAGAGCGGCTGGGTACGGCAGCTGCGGCTGACCCCGCTGCCCGGGCGCGGCTACGTCCTCGCCAAGACCGCCAGTGCCGCGGTGATCAGCCTGCCATCCATCGTGGTCGTCTTCCTGGTCGCCGCCGCCGTGAAGGACGTACGCCTGGAGGCCTGGCAGTGGCTCGCCCTCACCGGCGCGATCTGGGCCGGCAGCCTGGTCTTCGCCGCGCTCGGCGTCGCCATCGGCTACCTTGCCTCCGGGGACGCGGTCCGCCCGATCACGATGATCATCTACTTCGGCCTGTCGATCCTCGGTGGCCTGTGGTTCCCGTCCTCCACCTTCCCGGCCTGGCTCCAGAACATCGCCAAGTGGCTGCCCACGCACGCGTACGCTGACCTGGGGCGGGCCATCGAACAGAGTTCCGCCCCGCAGGCCCAGGACATCGCCGTGCTCGCCGTCTCCTTCGTCCTGTTCGCGGGCGGCGCGGCCTGGCTGTACCGGAAGGACACGCTGAAGGCGTGAACGCGATGACGCAGGACCCGCGGTCCGAGGAGCAGAGAGCGGAGCGGCTGACGCTGATGGGGCAGCCGCCCCGCAATCGGCGTGAGCGGCTGCGCAAGAGCGCGTGGATCGGCGTCTGGCTGGTCTTCCTCAGCTCGCCCGTGCACGACCTGGTCTCCGGCAACCACACGACCGGCGCCACCGTGGCCGGCTGGACCGGCCTCGCGGCCTTCGTCGGGCTCTATCTGGCGCTGGTCTTCCGGAACATGGGCCGGCCCTACGGCCGACGGCTCGTCGGCTGCCTGATCCTCGGCCTGGCCGCGCTCGCCATCCTGCTCTGCCTGACCTTCGGCCCAGCCTGGTTGGGCCTGTTCTGCTACGTCTCCGTGGCCTGCGGGATCATCCTCCCGCTGCAGCTCGCGTACTGGGCGATCCCCGCGACGGGCGGCGTGATGATGCTGGTGGGCCTCCACGGCGGCGAGGAGGAGGCCGGCAACCTGCTGCTCCTCGTCCTGCTCATCGGCTACGCGATGACCGGCGTCGGCCAACTGGTCCGTACGACGATCGAGTTGCGCAAGGCTCGCGCCACGGTTGCCCAGCTCGCCGCCAACGAGGAGCGGCTGCGTCTCGCCCGTGACCTGCACGACCTGCTCGGCCACTCGCTCTCCCTGATCACGCTGAAGAGCGAGCTGGCGGGCCGTATGCTGCCCGACCACCCCGACAAGGCGGCCCAGCAGGTCGCCGACATCGAACAGGTCAGCCGCCAGGCCCTCGTCGACGTCCGCGAGGCCGTCACCGGCTACCGGCGCCCCCGCCTGGCCGCCGAACTCGCCGGCACGCAGGTCGCCCTGACGGCCGCCGGCGTCACCGCGGAACTGCCCGCCGAACCCGACCTCACCGGCATCTCCGAGGACAGCGAGGCCGCCCTCGCCTGGGCCCTGCGCGAGGCCGTCACCAACGTCGTACGGCACAGCGGCGCCCAGCGCTGCACGGTGGAGCTGCTGCGCCGCCAGACCCTCGACGGCCCCACCCTCGAACTCTCCGTCGAGGACAACGGCTCGGGCGGCTCCGGCAAGGCCCCCGGCAACGGCCTCACCGGCCTGTCCGAGCGTCTGGAGAAGGCGGGCGGCACGCTGGAGGCGGGCCGCACCAAGCACGGTTTCCGCCTGGTCGCCCGCGTGTCGGTCCCCGCCGCCGCGGACGTAGGATCCGCGTCATGAGCCGTACGATCAAGGTCCTCCTCGCCGAGGACCAGTCGATGGTCCGCGAGGCCCTGGCCGCCCTGCTCGGCCTCGAGGAGGACATCGAGGTGGTCGCCCAGGTGTCCCGCGGCGACGAGGTCCTCGCGGCCGCCCGGGAACACGACGTGGACGTGGCCCTCCTCGACATAGAGATGCCGGGCGCCACGGGCATCGAGGCGGCGGCCCTGCTCCACCGCGAACTGCCCGCCCTCAAGCTCGTCGTCCTCACCACCTTCGGCCGCCCCGGCTACCTCCGCAGCGCCATGGAAGCCGGCGCCGACGCCTTCCTCGTCAAGGACGCCCCCGCCGCCCAACTGGCCGCCGCCATCCGCAAGGTCCTCTCCGGCGAACGCGTCATCGACCCCACCCTCGCGGCAGCGGCCCTGGCGGGCGGCGCGAACCCTTTGACAGACAGGGAGCGCGAGGTCCTGAAGGCAGCGGCAGACGGCTCCACGAACGCGGAACTGGCGGCGACCCTGCACTTGTCCCAGGGGACGGTGCGCAACTACTTGTCGACGGCCATCCAGAAGCTGGCGGTACGCAACAGAGCGGAGGCGGTCCGGGTCGCACGCGAGAAGGGCTGGCTGTAACCCCCCAGGGGCGCAGGGCTGTAGCCGATGTGCGGCTCCGCCGCGTGGGCGTGATCAGCCACCACGCGTCCGCACCCGACAACAGGAGAACCCCGGACGGCGCTCTTCAGTTGAGCCGCGCCCGAGCCGCCAAGGCCTGCCCCCGCACCTTCTCCGCCGCCGCCTCGTCAACCGCCCCGACCACCTCCGCGTACGCCTCCAACTCCAACGCACCCCCCACGAAATCCCCCCTCTGCACCAACAACTGCGCCCGCTCGTACCGCAGTCGAGCCGGATGCGAGGGCACCTCCAACGACAACTCCACCGCCCACAACGCCACATCCGACCGTTCGGGCCGGGCCGCGGCCCACGCCCGGATGTTGTTCAGGATCCGCACCATCACCTCGACCGGATCCGCGGGCTCCAACATCGACGGCTCCAACGACGCCCCCGTGGCCCCCGCCACCAGCGTCTCCGCGTCCGACCCCGTCAACACCCGCCCCCCGTCGTACGGATCCACGAGCACCTGGGCGTCCTCCGGCCCGAACCCGACGACGAAGTGCCCGGGCAGCGCGACCCCGTACACCGGCGCCCCCGCCCGCCGGGCGACCTCCACCCACACCACCGACAGCAGGATCGGCAGCCCGCGCCTTTGCCGCAGCACCTCGTGCAGCAGCGAGGACTCCAGCCGCTGATATGCGCCGGGGGTGCCACGGAACCCCAGCCGGCCGCCGAGCAGCTCCCGCAGCGCACCGGCCCAGGAGCGCGGCCCGCCGGGCCGGAACGGCAGTCGGCCGGCCAGCTCGTCCAGCTCCACCTGGGCCGCGTCCATGCCCGCCTCGTCGAGTGTTCCGTCGGCCGCCGCACCCACCAGCAGGCACAGCGTCGACAGATCGGGCCGCTCGGACCGCACCTCCTCGGCGAACCGCCGCCGCACCTCGGCGGCGCGCTCGGGCGGCGGGGGGCAGGGGGAGGGCGCAGGGGGCTCGTACATGGCGGTTCGTGTCCCCTCAGCCGAGGTCGGAGCCGGAAGCCGGTGGCTGCCGATAGTGGTGGTAGGCGTGATGCGCCGCGAAGCCCATCTCGGCGTACAACGCCCGCGCCCCCGCGTTGTCCGCCTCGACCTGGAGCCAGGCGGCCGACGCACCCTCGTCCAGGGCCCGCCGGGCCAGCGCGACCATCACCGCGGTGGCCAGCCCGCGCCGCCGCAGCGCCGGGTCGACCTCGACCGCGGCGAACCCGGCCCACCGCCCGTCCACGACACACCGCCCGATGGCGGCGGGCGGCGCCCCGGCCGTCGCACCCGGGACGGACGCGAACCACACCGAGGGCCCTCCCCGACTCCCGGCTTCGCTCGAGCGGGGGGACCCCCCTCCCAGCACCTTCAGGGCCACCTCGCTCATCCCCTTGCGCTGGTACCGCGCAAGCCACGACTCGCCGGCCTCCCGCGCCACGGAGACCTCGACCGACGCCTCCTGGTCGGCGACGGCCGCGAGCCCCCCGATCCACAGCTCGGCGGTCACCTCGCGCACCCAGCCGCGCCGCTCCAGCTCCGCGCACAGCAGCTCCTGCGTGCCCTCGGCACCGGTCGCGGTCTGCACGTACGCAGGCAGGCCGCGCTCGCCGTACCAGCGCGTGACGGCGGCGAGGGCCTCGCCGAGCGGCATCCCGGGGTCACCGAGCGGCAGCACCGAATTGGCGCGCCGGGTGAACCCCTCGGCTGCCCGCAGCTCCCACTCGCCGAGCCGTTCGCTCTCCACCGGCGGCCAGGCGCGCGCGGCGACGCGGGCGAGTTCCTCGTACGAGGCGGCGGGCCCCCGGCGCCGCGCCGGGGCCGCCGGTACGACCTTGCCCGCGACCAGCGACGACTCCGGGATCAGGACGCTCGCCCCGCTCTTTCGTGTGATCACCAGCACACCGTTGTCCCATGATGTGAGAACACCCACCGTGTCAGTGAACTTCTCCGTTGACGCACCAGGTTCCCTCAAGCACCGTACGGAGACTCGTTTACCCACGTCAGCAGCGGTGATACGGACCTCGAGGCGTCCGGTGGCAGAGATTTCCACAGGTCAGTTCACCCCTCCTGTTCGGATCATGCCCAAGAACGGAGATACTAGGGGCGGGCATCGACGACGCCGCGCTCCCGCGCGCCAGGCGGCGGAGCCTGAGGAGGCCCGCCAGCGCCCTATCGAGGAGGAACGACAGCGTGACCTACGTCATCGCGCAGCCTTGTGTCGACGTCAAGGACAAGGCGTGCATCGAGGAGTGCCCGGTCGACTGCATCTACGAGGGCCAGCGGTCCTTGTACATCCACCCGGACGAATGCGTCGACTGTGGTGCCTGTGAGCCGGTCTGCCCGGTCGAGGCGATCTTCTACGAGGACGACACTCCCGAGGAGTGGAAGGACTACTACAAGGCGAACGTCGAGTTCTTCGACGAGCTGGGCTCCCCGGGCGGCGCCAGCAAGCTGGGGCTGATCGAGCGCGACCACCCCTTCATCGCCGCGCTGCCGCCGCAGGCCGAGTAGGCCGGACGGCGGTCCCGCATGCGCCGCCTCGGTCCCGTACGGCCTGATCGCTCGTGATCAGCGCCGTACGGGACCGAGGCGTTTGCCGTAAGAACGCAAGAAAGTGAGCCACCCGTGTCCGCAGTCCCCGACCGCCCTCCCGTCGCCCCCCACCACGCTTCCACAGGGTCGCTTCGCGACCGCCTTCCGACCTTCCCCTGGGACAAGCTGGCGCCCTACAAGGCGACGGCCGCCGCTCACCCGGACGGCATCGTCGACCTCTCCGTCGGCACGCCGGTCGACCCGGTGCCCGAGCTGATCCAGAAGGCGCTGATCTCGGCGGCGGACTCGCCGGGCTACCCGACGGTCTGGGGCACTCCCGAGCTGCGCGACGCGATCACCGGCTGGGTCGAGCGGCGCCTGGGCGCGCGTGACGTCACCCACCGCCACGTCCTGCCGATCGTCGGCTCCAAGGAACTGGTCGCCTGGCTCCCCACCCAGCTGGGCCTCGGCCCAGGCGACAAGGTGGCCTACCCGCGCCTGGCCTACCCGACGTACGAGGTCGGCGCCCGCCTGGCCCGCGCGGAGTACGAGGTCTACTCGCTGACACCAGGCGATGACGCGCCGGGCCCCACGGACCTGGACCCCACGAACCTCCGGCTTCTCTGGCTGAACTCCCCCTCCAACCCGACGGGCAAGGTCCTTTCGAAGGAGGAACTGACCAGGATCGTCGCCTGGGCCCGCGAGCACGGCGTCCTCGTCTTCTCCGACGAGTGCTACCTCGAGCTGGGCTGGGAGGCCGACCCGGTGTCCGTCCTGCACCCGGACGTCAACGGCGGCTCCTACGACGGCCTGGTCGCGGTCCACTCCCTCTCCAAGCGTTCCAACCTCGCCGGCTACCGGGCGGCCTTCCTCGCCGGTGACCCGGCGGTCCTCGCCCCGCTCCTGGAGATCCGCAAGCACGGCGGCATGATGACGTCGTCGCCCACCCAGGCGGCGGTGGTGGCGGCCCTCGGCGACGACACCCACGTCCACGAGCAGCGCGAACGCTACGCGGCCCGCCGCACCCTGCTGCGCCAGGCCCTCCTCTCCCACGGCTTCCGCATCGAACACAGCGAGGCCAGCCTCTACCTCTGGGCCACGAGGAACGAGTCCTGCTGGGACACGGTCTCCCACCTGGCCGACCTCGGCATCCTGGTGGCGCCGGGCGACTTCTACGGCGAGGCGGGCGCGAGTTTCGTACGGGTGGCTCTGACGGCGACGGACGAGCGGGTACAGGCGGCGGTAGCGCGCCTGGCGTGACGTGAAAGCCACGTCGGCACGGCTGCGGACGCACCAAAGGGCGACGGGGCCCAGGAACCGTCCTGAACCCCGTCGCCCGGCGAAACCGGCCATCAGCCGCCCAGCGGCAGCCCACCCGGCAGGCCGCCCTTCGCACCCTTCGTGAGCGAGTCCGTCGGCAGCCCACCCTTCGTCGCCTTGGACGTGGTGTCCCCGACGACGTCCCCGGCGGAGCCCGCCACCTCGCCGGCCGTCTTCTGCGCGTCCGGCGCCGCCTTCTTCAGGGTCTTGCCGGTCTTGCCCGTGTCGGGAACCATCTTCTTGACCGCCTTGCTGCCGGTGTCGCCAAGCCCGGTGACGTGCTGCGTCGCCCCGCCGAGGGTCTTGCCGGCGTTCGCCCCGTCCAGGGGCGCGACCCCGCCGAGGTTGGGGGTGGCGGGCAGTTCGGGGGCCGCGCTGGCGGAGCCGGCCGCACCGATCCCGGCGGCCGCTCCCGCTGCGACGATCAGCGCGGCTTGGGCGATCCGACGGGTCAGGGGGAGGGACATGATGCTCCTTTGACGGAAGGGAACGTTGACGTGTCCGACCTCGGACGCAGTGACTACCGCTCGAACTCCGTGAAGGTTGCGGCGCCCCGACGTAAAGAGTTGGCAATGCGTCGCGGAATCAGCTACGGATAAAAACGGGCAAAGAACCCCCCGCCCGAAAGCCCGCTGAATCCTTCCGGCCCACTGTTCCCAAGGGGTCCGACGTCGCGGGGCCGAGTGCGCCACACCCCGCGCACGTCGCCGCCCAGGTGACCCTTGCGGGGGAGGGCTCGTACTACTGCGCGGTCACGATCCGCACGGAACCCGCCCCGGCACCCGCCGACTGCCCCGCCCCGGCCGCGTCCTGCGTACGGGTCGCCCGCCACCGGCTGTCGGTGTTCCCGGCGGTCCACTCCCGGCCGGCGTACGACACGCGCTCGATGTGCAGCGCGGAGGCGTTGGCCACCGCCCAGTGCGCCAGCTGCCAGCCCCGCTCCCGCGCGCTGCGCCCGGACGCGTCCTTCGGGTCCTCCGGCACCGGCACGGTGACCGTCCGCCCGTCGGTCGTGGCGGTCGGGACAGTGCTCGCCGACGGCGTGGGCGACGCCTTGTCCCCGACTTCGGCGCCCGCCTTCTGCACAGCGCCCTGCCCGAAGTCCCGTACGAGCGCCAGGCGCACCGCGTCCGGCCCGTCGGTCGGGGTGGCGCCGGGGCGCCCCTCGCAGGTCAGCGTGGCCGCCGCCTGCCCGGTGAGAGCGGCGGCGAGCAGCGTGGCGTCCGGCTCGTGCTTGGCGTACGCCTCCGGGTAGCCGCTGCGCTGCACGCGCTGCGCGGCGACGGTCAGGGGGAGACGGGTGTAGTCGCGGACCTTGGTGAGGTGCTTGTAGAAGATGTCCGCCGAGTAGATCGGGTCCATGATCTCGTCCGGGGTGCCCCAGCCCTGCGAGGGCCGCTGCTGGAAGAGGCCCAGGGAGTCGCGGTCGCCGTGCTCGATGTTGCGCAGGCCCGACTCCTGGAGCGCGGTGGCGAGCGCGATGGTCACGGCCCGCTGGGGCATACCGCGGTTGGTGCCGACGGCCGCTATCGTCGCCGCGTTCACCGCCTGCTCGGGCGAGAACTCGTAGGTCCCGGCGCCCTTGCCGGCGACGACCTTGCAGCCCGGGTCGCCCGCTCCTCCGGTGACGTACTGCACCGCGAGGTAACCGGCTACCGAGGACAGTGCGACGAGCGCCGCCCCGTAACGGAGGAGACGGCCGCGACGCTTGGGGGAGGAGGGGGACGGCTCTGGCACGCGTACAAGGTACTGGACGGTACGGTTTCCGCCGAGCCGGGTTCGGACCATGCGCTCAGGTCTGGCGCGTTAGGGTCGTTGCCATGGCCGACACCTCGCTTGACCTCACGCTGGATGCCGCCGCGCTCACGGCGCGTCTCGTCGACTTCCCCTCGGAGAGCGGCACCGAGAAGCCGCTCGCGGACGCCGTCGAGGCCGCGCTGCGTACGCTGCCGCACCTGACGGTGGAGCGGTACGGCAACAACGTGATCGCCCGGACGAACCTGGGGCGGTCCGAGCGTGTGATCCTCGCCGGCCACATCGACACCGTCCCGATCGCGGACAACGTCCCCTCCCGGCTCGACGAGGCCGGCGTCCTGTGGGGCTGCGGCACCTGCGACATGAAGTCGGGCGTGGCGGTGCAGCTGCGTATCGCGGCGACGGTCCCGGCCCCCAACCGCGACCTGACCTTCGTCTTCTACGACAACGAGGAGGTCGCCGCCGACCTCAACGGCCTCAAGCACGTCGCCGAGGCGCACCCGGAGTGGCTGGAGGGCGACTTCGCGGTGCTGCTGGAGCCGTCGGACGGCCAGGTGGAGGGCGGCTGCCAGGGCACCCTGCGCGTGCTGCTGAAGACGAAAGGCGAGCGGTCCCACTCGGCGCGCAGCTGGATGGGCTCGAACGCGGTCCACACGGCGGCCCCCATCCTGGCCCGCCTGGCGTCGTACGAGCCGCGCTACCCCGTCATCGACGGCCTGGAGTACCGGGAGGGCCTCAACGCGGTGGGCATCAGCGGCGGAGTCGCCGGGAACGTGATCCCCGACGAGTGCGTGGTCACCGTCAACTTCCGCTACGCGCCCGACCGGACGCCCGAGGAGGCGATCGCGCACGTCGAGGAGGTCTTCGCGGACTGCGGGGTGGCCGAGTTCGTGGTGGACGACCACAGCCCCGGTGCCCTGCCCGGACTCTCCCACCCGGCCGCGGCCGCCTTCATCGAGGCGGTGGGCGGCATCCCGCAGCCCAAGTACGGCTGGACGGACGTGTCGCGGTTCTCGTCGCTGGGCGTTCCGGCGGTCAACTACGGCCCCGGCAACCCCCACTTGGCGCACAAGCGGGACGAACGGGTGGACACGGCGAAGATCATCGCGGGGGAGGAGCGGCTGCGCGCCTGGCTGACGGCGTGACGGCGCTGGTACGGCAGACATGCCGACGTCCCCCGTACGTAACCCGCGTAGATCTACGCTGAGGTGGAAACAGGCAAGCGGAGGGAGCGCACATGGCTACCGGTAACCCCGAAGGGAAGAAGCAGCCGCCGGAGGAGCAGCGGCTGGGACCGGTCCTCCGGCGACGAGGCCAGGTCACGGCGAGTACGACGGACCAGCGCCTCCTGGACGCGGGCGGCCCGTCGGACTGGGTGCACACGGACCCCTGGCGCGTGCTGCGCATCCAGTCGGAGTTCATCGAGGGGTTCGGCACGCTCGCCGAACTCCCCGCCGCGATCAGCGTCTTCGGCTCGGCGCGTACGTCTGTGGAGTCGCCGGAGTACCAGGCGGGCGTCCGGCTGGGTCGCGGTCTGGTCGAGGCCGGGTTCGCGGTCATCACCGGTGGCGGTCCCGGCGCGATGGAGGCCGCCAACAAGGGCGCGAGCGAGGCGGGCGGCATCTCGGTCGGCCTCGGCATCGAGCTCCCCTTCGAGCAGGGGCTCAACCCGTACGTCGACATCGGCCTGAACTTCCGTTACTTCTTCGTGCGGAAGATGATGTTCGTCAAGTACGCGCAGGGCTTCGTGGTCCTCCCCGGCGGTCTCGGCACTCTCGACGAACTCTTCGAGGCCCTCACCCTCGTCCAGACCCAGAAGGTGACCCGCTTCCCGATCGTCCTGTTCGGCACCGACTACTGGGGCGGCCTCGTCGACTGGCTCAAGAACACCCTGATCGCCCAGGGCAAGGCTTCGGCGGACGATCTCCTGCTGTTCCACTTGACGGACGACGTGGACGAGGCGGTGGCGCTGGTGTCCAAGGAGGCGGGCCGCTAGGGCCGTGGCCGGAAAGGTTTCAAGCGCCGGACGGGCTGAGAACGCCCGGCCGGCGTCGGACGGCGGGGCGGGGTCCCGGGGCGTTGAGCCGCCTGGACTACGCCAGCCCGCGTCGGGCCACCGCCGGAGGGCGGTGGCCCGCGATGGAGGCGACCATGTCGAGGACCTGGCGGGTCTCCGCGACCTCGTGGACGCGGTAGACCTGGGCTCCCAGCCAGGCGGACACGGCGGTCGTGGCGAGGGTGCCGACGACGCGTTCCTTCACGGGGCGGTCCAGCGTCTCGCCGACGAAGTCCTTGTTCGACAGGGACACCAGCACGGGCCATCCGGTGGCGACCATCTCGTCCAGCCGCCGGGTCGCCTCCAGGCTGTGCCGTGTGCTCTTGCCGAAGTCGTGCCCGGGGTCGATCAGCACCGACTCCCTCGGCACCCCCAGCGATACCGCCCGCTCGGCCAGAGCCACGGTCACCCGCAGGATGTCGGCCATGACATCGTCGTACGTCACCCGGTGCGGCCGCGTCCGCGGCTCCGCGCCGCCGGCGTGGGTGCACACCAGCCCCACCCCGTACCGCGCTGCGACCTCCGCCAGCCGGGGGTCCACCCCGCCCCACGCGTCGTTCAGCAGGTCCGCGCCCGCCTCGCACACCGCCTCGCCGACGTCGGCCCGCCAGGTGTCCACGCTGATGACGACGTCCGGGAAGCGCCGCCGGACCTCCGCCACGAAGCCGACCGTCCGCCGCGCCTCCTCCTCGGCGGTCACCTCCTCGCCGGGCCCCGCCTTCACCCCGCCGATGTCGATGATCGCGGCTCCCTCGGCCACCGCCTGCTCCACGCGCGCGAGGGCCGGCTCGTCGCGGAACGTGGCCCCCTGGTCGTAGAAGGAGTCCGGGGTCCGGTTCACGATCGCCATGATCACCGGCTCGTGCGGTGCGAACTCCCGCCTGCCCAACCTGAGCATCCCGTGTGCACTCTCCTAGTACGACCTGTGGTTCGTCCTGCTCTTCGCCCGCCTGTGACCCTAACTGTCGGAGGCTCATGGCACGATCGGACCCTGACACATTCGACTTTCGAGCACACAGAGCGTGGGGCCTCAAGCCATGGTTATGTTCCTGTTCCTGGTCGTCGCGCTCGCCGTCGTGGTCGCCGCGGTGACACTCGCCGTGGTGGGCGGCGGCGAGGGCACCGGCCCGTTGCCCGAGGCCCCGCCCGAGCGCCTCCACGACCCGCTGCCCGTGGACCGGCCGCTCAACCGCGCCGACATCGACCACCTCCGCTTCCCCCTCGCCGCCCGCGGCTACCGCATGAACGACGTCGACGACGCGCTCAACCGCCTCGCCGCCGAGCTCACGGAGAGAGACGCCCGCATCGCCGACCTGGAGTCCGCGCTGGCCGGCGCCCAGGCCGCCGCGTCCCACGTCTCCATGGAGAAGCACGCGCCGGAGGACCACCAGTGAGCGACGGCACCGCCCTCGCGGGCCCCGACGGCGCGCTGCGCTGCCCCTGGGCCCTGTCCACACCGGACTACATCACGTACCACGACGAGGAGTGGGGCCGCCCGGTCCACGGCGACGACGCCCTCTTCGAACGCCTCAGCCTCGAGGCCTTCCAGTCCGGCCTCTCCTGGATCACCATCCTGCGCCGCCGCCCGGGCTTCCGCACCGCCTTCGCCGATTTCAAGATCGCCTCGGTCGCCGCCTTCACCGACGAGGACCGCGACCGCCTCCTCGCCGACCCCGGCATCATCCGCAACCGCGCCAAGATCGACGCGACGCTCACCAACGCGCGGGTGCTGGCCGAGTGGGCGCCGGGCGAGCTGGACACCCTCATCTGGTCCCACGCCCCCGACCCGGCCACCCACGCGGTCCCGAAAACCCTGGCCGACGTCCCCGCGATCACCCCGGAGTCCACGTCCCTCTCCAAGGCCCTGAAGAAGAGGGGCCTGCGCTTCGTGGGCCCGACGACGGCATACGCCCTGATGCAGGCGTGCGGCTTGGTGAACGATCACCTGAAAACCTGCGTGAGCCGCTGAGGGGCGCGGGGGCGTATCGCCATGCGGCTCCGCCGCGTGGGCGCGACGAGCCACGACGAACCCGCACCCCCCGACAGTGCTGAAGCCCCCGGACTCACCGGCCCAAGTACTTCGGCTTCTCCTTGTTCACAAAGGCCCGCACCGCGATCCCGTGGTCCTCCGACGCCCCCGCCCGAGTCTGCAGCTCATCCTCCTTCTCCAGGGTCTCCGCCAGCGAGTGGGACAGCCCGAACGCCACCGCCTCCTTGAGCGCCGAGTAGGCCACCGTCGGCCCCTCGGCCAACGCCCGCGCCACACGCTCCGCCTCGCCCCGCAGTTCCGCCGCAGGGACGACGACGTTGGCGATCCCCAGCTCGTACGCCTCTTGAGCCTTCACGCTCCGCGGAAAAAGCAGCAGGTCAGTAGCGCGCCCAGGCCCGACCACCCGCGGCAGCGTCCACGAGACGCCCGAGTCGGCCGTCAGGGCCACCCCGGCGAACGACGTGTTGAAAGCCGCCGTGTCCGCCACCACCCGATAGTCCGCGGCGAGCGCGAATCCGAAGCCGGCGCCCGCCGCGACCCCGTTCACCCCGGCGACGACGGGCTTCGCCATCTCCGTCAGCGCCCGCACGACCGGGTTGTAGTGCTCCTTGACCGTGCTCATGACCTGCCCCGAGCCCTCGGCCAGCAGCCCGATGTGTTCCTTGAGGTCCTGGCCCACGCAGAACGCCCGGTCCCCGGCGGCCGTCAGCAGTACCGCCCGTACGGCGTCGTCGTCCGCCGCCGCGCGGACCGCGTCCCGGAGGGCGACCTTGGTCGCGATGTTCAGCGCGTTCATCGCCTCGGGGCGGTTCAGCGTGATCGTCGCGAGCCCGTCGTTCACCTCGTAGAGCACGGTGTCGGCCATGGCGCATCCCCTCCGATGTCACGGTTTCGACGTACTGGTCGGTACGTCGTCTGTATGAAGGAACAGCATGGCGGAGTTCGCCGTCCACAGCCCGGACGCGACGTGTGACCTGCGTCAAAGAGTCATCGAAGGTTTTCGGTGGGCGGAACTCCGTGCGGCCGCGCAGTATCGCAGTCACATCGCCGAATTGAGTGGTTTTGCTCGCGCGCGTTGCCCAAGTGATGCCGACTGATGTTGGTCATCGGGTCCTGAGATGCGGGATAATGGCCTGGAAGCAATGTGTTCGATGCCGGTGTCGCGTGTCCCTCTCTGGACTGCGCGTGCCCTTCGGGGGCCGTCGGCCTTGACGATGAGCTGGTTTCAGGAAGGGGAACGAGCATGGCGGCCATGAAGCCGCGGACGGGCGATGGTCCGCTCGAGGTGACCAAGGAGGGGCGGGGCATCGTCATGCGCGTTCCGCTCGAAGGCGGCGGACGGCTCGTTGTCGAGCTGACTCCAGACGAGGCCGACGCCCTCGGCGACGCTCTCAAGAAGGTTGTCGGCTGACGCGCAAGCGACCATACCCTTTCAGTGCCCCGGCATCGCATTCCGATGCCGGGGCGGCTGATTTTCCGGGCGGCACCACTGCTTTCCCGCTTGCCTCGGCGGTTTTTTCGAGGGCCTGTCAGCGCCTCTCGGCGCTTATCGCTTGACCGCGCACAGCAGGCCGTCACCCACAGGGAGCAGTGACGGCACCAGTTCCTGGCTCTCGCGCACCGCGCGCAGCAGCTCCCGGATCCTTATGACCTCGGTCGGCTGCGGGCCGGAGTCCACCGTGCGGCCGTTGGCGAAGACACCCTCGAAGACGACCAGGCCTCCGGGCCGCAGAAGACGCAACGATTCAGCGAGGTAGTCGAGGAACTCCAGGCGGTCGCCGTCGCAGAAGACCAGGTCGTAGCCCGCGTCCGCGAGCCGGGGCAGTACGTCGAGCGCGCGGCCCGGGATGAAGCGGGCGCGATTGCTGGCGAAGCCGCAGGCGCGAAAGGCCTGCCGGGCGAACTGCTGGTGTTCCGGCTCAGGGTCGACGGTCGTCAGGACGCCGTCCGGTCGCATGCCGTACAGCAGGTGGATGCCGGAGACGCCGGTACCGGTGCCGATCTCCGCGACCGCCTTGGCGTCCACGGAGGCGGCGAGCAACCGCAGCGCGGCGCCCGTGCCGGGCGACACCGAGCGCAGCCCTGCCTCGCGGGCCCGGTCACGGGCCCACCGCAGCGCTTCGTCCTCGGCGACATAGGCGTCGGCGAACGCCCAGCTCGTCTGCCGGTTGCCGGTAATGACCCTCTCCTGTCCCCGTGGTTGCCTCGGCGTGACTGTATCCGTTGCCGTCGGGAACCCGCAGATGGGACCGGGCGTTTAGAAGGGTGGGAGACAGGACGGGGGGACACAGTTGGATCACGATGACGGGCGGGACGCCGAGCAAGTGCTGACGCAGCCGCATGAGCCGTATCAGCACAGATCAAATTCTCGTAAAACCGCTTATCCGGAGCTAACGGGCGAGGTGGCTATGGTAGGGGCTCCACTGGACACCACCAGAGCCGACAGGGGAGGTGCGGCTGCGCCTGTGGATCGGAGAGGAGCGCTGCTGCGCTTCCTCGGATCGGCGGGTAGGCCGAAATCCGTGAACGACACCGCTGCTGACCACAGCCACGCCGCTGACCAGACCCAGACCGCGACCTTCTCCACCGACGCGGACGGGCAGGCGTGGACTCCGCCCACCTGGGAGGAGATCGTCAGCACGCACAGCGGGCGGGTCTACCGGCTGGCATACCGCCTCACCGGCAACCAACACGACGCGGAGGACCTCACCCAGGAGGTCTTCGTCCGTGTCTTCCGCTCCCTGTCGACCTACACGCCGGGGACCTTCGAGGGCTGGCTGCACCGCATCACCACCAACCTCTTCCTGGACATGGTCCGCCGCAAGCAGCGCATCCGCTTCGACGCCCTCGGCGAGGACGCGGCCGAGCGACTGCCCAGCCGCGACCCCTCCCCCCAGCAGGTCTTCAACGACGCGCACTTCGACGCGGACATCCAAGTGGCCCTCGACACCCTCGCGCCCGAGTTCCGCGCCGCGGTCGTCCTGTGCGACATCGAAGGACTGTCGTACGAGGAGATCGCCGCGACCCTCGGCGTGAAACTCGGCACGGTCCGCTCCCGCATCCACCGCGGCCGCTCCCAGCTGCGCAAGGCCCTGGCGCACCGTTCGCCGGAGGCCCGCGCCGAGCGCCGCTCCTTCGTGCCTCGTGTCCCCGCACTGGGGGGAGGGGGCGCGACCGCGTGAACGGATCACGGCCGAAACCCGGCGAGGGGCACCTCGCGGAACAGCATCTGGGAGACCGACTCTCCGCCCTGGTGGACGGAGAGCTCGGTCATGACACGCGTGAGCGCGTCCTGGCGCACGTGGCCACCTGTCCGAAGTGCAAGGCGGAGGTCGACGCGCAGCGCCGACTGAAGAACGTCTTCGCGGAGGTCGCTCCGCCCACCCCCTCCGAGAGCTTCCTGGCCCGTCTCCAGGGGCTGCCCGGGGGAGGTGACCCGGACGGTGGTGGCTCGCCGCTCGGCGGGGGAGGCCTCGGCGGGTTCTCCGGACCGCCCGGGGCCGGCGGGATCTTCGGGGTGAGGCGCAGGGACCACTTCGAATTCGGCTACGTCCCCGTCGGCGGGCACGACTCCGTCCTGGCGCCCTCCTCCCCGGACCGCGGCTTCCGCATCCACGCCGTGGGGCGCGGCGACGCCGAGCGGTCGCGCGGAATGCGGTTCGCCTTCGTCGCCGCCGGGGCGGTGTCGCTGGCCGCGATCGCGCTGGGCGGCATGACCAACGGCCTCCCCGCGGACACCGAGGCACGCGGCAGCACCGGCGGCAGCAACGTGACGCCCGCGCGGACCCAGGGCACGACCCAGGGCACGGGGGCCGCCGCGGTGCCCGAGACCCTGCGCCGCCGTCCCGTCGGCCCCCTGGTCGCCCAGGGCGGCCAGGGCACCCTCGGTGAGACGCCGGTTGCCCCGACGGAGGTCTCCGCACCTCTGCTGCCCGGGGGGCCTTCCCCGGTCGCCGGCCAGTACCACGAGGGCACGCTGCACGCGCTCACCGCACCCGTGGTGGCCGGCGCGGCCGCGGTGTCCCCTCTGATACGTCCGCTCACCGCGACCCCGCCGGTCGCCCTGACCGCGTGGACCCCCACCCCGGCACCCGAGGCCACGGGCGCCAGCCTGCTCGCCGCACCTGTCCCCGACGCGACCTCCGCTCCCTCGCCGCCCTCCGATCGGGCCCGCTGACCCGGCCCCTGCCGTGGTACCCCGTGAACCTGGTTGAATCCAGGGTGAGCTGCGCCCACGACACTGCGTCGGGCGCGCCGAGCAGATCATCTGCGGCCAACGCCGACGTGCCGTGCCGCGGCCAGCTGTGGGGAGAGCATGAACGAGGACACCTCCGCCGAGGTGACACCCCGGAACCCCTCCGGGGACCGGGCCGCACACGACGGCGACTACAAGCTGAGCGAGCCGTCGGTACGTGCCGGCGCCGGTGCAGGTGAGGAGGGGGGCGTCGACGCGGGGGCAGACATCGCCGTGAGCGACTCGCCGTCGGGTCCTGGCGGTGGTGCCGGGGCGGCTGTCGGGGACGAGGGTGAGGGCGATGACGAGTTGAGCGAGGCCCCGGTGCGTCCCGGCGCAGCGGCCGAGGACGAGGGCGACTACGTGCTGAGTGTGCCCTCGGCTCGCGCGGGCGCCGAGGGCGGGCGCGACGCCGGTGACGAGTCGCGTACCGCTGCCGCGGCGCCCGCGGTGTCCGGTTCCGTCGTTGCGTCGGCCTCCGAGCGGCCCAAGCCCCTGCACGACCCCGATCCCTACAGCACCCCGCCGTACGGCGAGCCCGGGCCTTGGGCCCCGGCCCCGCCGGTGCAGCACCCCGCGGCCACTCCGGCGCAGGGCACGGCGGCACCGGCGGCACCGGCGGCGGGAACGGTCGGGGAGCCCCACGGTACGGGGACGCCTGCGCCCGGCACCGTGGCTTCGCCGCCCCGGGGGGGGGGGGGGGGGGGGGGGGGGGGGGGGGGGGGGGGGGGGGGGGGGGGGGTAGAGGGGGGGGGGGGGGGGGGGGGGGGGGAGGGGGGCGGC